>NZ_JBHXRK010000019.1:0-163594 GCF_042716875.1 Streptomyces sp. NPDC058646 | reverse complement strand
CGAAGCGACGCGACGAAGGAGCGCCCTTGAGGGGCCGTCCCGCCACGGAGAGACGATAGGACTGGCGGGAAACCCCCAAACCCTCCCTGATCCCGCCAAGGGGTAACAGGCCCCCCGAAGCCCAACCCCCCCACCCCCCAGCAGAAGCCGCCAGGTGCGGCGGAGGGGGCCGGGCCGTCAGCCCAAGGGGAGGTCCACGTAGGACGGGGTGGCTTCGGGGGAGGTGAAGGACAGGGTGGCGCGGGGGAGGTTGGCGTCGCCGTAGAAGGGGTCGCGGGCGTCGATCACCAGGAGCAGGCGGTGGCCGCGCGGGACGTCGTACGCGGTTGCCTGGAGGTCGATGTCCGCGCTGATCAGGCTGTCCGGCGGGGAGCCGAGGTCGGTGTACGGGGCGTGGGTGACGATGTGGGCGGTGCCGTCGGGCGCCTCGTCCAGGAGGTACGCGACGAAGGTCGAGCCGGGGTTCGCCGCCCGGTAGGTGACGCGCAGCCGCGGTGTGCCGCGCAGCCGGGTGGTCTCGCGGGCCGGCGCCGAGGCCCATATCGCGGCGACGGAGCGGTCGATGTCACCCGTCGGGTAGACCTTCGGGCGGCCCGCCATCTCCGGGTAGCCGGACAGGACGACCGAGTCGGCGACGGTGGCCGGGGTGTCGACCCCGCACAGGACGCCCGCCGTCCAGCCGGCCTCCGGCTCCTCGGTCAGCTCACCGCCGCCCGCCAGGTGCAGCCGGTGCACCTCCTCGGTGACGGAGTGCCAGGTGGGGCGGGGTTCGAGGGTTTTGCTCCACATCACCTCGTTGAGGACCTGCCCCTCGGCGTCGATGCCGTTGTCGATGCCCTTGAGGTGGCGGTCGAACCAGCGGTGCGCGTCCGTCCAGATCCGGTTCGGCAGCCCGAACATGCCCGAGGACTCGGGCCCGGAGTGGTCGCCGATGGAGAAGGCGAGGCGCTTGGGGCCGGTCAGTTCGTTGAACGTCTTCAGGGTCTGGTTGGACGGGAAGAGCGTCTCGTGCCAGGCGTGCGAGTAGAAGACGGGGACCTGGCGGCGGTTGAGCTCCTTGATGTGGGTGAAGGGCGAGCGCGGCTCCGCCCAGCGCAGGGTGCCCCGGATGTTGCGGCCGGCCAGGACGTTGTCGAAGACGCTCCGCGTCTGCGGGCTCAGCCGGGCCTTCGCGGCGGCGTCGAGCAGGGCCCGTACGGCTGCGACGTGGCGGGTGGAGTTCTCGTAGAAGGCCTCCCCGAGATCGCCCCAGGTGCTCAGTGCGACCACGGCGTCGACGCGGGTGTCGTGCGCGGCGACCAGCTGGCTGATGCCGGAGCCGTACGAGTCCCCGAGGAAGCCGACCTTCGTCACCGGCCCGGTGCTGCGCTCGACGAGGTGGTCCAGGGCCCTGCTGCCGTCGGCGATGTCGAGCGGGCCCGCCACGTCGACCTGGCCTTCGGAGGCGGCGAAGCCGCGAGCGGAGTAGGCGAGGACGTTGTAGCCGCGGGTCGTGAAGAGGGTGGCCTGGACGGCGTACGCGAGCCAGCCCAGGTCGGTCCAGGGCGAGGGCATGACGATCACCGGCCGCGGCTGGACCCCGGTGTGCCGCCACATCGCGGCGTCGAGGAGGTCGCCGTCGGAGCCGGTCACCTCGGTGCGGGTGAAGACGGCGACGGAGCGCGCCTCGGCGACCTCGGCGGCGCGGGCGGGGGAGAGGCCGGTGACGTCGCCGCTCTCCAGGGCGGTGACGAAGGCGCCGAGGGCGGTCGAGTCGAGTTCGGGATAGAGGGAGAAGGGGGTTCGTCCGGCTGCGGTCACGTCGGTTCATCCTCTGTGTCGAGTGACATGAACGTGGTGTGCTCGCCCGGGCCCGGAGCGGAACGTCCAGTATCGACGGGACATCCGGTGACGAATCGCGAGTTTCCGGGTTACGGCCGGAAACGCCCCTCCGTGCCGGGCGGTGGCCGGGGTGCGGGCCTGCGGCCCTCGGCGGTCCGCGCAAGTCGCTGCAACGGCAAGGGGGTTGGCGCCGGTGGCGGGAACGCGCCGGATCGCGGCCAGATCATGCAAGCATGCTTGATTGTTTTCATGCCGGCTGCCACTCTTCCCCTCACGCCGAGAGGGGAGCGCACCCGTGCCCGATCCGTCCATCGCCGATGCCGATGCCGATGCCGATGCCGATGCAGTTGCCGTTGCTTCCGCCGCCGCCGCCGCCGCCGCCGCCGCCGTCTTCGCCGACCTGCGTGAGGAGGGGGACGGACTCGACCTCCTGGTGGGCCGGCTGCCCGAGGAGGACTGGGCCCGGGCCACTCCCGCGGCGGGCTGGAGCATCGCCCACCAGATCGCCCACCTGCACTGGACCGACCGGGCGGCGCTGCTCTCCCTGACCGATGCCGCCGGTTTCGGAGTCATGGTCGAGGAGGCCCTGAAGGCCCCCGACTCCTTCGTCGACGAGGGCGCCGAGGAGGGAGCGGCGCTGCCGCCCGCCGCGCTGCTGGCCCGCTGGCGGACCGGGCGCGCCGCCCTCGGCGAGGCGCTGGCCGAGGCCTCGCCGGCCACCCGGTTCCCCTGGTACGGGCCCCCGATGAAGGCCGCCTCGATGGCCGGCGCCCGGCTGATGGAGACCTGGGCGCACGGCCAGGACGTCGCCGACGCGCTCGGCGTGCGCCGCGCCCCGACCGCCCGGCTGCGCCACGTGGCCCGGATCGGGGTGCGGGCCCGCGACTACGCCTACGCCGTACGCGGACTGCCGGCGCCCGCCGGGGAGTTCCGGGTGGAGCTGGCGGCTCCGGACGGGGCCGGGGTGTGGGCGTACGGTCCGCCGGACGCCCCGCAGCGGGTGACCGGCCCGGCGGTCGACTTCTGCCTCCTGGTGACCCAGCGGGCCCACCGGGCCGATCTGGCGCTGACCGCCACCGGCGCCGACGCGGACCGCTGGCTGGACATCGCCCAGGCCTTCGCGGGTCCGGCGGGTCCCGGGCGGGCACCGCGGGCCGCCCGGTGACGCGGCGCCCGCTGCGCATCGGCAATGCGTCGGGTTTCTACGGGGACCGCTTCGACGCCGTGCGCGAGATGCTGACCGGCGGCCCGCTGGACGTGCTGACGGGCGACTACCTGGCCGAGCTGACGATGCTGATCCTCGGCCGCGACCGGCTGAAGAGCCCGCACCTCGGCTACGCCAAGACGTTCCTGCGCCAACTGGAGGAGGGGCTCGGGCTGGCGCACGAACGGGGCGTGCGGATCGTCGCGAACGCGGGCGGGCTCAACCCGGCCGGACTCGCCGACGCCGTCCGCGCCCTGGCGGCCGAGGTGGGGGTACCGGTCACCGTCGCCCACGTGGAGGGCGACGACCTGATGCCGCACGAGGACGCCCTGACGGCCAACGCCTACCTGGGCGGTGCGGGGATCACGGCCTGCCTGCGGGCGGGCGCGGACGTGGTCGTGACCGGCCGCGTCACCGACGCGGCGCTGGTGAGCGGTCCGGCGGCCTGGTGGTTCGACTGGGCGCCGCAGGACTACGACCGGCTGGCGGGGGCGGTGGTCGCCGGGCACGTCCTGGAATGCGGCACCCAGGCCACCGGCGGCAACTACTCCTTCTTCACCGCGCACGACGTCCGCCGTCCGGGCTTCCCGCTCGCGGAGGTTGCCGAGGACGGCTCCTCGGTGATCACCAAGCATCCGGGCACCGGTGGAGCCGTCACCACGGGGACGGTCACCGCTCAGCTCCTGTACGAGACGCAGGGGGCCCGCTACCTGGGCCCGGACGTGACCGCCCGCCTGGACACCGTCCGGCTGTCCGTGGAGGGGCCCGACCGGGTCCGCGTCTCGGGGGTCCTCGGCGAACCGCCGCCCGCGGCGTTGAAGGCGGGTGTCACCCGCATCGGGGGCTGGCGCAACGAGGTGGTCTTCGTCCTGACCGGCCTGGACGTCGAGGCGAAGGCCGCGCTGGTCCGCGCGCAGCTGGCCGAGGCGCTGGACGGCGTCGCCGACGCCGTGTGGACCCTGGCCCGCACGGACCACGCGGACGCCCCGACGGAGGAGACGGCCAGCGCCCTGCTGCGCCTGGTGGTCCGCGACCCGTCCCCGGACCGTGTCGGGCGCGCCCTGACCTCGGCGGCCGTGGAGCTCGCGCTGGGCAGCTACCCGGGCTTCCACGTGACGGCCCCGCCGGGACCGGCCCAGCCGTACGGAGTCTTCACCTCGGCCCTGGTCCCGCCGGAGACCGTCCCCCACACGGCGGTCCTCCCCGACGGCACCCGCCTCCCGATCCCCCACCCACCCCACCCACCCCGGCCGGCCACCCTGCCGGCGCAGCCGGGCCCCGACCCGGACCCGCCCGGGGGTCCCTCGGGACGGAGTCCGGGGGAGACCGGGACGAGGGGGTCCGGGGGCGGAGCAGCCGAAGGGGACCGGGGCGGAGCCGCGGGGCCGGCCCGGCGGGCGCCGCTCGGCGCAGTGGCCGGGGCCCGGAGCGGCGACAAGGGCGGGGACGCCAACGTCGGCGTGTGGGTGGAGTCCGCCGCCGCCTGGGACTGGCTGCACCGCACCCTCACGGTGAACGCCTTCCGGTCCCTGCTCCCCGAGACGTCCGGTCTCCCCGTCACCCGCCACGCACTGCCCCACCTGCGCGCCCTGAACTTCACCGTCACCGGGATCCTCGGCGACGGCGTCGCCTCCGGCCACCGCTTCGACCCCCAGGCCAAGGCCCTCGGCGAATGGCTGCGCGCCCGTCACCTCGACATCCCGGCCCACCTGCTGCCCGCACCGGAAGTGAGCGGCCCATGACCCGCCTCGGTACCACCGTCGACCCCCGCAGTCCCGAGCACGCGAAGGCCCGTACCGCGGCCCTGGAGCGGCTGGCCGCGCTCGACGCCGAACACGCCAAGGCCCTGGAGGGCGGCGGCGAGAAGTACACCGCCCGGCACCGCGAACGCGGCAAGCTCCTGGCCCGCGAACGCATCGAGCTGCTCCTCGACCCGGACACGCCGTTCCTGGAGCTGTCCCCGCTCGCGGCCTGGGGCAGCGACTACCCCGTCGGGGCGTCCATGGTCACCGGCATCGGCACCGTGGAGGGCGTCGAGTGCCTGGTCACGGCCAACGACCCGACCGTGCGCGGCGGGGCCAGCAACCCCTGGACCCTGAGGAAGGCCCTGCGGGCCAACGAGATCGCCCGGCAGAACCGGCTGCCCTGCATCAGCCTCGTCGAGTCCGGCGGCGCCGACCTCCCCTCCCAGAAGGAGATCTTCATTCCGGGCGGGGCGATCTTCCGCGACCTGACGCGGCTGTCGGCCGACGGCATCCCGACGGTCGCCGTCGTCTTCGGTAACTCCACCGCCGGAGGCGCGTACGTCCCCGGCATGTCCGACCACACCATCATGATCAAGGACCGTTCCAAGGTGTTCCTGGGGGGTCCGCCCCTGGTCAAGATGGCCACCGGCGAGGAGAGCGACGACGAGTCCCTCGGCGGGGCCGACATGCACGCCCGTACCTCCGGCCTCGCCGACTACTACGCCCTCGACGAGCACGACGCGATCCGCCGGGCCCGCCGCGTCGTCGCCCGCCTGGGCCACCGCAAGGCGCACGCGGACCCGCCGCGGGCCGCGGAGCCCCTGTACGACCCCGAGGAGCTGCTGGGGATCGTCCCGCCCGACCTGAAGACGCCCTTCGACCCCCGCGAGGTCATCGCCCGGATCGTCGACGCCTCCGACTTCGACGAGTTCAAGCCCCTGTACGGCACCAGCCTGGTCACCGGATGGGCCACACTCCACGGCTATCCGGTCGGGATCCTCGCCAACGCCCAGGGCGTGCTCTTCAGCGCCGAGTCGCAGAAGGCGGCCCAGTTCATCCAGCTCGCCAACCAGCGCGACATCCCGCTCCTCTTCCTCCACAACACCACCGGTTACATGGTCGGCAAGGAGTACGAGCAGGGCGGCATCATCAAGCACGGCTCGATGATGATCAATGCGGTCTCGAACTCCCGCGTCCCCCACCTGTCGGTGCTCATCGGCGCCTCCTACGGGGCCGGCCACTACGGCATGTGCGGCCGCGCCTACGAGCCCCGCTTCCTCTTCGCCTGGCCCAGCGCCAAATCCGCCGTCATGGGCCCGCAGCAGCTCGCGGGGGTCCTCTCCATCGTGTCCCGGCAGTCCGCCGCCGCGAAGGGGCTCCCGTACGACGAGGAACAGGACGCCGGGATGCGGGCCTTCGTCGAGGCCCAGATCGAGTCCGAGTCCCTGCCGATGTTCCTGTCCGGGCGGCTGTACGACGACGGGGTCATCGACCCGCGCGACACCCGCACCGTCCTCGGCCTGTGTCTGTCGGCCGTCCACAACGCCCCCGTCGAGGGCGCCCGTGGCGGCTTCGGCGTCTTCCGGATGTGAGCCCGCCCATGACCCAGTCGATCACCTCCCTGCTCGTCGCCAACCGTGGTGAGATCGCCGTACGGATCTTCCGCACGGCCCGCGCCCTGGGCCTGGACACCGTCGCCGTCCACTCCGACCCCGACGCCGACGCCCTCCACGTCCGCAGCGCCGACGCGGCCGTCCGCCTCCCCGGCGCGGCCCCCGCCGACACCTACCTGCGCGGCGACCTGATCATCGGGGCGGCCCTCGCCGCCGGGGCCGACGCCGTCCACCCCGGCTACGGCTTCCTCTCCGAGAACGCCGGCTTCGCCCGCCAGGTCCAGGCCGCCGGCCTGACCTGGATCGGCCCGCCCCCCGAGGCCATCGAAGCCATGGCCTCCAAGACCCGCGCCAAGGAGCTGATGCGCGCCGCCGGAGTCCCCCTCCTGGAGCCCGTGGACCCGGCCGCCGCCACCGCCGCCGACCTGCCGCTGCTCCTGAAGGCCGCCGCGGGCGGCGGCGGGCGCGGCATGCGCGTCGTCCGCGACCTCGACGGCCTCAAGGAGGCCCTGGAAGGCGCCGTCGCCGAAGCCCGCTCCGCCTTCGGCGACGGCGAGGTCTTCGCCGAGCCCTACGTGGAGCGCGGCCGCCACGTCGAGGTGCAGATCCTGGCCGACGCCCACGGAACCGTGTGGGCGCTCGGCACCCGCGACTGCTCCCTCCAGCGGCGCCACCAGAAGGTCATCGAGGAGGCCCCCGCGCCCGGCTTGCCGGAGAGCCTGCGCACGACCCTCCACGAGGCCGCCGTCGCCGCGGCCCGGGCCGTCTCCTACCGGGGGGCGGGCACCGTCGAGTTCCTCGTCACCGCCGACGGGCGCCCCTGCTTCCTGGAGATGAACACCCGCCTCCAGGTCGAGCACCCCGTCACCGAAGCCGTCTTCGGCCTCGACCTCGTCGCCCTCCAGCTGCGCGTCGCCGAGGGCGCGGCGCTTCCCCTGTCGCCGCCCGAGCCCGGCGGTCACGCCGTCGAGGCCCGCCTCTACGCCGAGGACCCCGCCCAGGACTGGCGCCCGCAGGCCGGCGTCCTGCACACCCTCGACATCCCCGGTACGGTCCGCGTCGACAGCGGCTACGCCGGCGGGGACGGCGTGGGCATCCACTACGACCCGATGCTCGCCAAGGTCGTCGCCCACGCCCCGACCCGCCCCGAGGCCGTACGGATCCTCGCCCACGCCCTCGCCGGAGCCCGGATCCACGGACTGGTCACCAATCGCGAGCTCCTCGTACGCACCCTGCGCCACCCGGAGTTCACCGCCGGGCAGCTCGACACCGGCTTCTACGGACGCCACCTCGCCGCGCTCACCGAGGGCGCGCCCGACGCCACCCTGGCCGCTCTCGCCGCCGCCCTCGCCGACGCGGCCCCGGCGCCGGACGCCCCGCTCGCCGCCCGCCTCGGCGGCTGGCGCAACCTCCGCTCCCAGCCGCAGACCCGCCGCTACGCCGCGCGGGGTGCCGGGGGAGCCGAGTACACGGTCCGCTACCACCCGCTGGACCACCCGGGCGTCCGGGTCCTGGCCGCCGAACCGGCCCTCGTCACCCTCGAAGTCGACGGCATCAGGCGCGTGTTCCACGTGAAACGAAATTCGAACAGCTCGGAGGTCTACGTCGACTCCGCGCTCGGCGCCCACACCCTCGTCCCCGTCCCCCGGTTCGCGGAGCCCGAGAGCCGCACCGAACCGGGCTCCCTGCTCGCCCCCATGCCCGGCACCGTCGTCCGCGTCGCCGAGGGACTCGCCCCCGGCAGCGCCGTCACCGCCGGGCAGCCCCTGCTGTGGCTGGAGGCCATGAAGATGGAGCACCGCATCCTCGCTCCCGCCTCCGGCACGCTCACCGCGCTCCACGCCGCCACCGGCCGGCAGGTCGAGTTCGGCGCCCTGCTCGCCGTAGTCCAGGAGGAACCGCAGACATGAGCTCCGCCACCGGCACCGCCGTCTCAGAAACCCAGGAACACCAGGACCTGCGCAAAGCCGTCGCCGCGCTCGGGCAGAAGTACGGCCGCGCGTACCTGGCCCGCGTCGCCGACGAGGGCGGCCACCCGGACGAGCTGTGGGCGGACGCCGCCCGGCTCGGCTACCTCGGGGTCAACCTGCCGCAGGAGTACGGAGGCGGAGGCGGAGGCATCGCCGAACTCTCCATCGTCCTGGAGGAACTCGGGGCCGCGGGCTGCCCCCTCCTGATGATGGTCGTCTCCCCGGCCATCTGCGGCACGGTCATCGCCCGCTTCGGCACCGACGCCCAGAAGCGGGCCTGGCTTCCGGGCCTCGCCGACGGCAGCCGCACCATGGCCTTCGGCATCACCGAACCCGACGCGGGATCCAACTCCCACCGCATCACGACCACGGCCCGCCGCGACGGCGACGACTGGATCCTCTCCGGCCGCAAGGTCTTCATCTCCGGCGTCGACATCGCCGACGCCACCCTGATCGTCGGCCGCACCGAGGACGCCCGCTCCGGCCGCCTCAAGCCCTGCCTGTTCCTGGTCCCCCGCGAGGCCCCGGGCTTCTCGCGCACGGTCATCGACATGGAACTCCGTGCGGCGGAGAAGCAGTTCGAGCTGGTCCTGGACGAGGTCCGGCTGCCCGCCGACGCCCTCGTCGGCGACGAGGACGCGGGCCTCCTCCAGCTCTTCGCCGGACTCAACCCCGAGCGCATCATGACCGCCGCCTTCGCGATCGGCATGGGCCGCCACGCCCTTGCCACGGCCGTCGACTACGCCCGGACCCGGCAGGTCTGGAAGGAGCCCATCGGTGCCCACCAGGCCGTCGCCCACCCCCTCGCCCAGGCCCACATCGAGCTGGAACTGGCCCGCCTGATGATGCAGAAGGCCGCCGCCCTGTACGACGCGGGCGACGACATGGGGGCGGGCGAGGCGGCGAACATGGCCAAGTACGCGGCCGGCGAAGCCTGCGTGCGGGCGGTGGACCAGTCGGTCCACACCCTCGGCGGCAACGGCCTCACCCGCGAGTACGGCCTGGCCTCGCTCATCACCGCCTCCCGGGTGGCCCGCATCGCCCCGGTCAGCCGCGAGATGATCCTCAACTTCATCTCCCACCAGACCCTCGGCCTGCCGAAGTCCTACTAGGCCCTGCCCGGACAGCCCCCGACCCCAGGCCCCGCCCGGGGGATCCCACGGCGGGGCCTGGGGCGGGGTCCCCGGGCGGAGCCCCAGGGGGGCGGGGCGCGGGGGCCCCGCATACCCTCCCCGGGAGGGTTCCGGCCCGCCCGGCCCGCACACCAGCAACCCCTCCGGAGGAGACATGGCCCCACTCGTGCACGCCGCCCAGGCGACCGGCGTCACCACCCTCACCCTGGACTCCCCGGCCAACCGCAACGCACTCTCCGCCGCCCTCGTGGCCGAGCTGCGTGCCGCGCTCGCCGCCGCCGGGGCCGACCCGGCCGTACGGGCCGTCGTGCTCACCCACAGCGGCAGCACCTTCTGTGCCGGAGCCGACCTCAAGTCCCCCTGCGACCCCGCCGACTTCCTGGGCCTGCTCCGCGAGATCGCCGGACTGCCCAAGCCCGTCGTCGCACGCGTCACCGGGCACGTCCGGGCCGGCGGCCTCGGCCTGCTCGGGGCCTGCGACATCGCCGCCGCCGGGCCCCGGTCCACGTACGCCTTCACGGAGACCCACCTCGGCCTCGCCCCCGCGGTGATCTCGATGCCGCTGCTGCCGCGCCTGGACCCCCGGGCCGCCGCCCGCTACTTCCTGACCGCCGAGCCCTTCGACGCCACGGAAGCCGCCCGGATCGGCCTGATCACCCTGGCCGCCGCGGACGACCCCGAGGGCGCTGAGGGCGCCGACGCCGTCGACCAGGCGCTGGAACCCGTCCTCGCCGGGCTGCGCAAGGCCTCCCCGCAGGGCCTGGCCGCCACCAAGGCGCTCACCGCCTCCGCCGTGCGCGAAGCCCTGGAACGCGACGGAGCCCGCCTCACCGAGCTGTCCGCGGGACTGTTCGCCTCCGCCGAGGCCCGCGAGGGCATCACCGCCCGCTTCGAGCGCCGGGACCCGTCATGGGTCCTGTGACCAGCACGCCGGGCGCGCCCGGCGCCACCGGCCCCAAGCAGGCGCGCAGCCGCGTCACCCGTCGCCACCTCCTGGAGGCGGCCGTCTCCTGCCTGGCCGAACACGGCTGGACGGGCTCCACCGTCGCCGTCGTCGCCGAACGCGCCGGGGTCTCCCGGGGCGCGGCCCAGCACCACTTCCCGACCCGCGAGGACCTCTTCACGGCGGCCGTCGAGTACGTCGCGGAGGAGCGGTCCACCGCCATGCGGGAACTCTTCCACTCCGCCCCCGCGGCCCGCCCCACCGTGGTGGAGGCACTGGTCGACCTGTATACGGGCACCCTCTTCCGGGCCGCGCTCCAGCTGTGGGTCGCCGCGTCCAACGAGGAGCAGCTGCGCCCCCGCGTCACCGAACTGGAGGCCCGGGTGGGCCGCGAGACCCACCGCATCGCCGTGGAGCTGCTCGGGGCGGACGAGTCCGTCCCCGGCGTACGGGAGACCGTGCAGGGCCTGCTCGACCTGGCCCGCGGCCTCGGCCTGGCCAACGTCCTCACCGACGACACGGCACGCCGCGCCGGCGTGGTGGCCCAGTGGTCCCGGATCCTGGAGGCGACCCTGGGCGCAGCCCGCTAGGGCTGTCGTCACAGGGGCGTCCCGCCGATCGGAACGGACCCGCCCTCCACAGCCTGTGGAGGACGGGTCCGGCCGTGCCGGGGCGGCGAGGTCCGTCGACCCCCGCCCCGGCGGGGTCGTCACCGGGTCGCGATGCCCTCGTACCCCTCGATCTCGCGCGGGTCGCGCTGGCCCGGACCGGTGTAGCGGGCCGAGGGACGGACCAGGCGTCCCGTGCGCTTCTGCTCCAGGATGTGCGCCGACCAGCCGGCCGTGCGGGCGCAGGTGAACATGGAGGTGAACATGTGCGCCGGGACCTCCGCGAAGTCCAGCATGATCGCGGCCCAGAACTCCACGTTGGTGGCCAGCACCCGGTCGGGCCGGCGCGCGTGCAGCTCCTCCAGCGCGGCCTTCTCCAGGGCGGCGGCCACCTCGTAGCGCGGGGCGTCCAGTTCCTTGGCGGTGCGCCGCAGCACACGGGCGCGCGGGTCCTCGGCCCGGTAGACGCGGTGCCCGAAGCCCATCAGGCGCTCGCCCTTGTCCAGGGCCTTCTTCACGTACGCCACGGCGTCGCCGGTGCGCTCGATCTCCTCGATCATGCCGAGGACGCGCGACGGCGCCCCGCCGTGCAGGGGGCCGGACATGGCGCCCACGGCTCCGGACAGTGCCGCCGCCACGTCCGCGCCGGTGGAGGCGATGACGCGGGCGGTGAAGGTGGAGGCGTTCATGCCGTGCTCGGCGGCCGAGGTCCAGTAGGCGTCGACGGCCTTGACGTGCCGCGGGTCCGGCTCGCCCCGCCAGCGGATCATGAACCGCTCGACCACGGACTCGGCCTTGTCGATCTCCTGCTGCGGCACCATCGGGCGACCCTGGCCGCGGGCGGACTGGGCGACGTACGACAGGGCCATGACGGCGGCCCGTGCCAGGTCGTCGCGGGCCGTCCGCTCGTCGATGTCCAGGAGCGGTTTCAGGCCCCACACGGGGGCCAGCATGGCGAGGGCGGACTGCACGTCGACCCGGATGTCCCCGGAGTGGACGGGGATGGGGAAGGGCTCGGCGGCCGGCAGGCCGGGGTTGAAGGCACCGTCGACGAGCAGGCCCCAGACGTTCCCGAAGGAGACGTGGCCGACGAGGTCTTCGATGTCTACGCCCCGGTAGCGGAGGGATCCGCCTTCCTTGTCGGGCTCGGCGATCTCCGTTTCGAACGCGACGACACCTTCGAGTCCCGGTACGAAGTCGGACATCAGGCGGCTCCTCAGATAGTGCGAACACGCGCGGCTCCCGGCGTGATTCGCGGTCCGGCGCGGTCATCCCCGTTGATGCCCGGCACGGCCGGAGGTCACCCGCGTGGGGACGCCCGGACCGGCCCCAAGATTTTGTCCGTTCCCGATGGCGTGCGGAAGCGTGACGTCCGGCACACCTCAGGATGTCGTACTGCGGCAGGATGGCACGCGTGACCGACCATGACCTTGACCCCGCCGTCATGCGCAAGCAGTACCGCTCGGAGATCGTCGCCGAGGACAGCCTCGCCGAGGACCCGATGCGGCAGTTCGCCCGGTGGTTCCAGCAGGCCGCCGACGCGAACCTCTTCGAACCGAACGCCATGGTCGTCTCGACGGCGACCGCGGACGGCCGGCCCAGCTCCCGCACCGTGCTGCTGAAGCAGTTCGACCAGCGGGGCTTCGTCTTCTTCACCAACTACGACTCGCGCAAGGGCCGTGAGATCGAGGAGAACCCGCACGTCGCGCTGCTCTTCCCCTGGCACCCCATCGCCCGCCAGGTCGTCGTCACCGGCACCGCGGCCCGGATCGGCCGCGACGAGACGGCCGCGTACTTCCGGTCCCGTCCGCACGGCTCCCAGCTGGGCGCCTGGGCGAGCGAGCAGTCCAGCGTGGTCGGCTCCCGCGAGGAGCTGGACCGGCGGTACGCGGAACTCGCCGCCCGCTATCCGGAGGGCGAGCAGGTCCCCGTACCGCCGCAGTGGGGCGGGCTGCGGGTCGCCCCCGACTCGATGGAGTTCTGGCAGGGCCACGAGAACCGCCTGCACGACCGGCTGCGCTACGTGCTGGAGGCGGCCCGCCCCGGCAAGTGGCGCGTCGAACGGCTCTGCCCGTAGCCCGGGCGCCCGCGGACGGGGGCGGTGAACGCAGACGACCCGCGGGCTCGGGTTCCTCTCCTGCAGTGAGAGGAGCCGGCCGGACGTACCGGCGAGCCCGCGGGTCGGGTGACTGCTTGGGATTGGCGCTCGGCGTACCCGCCGGGCATCGCACTGGGTGCGTGCGACGACGGGCCCTTAGCCCGCAGCCACCTCACGCGTCCGGTTTCCGTACATTTCGGGAACCACCTCCCTTCTCGTGTACGGCAGAGCCTAGGCCTCCTCCGGAGGGGTCTCAACCCTTTTATGCGAGGGTCCGGGTAGGACATTCCGGGAGGATTCGGGGAACCAGGTGTGTGCTGCGTCACGTTCCAGTTCAATGATCTGACGTGCCGCACACGCGAACACCTGCAGGGGGTGCCAGGTGAGTGCCTTCGGACGTGGTGAGACCACCGACGATCTGCTCGCAGCGCTGCTGGACGGGATGGACGCAGCCCTGTGCGCGTTCGACTCCGACGGCGTGATCACGCACTGGAACCGGGAGGCCGAGCGGATCCTCGGCTGGTCCGCCGCCGAGGCGGTCGGGCGCAAGGGGTTCGCCGGATGGGCGGTGCGGGCCGCCGACGCGCAGGACGTCGAGGAGCGGCTGATGGCCGCCCAGGACGTGCCGGGGCGGCAGGTGCACGAGTTCGCGCTGGTGACCAAGGACGGCGGACGGGTCCTCGTACGGACCCAGTCCGCCGGGGTGCCGGGCGCGGACGGCAAGCCCGCCGGGGTGTACTGCGCCTTCAGCGAGGTGCACGCCCAGATCGATCTCGAGCGGTCCATCGCGCTGAGCGAGGCACTGATGGAGGACGCCTCGTGGGGCGTGGTCCTCGTCGACGTGGACCTGCGGCCCGCCGTGGTCAACGCGCACGCCGCGCGCGCCTTCGGCACCGGCCGCACCGCGCTGCTCGGCCGCCCGCTGGGGGAGCTGCTGACGCAGGGCGTGGAGGAGCTGGAGGGTGCCCTCCAGCACGTGCTGGCCGAAGGGGCGCCGCCGCTGCCGGTGGAGCTGTGGGTGTCGGTGCGCACGGCGGAGGGCGTGCGGCGGCGGTGCTGGCGGTGCGGGTTCCTGCGCCTGGCCTCACCGCTGGCGGAGGAGCCCGTCCCGCTCGGGGTGGGCTGGCTCTTCCAGGACGTCACCGAGGCCCGCCAGGTCCAGCTGGACACGGCGCAGCTGCGCTTCCGCGCCCAGCAGCTGCACCGCGCGGGCCGGGTCGCCGCCGAGTGCGAGGACCCGGCCGAGGCGGCGGCCGTCCGCCTGGACTTCGCCCTCGCGGGCTTCGCCGAGCACGCGCTGCTGGACGTGCTGGACCCGTCGGCCGGCCCGGAGCGGCGCAGGCTCGTCCGGTCGGCCGCCTCGCCTCCGGTGCTGCCGGGGCCCGGGTCGATCCCCGTGCGGTACGAGGCCGGGCACCCGGTGTTCCAGGCGCTGGAGCGGATCGGCTCGGTGCGGACCTCCGCCCCGCGCGGGGAGCCGGACGGGCCGTGGGCGCGGGCCCGGCAGTGGCCCGAGGACGCCGTGCACGTGCTGTGCACGGTGCTGCGGAGCCGGGGCCGGACGGTGGGCGCGCTGACGTTCGTGCGGGGCGCCTCGCGGGCCGCCTTCGAGCGGGCGGACGCGGAGTACGCGGAAGAGGTCGCGGCCCGGATCGCCGCGGACCTGGACCTGGCGGCGGGCAGCGCCTGAGGGCACTCAGTGGTTGTTGCCCACCTGGGCCGGGGAGGGCAGGTCCCACACGTGGTCCGGGGTGACGATTGCGGTGACGGCCTTGCCGACGGTGGTGCTGTACGAACCGCCGCGGTCGGCATCGGAGTTGACCAGGACGACGAGCGTGGCCCGCTGCTGCGGCAGGTGCGCGGCGATGGTCTCGTAGCCCGGCAGCTCGCCGTTGTGCCCGAGCCAGCCGTGGACCTCGGCGATGCCGAGGCCGTAGGAGACGCCCGGTACGCCGACGGACTGCGTGCGCATCCGCTGCGCCTGCGTGGCGGGGGTCAGCAGCCGGCCGTCGACCAGGGCCGGGACCCAGGCGTGCAGGTCCTCCAGGGTGGAGATCGCGGATCCGGCGGCCCAGGCCCAGGAGGGGTTCCAGCCGGTGGCCTCCGTGAGGGAGCCGTTCGGGGTGAAGGTCGTGTAGCCCTGGGCGTGCGGCTCGGGGAACGCGGCGCCGGCCGGCAGGGAGGTGTCGTCCAGCTTCAGCGGGTCGAAGACGTGTTCGCGCAGGTGGCCGCCCAGGGGCTGCCCGCTCACCTCCTCCAGCAGGAGCCCGAGGAGGATCGTATTGGTGTTGCTGTACTCCCACTTGGTGCCCGGCTCGAAGTTCGCCGGGTGCGCGAAGGCGTAGTCGAGCAGCTGGCGCGGGGTGAACTCGCGCTGCGGGTCGGTGCGCATGGCGTCCAGGAACTTCTCGTCCTCGGTGTAGTTGTAGAGGCCGCTGCGCATGGCGGCGAGCTGCCGCACGGTGATCCCGGCGCCGCCCGGCACGTCGTCCACGTACATCGAGATCGGGTCGTCGAGTTCGATGCGGCCCGCGTCGACCAGCTGGAGGACGGCGGTGACGGTGAAGGTCTTCGTCACGCTGCCGATGCGCGTGTAGAGGTCCGTCTTCATGGGGGTGCCGGACTGTTTGTCGGCGACGCCGAAGGTCTTCACGTAGTCGCCGCGGCCGGCCATCCACAGGCCGACGGTCACGCCCGGGATGGCGTCCTTCTTCATGGCGGCGGTGATCGCCGCGTCGAGCCTCGCGACGGTGGCCGGGTCGAGGTCCTGCCGCACCAGCTCCTGGCGTACGGGGTCCTGCCGTACGGGGTCCTGCGCGGCCGGAGCGGGGGCGGCGGCGACCGCGGCGGGGAGCGGGGCGGCCGGGGCGGCGGGGGCCGCGGCCACGCCGGTCAGGAGCAGCAGGAGCGCCGCCGTGCCCGTCCGGAAGGGCCCGCGCGAGGGGTGCGGGCGGCGGGGGGCCGGGGTCGGGGCGGGGGCGGAGGACATGCCCGGTCACCTCCGGTGTGCGGGACCCCGAGTTCCGTCCCCCCATCGTAGGAAACGCCCGCCCGCCCGGCGACCGGCCGGCGGGCGGGTCGATCCGGGGGCGGTCAGTGCCGGAAGAAGATCCGGTCGCCGTACTCCTGCATCACCCGGCCGTTCCACTCGTGGCCGCCGTCGACGTTGCCGGAGCGCAGCAGCGGGGGCTCCACCCCGCGGGCGGCCAGTTCGCCGGCGGCCGCGGCCATGACCGCCTGCATGATCGCGCTGGTCACGACGGTGGAGGCGGGGGCGAAGGGCGCGTCGATGCCGTCGAGGGTGAGCTCGGCGTCACCGACGGCGATCTTGCTGTCGAGGACGACGTCGCAGTGGTCCTTGAGGAAGGTGCCGGAGACGTGCCGCGACTTGGTCCCGGTCGCGTACGCCACCGAGGTCACGCCGATGACCTTGAGGCCGATGGCCCGGGCGTTCATGGCCATCTCGACGGGCAGGGCGTTGCGCCCGGAGAGGGAGATGATCACGAGGACGTCGCCGGCGGAGGCGGGGCTGCTGTCCAGGACGGCCCCGGCGAGGCCGTCGACCCGCTCCAGGGCGCTGCCCAGCGTCGCGGGCATGACGTCGATGCCCGCGGTGCCCGGAACGGCGAGGAAGTTCATCAGGGCGAGCCCGCCGGCGCGGTAGACCACGTCCTGGGCGGGCAGCGAGGAATGCCCGGCGCCGAAGGCGAACAGGCGGTTGCCGGACGTCACCGCGTCGGCGACCAGGGAGCCCGCCTCGGCGATGGGGGCGGCCTCCTCGTCCCGGACCCGCTCCAGCAGGCCGATGGCCGCGTCGAAGAACTGACCGGCCAGCTTGCTCTCGCTCATACGCCGATGGCCTTCCGGGGTGGGGGGCTTCCGTGTCCGCCGCTCACCGTGCGGTCTGGACCAAGGGCGTGTCAATACGGCCGTCGGCCCGGGGCCGAAAGCCCTGAGCGATGTGGGGGCAGATGTCCGCATGGGGCGTACGCGGGGCAGGTCCGTACAAGGGCTTGCCCGCCGCACGGGACGGTTCTCCGCCCGATGCGTCAGAATTGGGGGCAGGGCCAGCGCACGCAATCCGAGGGGCACGAATGTCCGGACTGATCGATACCACGGAGATGTATCTCCGCACCATCCTCGAGCTGGAAGAGGAAGGCGTGGTCCCCATGCGCGCCCGCATCGCCGAGCGGCTCGACCAGAGCGGCCCGACGGTGAGCCAGACGGTGGCGCGGATGGAGCGGGACGGCCTGGTGGCCGTCGCCAGCGACCGGCACCTGGAGCTGACGGAGGAGGGGCGGCGGCTGGCGACGCGCGTGATGCGCAAGCACCGGCTCGCGGAGTGTCTGCTCGTCGACGTCATCGGCCTGGAGTGGGAGCAGGTGCATGCCGAGGCCTGCCGCTGGGAGCACGTGATGAGCGAGGCGGTGGAGCGGCGGGTACTGGAACTGCTGCGCCACCCGACCGAGTCGCCGTACGGGAATCCGATCCCGGGGCTGGAGGAGCTGGGGGAGAAGGCCGAGGCCGACCCGTTCCTGGCGGACGGCATGATCAGCCTGGCCGAGCTGGACCCGGGCACCGAGGGCAAGACCGTGGTCGTGCGCCGCATCGGCGAGCCGATCCAGACCGACGCCCAGCTGATGTACACGCTGCGCCGGGCGGGCGTCCAGCCCGGTTCGGTGGTGAGCGTGACCGAGTCCGCGGGCGGTGTGCTGGTCGGCAGTGGCGGGGAGGCCGCCGAGCTGGACGAGGAGGTCGCTTCGCACGTGTTCGTCGCGAAGCGCTGACCGTACGGTCCGCGGTATGGCCGAACGCTGCCGCTGATTGGCCCGAACGGGCCAGTCGGAGCCTGCGGGCCTGGTAGCAATCTGGTGTGGACGGTCCCGGCGCCTCACGGCGCCGGGACCGGTCCTCCCCTCATGACCTGGAGCCCCGAGCTCTCAAGGTCATCCCCTTCGGACCGTCTTCCCCGAGCGGCCCGCCTCCCTGTTGAAAGGATCTCCATCGGCAGCGGCGGCCAATCCTTGAGCAAGGTCACTCGAAAGAGCGGTGTTGTCGGCGAGACGCCCGTTTTCGAATGCGGGTTCGATAGTCTGGTCGGGAGCGAAGGGGGTGCATCTGCGGTGGTACAGCGCATCGATGTGACGGCGGCCGACGGCGTGCGCCTGGCCGCCTGGGAGTTCCGCGAGGCTACCGCGGAGCCCGCACGGCCCGGTGGACCCGCCCGGTCCGCAGGATCCGCGCAGTCCGGGGGACCGGACCGGTCCTCGCGGGCGGCGCAGCCGGCGGAGTCCGCGCGGGCCGTGGATCCGCAGCGGCCCGCGGTCCTGTTACTCCACGGCCTGATGGGCCGTGCCTTCCACTGGGCCGGGACGGCCCGCTGGCTCTCCGAGCACCGCCGGGTCGTGGCCCTGGACCAGCGCGGGCACGGCCAGAGCGACTGCCCCTCCACCGGCCCCTACACCCGCGAAGCCTTCGTGGCCGATGCCGAAGCCGCCGTCGAGCAGCTCGGCCTCGCCCCCGTGACCCTGATCGGCCACTCCATGGGCGCCCTCACCGCCTGGCAGCTCGCCGCCCGCCGCCCGGACCTGGTCGAAGCCCTCGTGATCTGCGACATGCGGGCCTCCGCGCTGGGCGCCGCCTCCCAGCAGGAGTGGGAGGAATGGTTCCACCGCTGGCCCCTGCCCTTCCCCACCCAGGACGCGGCCCGCCGCTGGTTCGGCGAGGACGACCCCCGGGTGGAGCGGCCCGACCCCGGCCGCGGTGCCTTCTTCGCCGAGGTCATGCACGAGGCCGCGGACGGCTGGCGCCCGCTGTTCTCCCGCCGCCAGATGCTGACGGCCCGGGAGACCTGGGTCCACGACGCGCACTGGGAGGAGCTGGCCCAGGTCCGCTGCCCCGCCCTGGTGGTCCGCGGGCTGGACGGGGAGCTGGGCCGGGCCGAGGCCCAGGAGATGGTCCGGGTCCTCCCGGCCGGGCGGTACGCGGAGATCCCCGACGCCGGCCACTACCTCCACTACGACCAGCCGGCCGCCTGGCGCGCGGTCCTCGAACCGTTCCTGGACGGCATCAGGGCAACCCGCAACTGACGCCCGCCGCGGCCCGCCGCAGCCCGGCCGAGCCGCCAACGGCCGGGCGCAGCAACACGCGTGGCCAGATGCCGGGTCGCGCCGGGCCCCTGCGGGGATCGGCGTCCGGAGACGGCCGCGCGCCCGTGCCGGGGGTCCGCTCGCGCAGCTTCGGCCGGGGGCGCACCCTGGAGGGAGGTGACCCCCCTGGAGGTGATGCACCATGTCCACGCTCGTCGGATGGCACGTGGATCTTGAGTTCACCGAGGAAGGCCACCGCACCAGTGCGGCGGCCCTGGTCAGGCTCGGGGACGGCTCCGAGATCAGGGCGCACGGCTATGCCCTGCGCCACCCCTCCGACCCGGAGCAGCTGAGGGTCGGCGAAGAGATCGCGGGCGCTCGCGCGCTCATGGATCTCGCTTCCCAGATGTTGCAGAAGGCCCACGCGGAGATCGACGAGGCGACGGGCCGGCACTCCTACCCGCTCAACCGCTGATCCCCCGACCGCCGCCCCACCGGGCTGCTTCCGGCCGTTTCGGCGAGGCCTCCCGGTGGGAAGGTGGCGGGCATGTTGCGAACGGTGCGTTGGATCGTCGTCGTAGTGGGTGCGGTCGTGGTCTTCGGGGTGAGTTACTGGTCGGGCCGGTGGGATCCCTTCGAGTGGGTGCCCGCCGAGGACGGTGCGGAGATAGCCGGTGCGTTCGCCGGGGCCATGACGGCCGTCGCACTGGCGGCGGGCGCCGCATGGGCGATGGCGACCCCGCCCGCCGCCCCTCCCGCCCCTGGCGCACGGTCCGCGAAGCAGAAGGCGAAGGCCACGCGGAAGGGGAAGGTCACGCAGATCGCCGGGGTCCCCGGCCCCGGCGCCGCCCCCGGAGACAGCGAGCAGAACGCGCGGGCGAGCCGGGAGGGGGAGATCCGGCAGACCCTGACGGGCGCCGCCCCCGGGAACAACGTGCAGGACGCCCGGGCGAGCCGGAACGCGACCGTCGAACAACAGGTGGGGGACCCCCCGGTCCCGGGACCCGGAACGGGCGCCCCGGGCGGGACGGGGCCCACCCCCTAGTGGGCGCCGAGCCGTCACCGAAGCGCCTCGACCGGCTGGACCAGCGGGCCCGCGCCGACCGCGGCGGCCGCATCACCCAGATCGGCCAGCAGATCGGCCGGGACCTCCACGTCTACGGGCCCGGCACCGGACCCGCCCCCACGGCCCTGTACGGGCTGCCGGACGCGCCCGTCGCCCTGGTCGGCCGGACCGAGCAGGTCGGGCTCCTCCTGCGCACCCTGGACCCGGCCGCCGCCGCGCCCGCCGCCGCGCCCGTCGCCGTCGTGGCCGGGCTGCCCGGCGTAGGCAAGAGCGCCCTCGCCCTGACGGTGGCCCAGCAGGCCATGCAGCGGGGCTGGTTCCCGGGCGGGGTGCTGTTCGTCCCGCTCAACGGCTACGCCCCGTCAGGGCAGGTGAGCCCCGGTCAGGCGGTGGCCGTGCTGCTGCGCGCCCTCGGCATCCGGGACGCCGACCTGCCCCCCACGTACGAGGAGCAGCTGGCCCTCTTCCGTTCCGAGCTGACGACCCGGGCCGCCGCCGGGCTGCCGGTGCTGATCGTCGCGGACGACGCGGGCGACGTGGCGCAGGTCCGGCCGCTGATCCCGCCGGGCGCGGGTGGGCACCGGCTGCTGGTGACCTCCCGGCACGGTCTGGTCGCCCCGGACTTCCCGGCCCGGCTGGTGGACCTGGACGAGCTGTCCGACGAGGCGGCCACCGAGCTGATCACCGGCACCCTGCTGCGGACCCGCCCCGCGGACCCGCGGCCGGAGCGCGACCGGGCCGCGCTCGCGGAGGCGGCGACCTACTGCGGGCGGCTCCCGCTGGCTCTGACCGTCGTCGCCGCCCGGCTGGCGGGCGATCCGGGGCTGTCCCCGACCACCCTGGCCGAGCAGCTCGCGGACACCCGTACGCGGCTGGCGGCCCTGCACTTCGAGGGCCCCCGGGGCGGGCTGCCGGTGGGGGTGCGGGCCGCGTTCGACCTGTCGTACCGGTGCCTGGGCCCGGACGAGGCCCGGCTGCTGCGGCTGCTGACGGTGAACCCGGGACCCGACTGCTCCACCGAGGCCGCCACCGTCCTGGACCGCGAGCCGGAGTGGGACACGCGCGTGCTGGTGGCCGGGCTGGGCGGCAGACGGATCAAGGGCGTACGGGAGCTGCTGGCCGCCCTGGCCACCGCCAGCCTGGTCACCGAGCAGCCCGTGGGCTCGGGGCGCTGGCGGATGCACGACCTGGTCCGGCTGTACGCGGCGGAGCAGGGGGAGGGGGAGCGGAGGGCCGACGGGAGGTCGGAGGCCTGGGACCGGTTGCTGGGGTACTACTGCGGAGCCTCCGACGAGGCGGTCTCGCGGCTCGGTCAGCGGGGTGGGAAGGCGGAGGCGCTGGCCTGGCTGGACCGGGAACGCCCCGTTCTCGTGGCCTCGATCGCCCTGGCCGAAGCCAAGGGCAGGCCGGAGCAGGTGCTCTCCCTCTCGACAGCCCTCCTGCCCTATCTGCACGACTGGTGGCACTTCGAGGAGGCGTTCGCCGTCAGCGAGCGGGCCCTGGCTGCTGCCCGCCTCCTCGGTGATCAGGTGTCCGCGAGCGTCCTGCTCCTCGAACTGGGCAGTCTCCACTACGAGTTCCGTCAGCACGAGCGGAGCGTCGTACGCCTCGAAGAGGCGGTTGCCGGCTTCCGGGAGTGCGGGGACACCGGCGGGGAGGGCCTGGCACTCCGCACGCTCGGTTCCACGCTCGCGGCGCAGGACCGCTGGGAGGAGGCGGTCACGACGATGGAGCGGGCCCTCGAACGCTTGAAGGGGCGTGGGGCCTCCGAAGTGAGCGCCCGGGTCAACCTCGGCCTCGCGCTGACCACTCTCGGCCGCTTCGACGAGGCCATCCGGGCACACGGGCAGGCAGCCGCGCTGTCCCGGGAGATCGGCGACGTCGAGGGCGAGGCCAATGCGTACCGCAATCTCGGCCTCTGCCTCCGCGCCATGGGGCGGCTGGATGCGGCGCGAGAGGCCGTGGAGCGGAGTGTGGGCATGTGGCGCGCACTGGATCACCGGCACAGCGAGGGGCTGGCCGTGTCGGCTCTGGCTCTCGTCCTGCGGGAGCAGAGAAGCTACGAGGAGGCCGCCGCCGCGTACCGGGAGGCAGCAGGGCTCCTCCTGGAGGCGGGTGACGACTACCGGGCGGAGATGGTCACCGAGGAACTCGAAGAGACCCTGGCGCTCGCCGCCGCCCGACCCGGACCCCCGTCCCGGGCCTGGCGGCGGCTGGTGCGGGCCCTCGCCGCCCCCTTCAGGAGGTCCGGCGGCGGAACAGCACCCCCGCCAGAGCCACCGCCAGGACGGTGACGGCTGCGGACCAGCCGAGCGCGACCCAGGGCGCGTTCCCGGCGGGCTGTGCCAGGAGCAGGGCGCGCAGGGACTCGATCACCGGGGTCAGCGGCTGGTGCTCGGCGAAGCCGTGCAGCCAGCCGGGCATGGTGTCGATGGGGACGAAGGCGCTGGAGGGGTAGGGCAGGAACATCATCAGGAAGGTGAACCCGCCCGCGGCCTCGGGGGTCTTGGCGAGCAGCCCGAGCGCGGCGGCCAGCCAGGAGATCGCCGTGATGTACGCGACGAGGAGCACCGCGGCGGCGAGGTAGCCGGCGCCGGAGGCCTGCGGGCGGAAGCCGATGGCGAGGGCGACGGCCAGGACCAGGGTGGTGGACACCAGGTTGCGCAGGACCGAGGCGGTCACGTGCCCGGCCAGGATGGGGACCCCGCCGACGTCCAGGGAGCGGAGGCGGTCGATCACCCCGTTGCGCATGTCGTCGGCGACGCTGACGGCGGTGCTCGCCGCGCCGAAGCCCGCGCACAGCAGCATCGCCCCCGGGACCACGTAGGTCACGTACGCCGTGCCCGTGTCGATGGCCCCGCCGAAGAAGTAGACGAAGATCAGCATCAGCATGACCGGCAGCATCAGGGCGGTGATCAGCGCGTCCGGCTGGCGGCGGCTGATGCGCAGGCTGCGTCCGGCGAGGGCGAGGGCGGCGGTGTTCATGCGGTGGCTCCCGTCAGGCTGAGGAACACGTCGTCGAGGGTGGCGGTGCGGATGGCGAAGCGGTCCACGTCGGTGCGGTGGGGGTCGAGTTCGTCGAGCAGGGCCCGGACGTGGACGGCCGTGCCGTCGGTGGGCAGGCCGAGGGTGAGTTCGTCCGGGGCGAGGTGCACGGCGCGCGGGGCGAGGGCCTCGTAGGCGTCCCGGGTGGCGAGGGTCAGGTCGAGGCGGTGTCCGGCGACGCGGGACTTGAGCGCGGCGGGGGTGCCCTCGGCGGCGATCCGCCCCCCGGCGAGGACGGCGACGCGGTCGGCGAGCTGGTCCGCCTCCTCCAGGTACTGGGTGGTGAGCAGCACGGTCGTGCCGTCGGCGCGCAGCTCCCGTACGAGGTCCCACAGGTTCTGGCGGCTGCGCGGGTCGAGGCCGGTGGTCGGCTCGTCCAGGAAGATCACCTCGGGCCGGGAGACGAGGCTCGCGGCGAGGTCGAGGCGGCGGCGCATGCCGCCCGAGTACGTCTTCGCGGTGCGGTCGGCGGCGTCGGCGAGCCCGAAGCGGTCGAGGAGTTCGGCGGCGCGGGTGCGGGCGGCGCGGGGGGAGAGCCCGGTGAGGCGGCCGGTCATGCGGAGCATCTCGGCGCCGGTCTGGAGGTCGTCGACGGCGGCGAACTGCCCGGTGAGGCTGATCCGTGCACGGACCCGGGAGCGTTCGGCGCTCACGTCGTGGCCGGCGACCCGGGCGGTGCCGGAGTCGGCGGCGGTGAGGGTGGCCAGGATCCGCACGGCGGTGGTCTTGCCCGCGCCGTTGGGGCCGAGCAGCGCCAGGACGGCGCCGCGCGGGACGGCGAGGTCGATGCCGTGCAGGACGCGGTGGTCGCCGTAGGACTTGGTCAGGCCGGTGGCGTGGATTCCGAGGTGGTCCGTGGTCATGGGGACCCGACTCCCTTCTGCGTATGTCGTACGCGCTTCTGTGTAAGTAATACACAGAACTAGGATGTGGGTCAACGACGATTGCAGGAGGGAGGGGGCGACGATGGGGAAGGAACCGCCGGGCGACACCGGACTTCCGGCGAGCCTGGAAATGGCCTGGGGCCTGCGCGAACGCCCCGGCAAGGGCCCGCGCCCCTCGCTGACGCTCCCCCGGATCGTGGACGCGGCCGTGGCGCTCGCCGCCGCCGAGGGCATGGAGGCCGTCTCCATGGGCCGGGTGGCCAAGGAGCTGGGCGTCTCCACGATGTCCCTCTACCGGTACGTCACGGCGAAGGAAGAGCTCTACATCCTGATGTCGGACGCGGGGGTCGGCGCCCCGCCGCCGCTGCCGCCCGAGGCGCAGGAATGGGACTGGCGGGAGCTGTTCGCGCACTGGGCGTACGGACAGCGGGCCGTCCTGATGGCCAACACCTGGATCCTGCGCATCCCGATCACCGCGGCGCCGGTCAGCCCGAACCAGCTCGCCTGGATGGAACGCGGTCTCGCCGCGCTCGCCGGAACGGGCCTGGACGAGGGTGAGAAGATCTCGGCGATCATCCTGGTCGGCGGGCTGGTGCGGAACGAGGCCACCATGGCCGCCGACATGACGGACGCCATCATCAAGTCCGGCGTCTCACCGGACCAGGTGATGGGCCAGTACGTACGCACGCTGCGCCTGATGACCCGCCCGGACACGCACCCGGCGGTGACGCGGCTGCTGGAGTCCGACGCGTTCACCGGCTCGGAGGAGCCGGACTTCCAGTTCAGCTTCGGCCTGACCCGCATCCTGGACGGCCTGGCCGACCTGATCAGCTCGCGCTGAGCCAGGTGGTGAGTCCCGCCCAGGTGGAAGCGTTCAGTGTCAGGACCGGGCCGCCTGTGACCTTGGAGTCACGGACGTGGATCTGGGTCGGGCCCTTGGCGACCTCGACGCAGGCGCCGCCTTCGCTACCGCTGTAGCTGGACTTGAACCACTTCGGTGCGGTCGTGGCGCTCATGTCTCTCCTAGCAGGTGGCCCAACAGGCCCTGCGTCTGCTCGGAGTTGAGGGCCTGAGTTCGCAGCATTGCATACTTGCGCGCGAGGATGCTGACCTCGCCTGCGTCCGAGATGAGCTGGCTGCCACGCTGGGATTCTGTGTACCCAAGGTGCTGGTGATCCGGGGTTTCCAGGAGGATGAACGGGCCGTCGAGAGCGGCGTGTGAGGTGCGGCCCAGGGGCATCACCTGGATGCTCACGTCAGGCAGTTCTGCGCAGACGCGCAAGTGCCTCAACTGCTCCGCGTGCACCTCGTCACCGCCGAGCTTGTCCCGCAGGACGGCCTCCGAGACGACGAAGCTCAGGGTCGGCGGGGTGGGTCGGCGCAGGATCTCCTGGCGGGCCATGCGTGAGGCGGTCAACGCCTCGATCTCCGACTCGGGGTGGGCCGGGACGCGGGAGACGAAGACGGCCCGGGCGTACCTCTCCGTCTGGAGCAGAACCGGCACGACCTGGTTGTCGAACCATGAGAGGGCGATCGCGGTGTACTCCAGGTTCATGTACTCCTCAGCCCACGGCGGGGTCGCGTCCATGGCGGGCATCTCGTGGGCAGCCACGGAGAGCAGCCCCGGCAGCCCCAGGCACCGGTCCATCAGCTCGGCGACGTTCGGCATCAGGGCGCGGCGGCCCTGTTCGATCGAGGCGATGCTCTCCGCGTCCAGGCGGACCAGCTCGCCGAGCTGTTTTTGGGTCAGGTTCTTGGCGACTCGGCCGGCGGCCACCTGCGCGCCGACCATCTTCATGGTCGTCGCGTTCGGCCGTGTGCGCTTCCTCGGTGGCATGACAGCGAACTCCCCGCCTGTGCACGTGGGCTACCCCGTACCGACCCGTACTCCTCCATGAGTACGGGTCGGCGCTCAGCCACACGCTAGTCACGCAACGCGACGATCGCCCTGTGAATGTGAATACTCAGGCGGCGCTCATGCGCGACCGCCTCTACCTGCGCTCGCCCCGAACCGTCGCAGCTGCGCGGCAGTTCACACGTGACACCTTGCACGCCTGGGGCGTGGACGCGCGCCGGGACGACATGTTGCTCTGCGTGAGCGAGCTGGCGACCAACGCCCTGCGCCACGGCACTCCGCCCGGCCGCGGCTACCTGCTGCGCCTCTTCGGCTTCGAGGACGCCACCGTCCGCATCGAAGTGCACGACAGCGGGCCCGGGCTGTCCAGGATCGCGGCCCGGGAATCCGGCGAGGGCGGGAGAGGGCTCGACCTCGTCGCCGCGCTCGCCGACGCCTGGGGCGTCCTGCCCCGCACACCGGGCAAAGTCGTGTGGTGCGAGTTCCGTTGAGCCGCTAGCTTCGGGCGTGTGGGTGTCGAGCAGCGGGCCAAGGCCGGCGGTCAGTCGCAGATCACACAGATCGCCGGGGACCAGTACGTGTACGAGGCCGGCGCCGGCCCGGGACCGGAGGCGCTCCTCGGCCTGCCCGACGCCCCCGCCGAGCTGGTCGGCCGCGAAGGCCCCGCCCGGGAACTGGTGGCGCTGCTCGCGGACGGCGGAGCCCCCGTGGCCGTCGTGTCCGGGCTCGCGGGGGTCGGCAAGAGCGCCCTGGCCGTGGCGACGGCACACCGGGCCGTGGAGCTGGGCTGGTTCGGGGACCGGGTCTTCTTCCTCTCCCTGCACGGCTACGCCCTCGACGGCAGGATGAGCGGGCCGCAGGCGGTGCAGGAACTGCTGGGACACCTGGGCGTCCGGGACACCGACCTCCCGGCCTCCCCGCACGGCCAAGTGGCCCTCTACCGGGCGCGGCTGGCCGCCTTCGCCCGGGCCGGGCAGCGGGTGCTGATCGTCGCGGACGACGCCGGTTCCGTCGCCCAGGTACGGGATCTCGTGCCGGCCGCGGCCACCCACCGGCTGCTGGTCACCTCCCGGCACCGGCTCGTCGCGCCCGGATTCGCGGCCCGCGTCGTCGCCCTGGACGAGCTGGAGGCGGAGCCCGCGGTCCGCCTCCTCACGGGCGCCCTGCTCCGCACCTGGCCCGACGACCCGAGGCCCGCGCAGGAGCCCGCAGCGCTGGAGGCCGTCGCCGAGGGCTGCGGCCGGCTGCCGCTCGCCCTCACGGTGGCCGGGGCGCTGCTGGCGGGCGATCCGGGACTGCCCGCGGGGGAGTTGGCGCGCCGGCTGGCCGACGCCCGCACCCGGCTGAAGGCGCTCACCTTCGACGGCGGCGACGGCGGGGTCCCGATCGGGGTCCGGGCCGCCTTCGGGCTCTCGTACGAGCGGCTCCCCGCCGGCCAGGCCAGGATCTTCCGGCTGCTCACGGTGAACCCCGGCCCGGACTGCTCCACCCCCTACGCGCACCTGCTCACCGGCGAGGCCGAGGGCCTGCGCTCCCAGCTGGCCGCCCTCGTACGGGCCAGCCTCCTCACCGAGCAGCCCGTGGGTTCGGGGCGCTGGCGGATGCACGACCTGGTCCGGCTGTACGCGCAGGAACGGGGCGAGGAGCGCGCGCAGGAGGACGGCCGGGAGGCGGCGGTCGACGCCCTCCTGGCGAGCCTCGTCCGCGACACCGCCACGGCGCAGCACGTCCTGGGGGTCGGCAGCCGGCCGGCCGAGGGTCCCGACCTGCCCTCGGTGACGGAGGCGCTGCACTGGCTCGATGCGGAGCGACCGCTGCTGGTCGCCTCCGTGGACCTCGCCGGCTCCGCAGGACGTCCGGAGGTCGCCAAGTCCCTGGGGCGGCTGCTGATGCCCTACCTCCAGCTCTACGGCCACCTGGACGAGTCCCTGACGCTCGCGCGCCGGCTGCTGCACCTGGCCCGGGAGACGGGCACCCGTGAGGACTTCGGCGCGGGGCTGTACAACCTGGCACTGGCCCTCGTCGACGCGCATGAGCTGGAAGAGGCGACCGAGAGGGTGACGCAGGCCCTCGCCGTGTTCCGCGAGGAGTCCCTGCGGATGGGCGAGGGCAAGGCGTTGAGCCTGCTGGCCGGCTTGTTCGAGCAACGACGCCGGTTCGAGGAGGCGGGCGAGGCGTACAACGACGCACTGGAGATCTTCCGCGAGCTCAAGATCCGGCACGCGGAGGGCACGACGCTGGCCGGACTCGGCGAAGTCCTGGAGAAGCTGGGCCGGACGGAGGAGGCCGTCGCCGTCTACCGGGAAGCCGTCGCGGCCATGGGGCAGGTCAACGACCGCCACCGGGAGTCGTCCGTGAGGGAGTCCCTCGGGGACGCGCTCTGGAAGGCCGGGCACCGCGAGGAGGCGCTCGCCGTACGCAAGCAGGCCCTGGCGGGGGTCCGGGAGCTGGGAAACCGCAAGAGGGAGGGCTGGTCCCTCAACGGACTCGGGCATCTCCTGCGGGACGACGGCCGGCCGCAGGAGGCGCAGGCCCACTACGAAGCGGCCCTCGCCCTGTTCCTGGCGGACGGTGACCGCGAGGGAGAGGGCGGGACACGGCACAACCTGGCGCAGGTCCACCTGGAGGCGGGGCGGCTGGACGAGGCCCTGGCGGATCAGGAACGGGCCTGCCAGCTCCTCGCGGGGACGGCGAACCCGGGCTACGAGGCCGT
The DNA here is from genome assembly GCF_042716875.1 of Streptomyces sp. NPDC058646. Taxonomy (NCBI): domain Bacteria; kingdom Bacillati; phylum Actinomycetota; class Actinomycetes; order Kitasatosporales; family Streptomycetaceae; genus Streptomyces; species Streptomyces sp. NPDC058646. Next base: position 134,807 of record NZ_JBHXRK010000019.1, on the reverse strand, counting down.
CACCGCAGTGGGGTTGGGGACCCTGCTGGAGCGTCTGCGCCGACCCGCCGACGCCGCAGCGTCCTGGGAGCGGGCGGCGGCGCTGTACGCCTCGGCGGGCAACACCCCGAAGGCGGCCCGCTGCCGTGAGGAAGCCGCCCGGCTGCGCGGGTGAGGCCCCGGATCCGGCGGGGCGCCGCGCCCGGCCGGATCCGTTCCCGGGTGCGCGGCCCCGCGTACGGGCGGGCCCGCTGGCCGGAGGTGTCGCCTCAGGCGGGCTGTTCCGGCGCGGAGGCCGTGATGACGGCGAAGGGGGCGCCCTGCGGGTCGGCGAGGACGGCCATGCGGCCCGCCGGCATGTCGAAGGCGGGGGCGAGGACGGAGCCTCCGGCGCGGGTGGCGGCGGCCTGGACGCTGTCGACGTCGTCCACGTGGAAGTACGCCAGCCAGTTCGGGGGCGTGCCGGGCGGCAGCTGGTCCAGGCTCATCATCCCGCCGACCGCGCGGCCGCCGACCTTGAACTCGATGTACCCCTCGGCGCCCTCCATCTCGGTGGGGGCGGTGGTGACGGGCAGCACGGCGGAGTAGAAGGCGGAGGCGGCGTCCGTGTCGCCGGTGCTCAGCTCGCTCCAGATCAGCGCGCCGTGCTCGTTGACGATGCCCGCACCGTCGAAGGTGCCCGCTTCCCACAGGCCGAAGACGGCGCCGGTCGGGTCGGCGACGACGGCCATCCGGCCGAGGTCCATGACGTCCATGGGGCCCATGAGGACCTGGCCGCGGGCGTCGGAGACGGACTTGAGGGTGGCGTCGATGGCGTCGGTGGCCAGGTACGTCGTCCACACGGTCGGCGGCATCGGGTCGGGGACGGTGCCGTCCGGGTTCATCGCCTTCATGATCCCGGCGACGGGCTTCCCCTTGAGGGTGCAGACGGAGTAGCCGCCCTGCTCCGCCGGGCCGATCTCGCCCTGCCAGCCGAAGAGGTCGCAGTAGAAGTCGAGGGCCGCCTGCTGGTCGGGGACCATGAGGTCGATCCAGCACGGGGTGCCGGGCTTGTACGGGCCGTTCATGTCGGGCACGGAGGCCTCCGGGGCAGGGATGGGGGTGGGACGGGCCGTCCCCTACCCGGCCCGGACGGCCCGAACCGGGCCGTCCGGGTGAACCGGAGGACGACGACCCCCGCCGGCGGGCGGGGTCAGCCCGTGCTGCTGCGGCGGCGGTGGCGCCCGGTACCGGCGACCAGCGCGGCGCCCAGGACCAGGGCCGTACCGGCGCCGCCGAGGGCCCAGCTGGTCGCGGGGTCGGCGCCGGTGGCGGCCAGCTCACCGCCGGTTCCCGTGCCGGGGGCCGGGGTGCCGGTGCCACCGTTCGGCTTCGGTCCGTCACCCCCGGCCGCGCCGGGCGTACTGCCGCCGGGGATCCCCACGCCGGGGATCCCCGCCCCGGGGGTCTCTCCGCCGGGGGTGCCTCCGCCGGGAGTTTCCCCGCCTGGGGTTTCGCTCCCGGGAGTCCCCCCGCCGGGGGTGCCTCCGCCGGGAGTCCCCCCGCCCGGGGTGCCTCCGCCGGGGATGCCTCCGCCGGGGATGCCTCCGCCGGGGATGCCTCCGCCGGGGGTGCCTCCGCCCGGGGTCCCGCCGCCCGGGGCAGGGGCCGGTTCCAGGAGGGTGGTCAGGTGGCGGGGTGAGCGGGAGCCGGCCCAGGGCGGGGGGGTTTCCGCGTCGACCTGGGAGGTGCCCCAGGCGAAGAAGGAGACCGCGCCGGTGGGGGCGTCGGCGGAGAAGCGGACGCGGACCGGGACGTCGAAGGCTTCACCGGCGGCGACCGGGCCGCCCGCGAGGCCGCCCGCGAAGAAGTGGCCGTCCTCGTCCGAGGTGATCTCGACGGACTGCCAGGCCGCGGGCCGGCCGTCCGCGCCCGGCCGCAGGACCTCGACCGTGATCTGCGAGGCACGCATGGAGACGAAGTCGGGCCGGGCCAGGACCAGTCCCAGGTCGAAGGCGGCCAGGTCCCCCTTCCCGGAGTTGTCCAACCGGACCGTGAGGTCCGTCCAGTCGCCGCCCGCCCTGACCGATTCCGGAACCCCGCTCACCGCCAGCGCGGGACCCTCGGTGAAGACCGGGTCCTCGTCGCCGCCGGGCGCCCCGGCGATCCTGGTCGCGTACGAGGACGTGGGCGAGGTGCCGGTGGAGTTGCCGACACGGCTCGTGCCGTCCGCCGTCAGGTCGAACGGCACGACGGGGGTGTGCGCGGCGAAGCTGATCCGGACGTCGATCGTCCGGACCCGGCCGGAGGGGACCGCGGCGGCGGCGCCGAGGGCGTAGCCCAGCGCGGGAGTCTCCTCGCCCTGCACCAGGGCGGCGGCCGTCCACGGGCCGCCCGCCGTGCGGTACTCGACCTCGATGTGCGCGGCCTCGAACCGTCCGGCCGCCTGCGAGACGCCGAGCACCGGGGTGTACCCCGGAACGGCCACGTGGCCCGAGTTGTCCACCGTCACGGTGAGCGGCGTCCAGCTGCCGTCGGCCTCGAAGCCGTCCGCGGGAATGCCCTGGACCGTGACCTCGGGCCCCATCAGGAGCCGGCCGGACCCGGTGTCCTGCCCGTCCCCGGCTGCCTCCGAGCCCTCCGCGGCCGCGACGGGTCCGGCCCCGGGCGCAGTCTGCGCCGCCCCGGCCCGTGCCGGTGCCTGGGCCGGGGCCTTCGCCCCGGGCACGGCGGGTACGGCCGGTGCAGCCACGGCCCGGACGGCGGCCTCCCGGTGGCCCGCGTCCTCCGGGCGGCCCGCGTCCTCCGGCCCCGGGGCCGGATCCGGAGCCGCCTTCCCCTCCGCCTTGGTCTTCCCTGCCGCGGGTGCCTTCGCCGGCGGCGTCCGCGGTGTCTCCGTCCGGTCCGGCGATCCGGCGCCGGACGCGGCGTCCGCGGGCACCGCGTCCGGCACGGTCACCGCCGGCTGGTCCTCGGCCACCGCCGGTGCGGCCATCAGGAGCGTCTGGCCGGCCACCGCTGCTGCTGCCACGACGGCCATGCGCTTGAACTGCATGCTCTTTACCTCCCCCGGATCCGGACAGCCGCCCGGATCCACCCCAAACCCCTTGGGAGGCGCCAAGGTTAGTGAGACGGGAGGTGCTTGCAGAGGGCTACGGGATTACGACATCCGTACGGACCCGACAGCAGCTGCGGGGGCCGCCCCCGGGAGGACGCGAGGGTTACGGGCAGAGCTGGCCCGGACGGGGGTTGCACTCGCCGGGATCCGGGTCGATCGGGCCGCCCGGCCGGTAGTTGGACCACCAGATCGGGTTGCCGCCGTAGTAGACGGCCATGTTGCCGCCGTTCTGGATCGCCAGGTGCGCACCCCAGCGGCGGTCGGTGGCGCTGTTCCACAGCGGACGCATGGCGGCGTCGTACGAGACGAGGTTGCCGTCGGCCTGCATGTAGAAGGTGTTCCCGTAGCCGTAGCTGCCGACCGCCGTCCAGATGGCCCGGCCCTGGTGGTAGAGCACCACGTGCCCGTCGGTCTGCTGCACGAGCATGGTCTGCCCGTCGGGCGAGTACCAGGCCTCGCCGCGGTTCAGCCCCGTGGTGCCGTGGATGATCGTCTCCGTGCTGTCCGCCGAGACGGTGACGCCGGGCCGGGCCGCGGCGGATGCGGCGGGTGCGGCGGCCTGGGCGGTACCCGCGCCGAGCGCGGTGGAGCCGAGGGCGAGGAAGGCGGAGGCGGCGAGGGCCGCTAATCGCAGGTGAGGGGTACGCATGGGTGCTCCTTGGGCCGGTGCGGTGATGGCAGCGGAAGCCTTGCAGCGGAATCCCCGGCGCAGAAGGGACGGAACCGGCCATCCCGCCGGGCCCGGACAGCGCGACGGCCCCCGGGGCGGGAGCGCCGGGGGCCGTCGGGTCGTGCGGGTCAGAGCTTCTCGGGCGTCCGGATCCCGAGGAGGGACATGCCCTTGCTGAGGGTGCGGGCCGTCAGCTCGCACAGGAACAGCCGGTTCTCGCCCACGACCCGCTCCGGCTCCGGCTTGATGACCGGGCACTGGTCGTAGAACGTCGTGAACAGCGAGGACAGCTGGTAGAGGTACGCGGCCAGCTTGTGCGGGGCGTGCTCCGCAGCCGCCTCGGCGATGAGCTCACCGAAGTGGTCCAGGTGCAGGCCGAGCGCGCGCTCGGCCGGAGCCAGCTCCAGCTCCGGATGGGCGGCCGGCTTGCGGTCGCCCGCCTTGCGCAGGATGGACCGGATCCGGGCGTACGCGTACTGGAGGTACACCGAGGTGTCGCCGTTCAGCGAGACCATCTGGTCCAGGTCGAACTTGTAGTCGCGGGCGGCCGACGTCGACAGGTCGGCGTACTTCACCGCGCCGATGCCCACGTGCCGGCCGTTCTCGACGATCTCCGCCTCGGTCAGGCCCACCTTCCCGGCCTTCTCGCGCACGACGGCCGTCGCCCGCTCCACGGCCTCGTCCAGCAGGTCCACCAGCCGCACCGTCTCGCCCTCACGGGTCTTGAACGGCTTGCCGTCCTTGCCGAGGACGGTGCCGAAGGCCAGCTGCACGGCCTTGACCTCGTCGTTCAGCCAGCCCGCCCGGCGCGCCGTCTCGAAGACCATCCTGAAGTGCAGGGACTGCCGCGCGTCGACCACGTAGATCAGCTCGGTCGCGCCCAGCTCGCCCACCCGGTTGCGGATCGCCGACAGGTCGGTCGCGGCGTAGCCGAAGCCACCGTCCGACTTCTGCACGATCAGCGGGGTCGGGTTGCCGTCCTGGCCCTTGACGTCGTCGAAGAACACGCACAGCGCGCCGTTGGAGCGGACGGCGACGCCCGACTTCTCCAGCAGCTCGCAGGTCTCGACGAGCATGTCGTTGTAGCCGGACTCGCCGACCACGTCCGGGTCCTGGATGTCCATGTCCAGCTTGTTGAAGACGGAGTAGAAGTAGATCTTCGACTCGTCCACGAACCGCTGCCACAGGGCGAGGGTCTCGGGCTCACCGGCCTGGAGGTCCACCACCCGGGCCCGGGCGCGCGTCTTGAACTCCTCGTCGGAGTCGAAGAGCGCCCGCGACGCCTTGTACAGGCGGTTCAGGTTGGACATGGCCTCCTCGCCGGAGACCTCACCGTCCGCCTTGTGGTCCAGCTCGTGCGGGTGCTCCAGCAGGTACTGGATGAGCATGCCGAACTGGGTGCCCCAGTCGCCGATGTGATGGCGGCGGATCACCTTCTCGCCCGTGAATTCGAGGATCTCGACCATCGCGGCGCCGATCACGGCGGACCGCAGGTGGCCGACGTGCATCTCCTTGGCCACGTTCGGCTGCGCGTAGTCGATCACCGTGGTGCCCGGGTTCGCCGCGAGCGGCACGCCGAGACGGTCGTCGCCGGCCCGCGCGGCCAGCGTCTCGATGATCGCCCGGTCGGCGACGGTGATGTTGAGGAAGCCGGGGCCCGATACCTCGATCTCCTTGATCACGTCGGTGTCGCCGCCCGTGGGGATGGACCCGACCACGGTCGTCGCGAGCTCCCGCGGGTTGGCCTTCGCCTTCTTCGCCAGGGCCAGGATCCCGTTGGCCTGGAAGTCGGCCCGGTCGCTTCGTCGCAGCAGCGGGTCGGCGGCACCGGCCTCCGGCAGGGCGGAGGCGAGGGCGTCCGCGACGCGCTGATCGACGGAAGAAGCGAGGGAAGGGACCGAGGCCATGAGCTGCCGTTCCTGTGAGGTTGTGCCGATGGGTGCACTTGGGTGTTCCGACAAGTGCCGAGTATCCCACGCGGGGACCGTCCGCTCCCCGGGATGAACGCGGCGCCGGGCAACCCCGGAGCGCCTTCTTCCGTCTGGGAGAATGGCTGAAGCCAGCATTCGAGATAGAAGGACGTGTCGTGGCTCAGAGCAGCACCGAGACCGACTGGGTCTCCCGTTTCGCGGACGAGGTCATCGCCGAGGCGGAGCGCCGAGCACCCGGCAAACCGGTCGTCGTCGCGTCCGGACTCTCGCCCTCCGGCCCGATCCACCTCGGCAATCTCCGCGAGGTCATGACCCCGCACCTGGTCGCCGACGAGATCCGCCGCCGCGGCATCGAGGTCCGCCACCTGATCTCGTGGGACGACTACGACCGCTACCGCAAGGTGCCCGCGGGCATCGCCGGGGTCACCGAGGCGTCCCACGCCCAGCACATCGGCCGCCCGCTGACCGCCGTGCCCGCCCCCGAGGGCTCCTCGTACCCGAACTGGGCCGAGCACTTCAAGGCCGCCATGGTGGAGGCGCTGGCCGAACTGGGCGTCGAGTACGACCCCATCAGCCAGACCGAGCAGTACACCTCCGGCGTGTACCGCGAGCAGGTCCTCCACGCGATGAAGCACCGCGGCGACATCGACGCCGTCCTCGACCAGTACCGCACCAAGCAGAAGCCGGGCGGCAAGAAGCCCCAGCAGAAGCAGGTCGATGAGGCCGAGCTGGAGGCCGCGGAGGGCTCCGGCGCCGCCGCCGAGGACGACGGCAGCAGCGCCGAGGGCGGCTACTTCCCGTACAAGCCGTACTGCGGCCAGTGCGGCAAGGACTTCACCAAGGTCACCTCGTACGACGACGAGACGACCGAGATGACCTACGTCTGCACCGAGGACGAGTTCACCGAGACGGTCAAGCTCAGCGAGTTCAACCGCGGCAAGCTGGTCTGGAAGGTCGACTGGCCGATGCGCTGGGCCTTCGAGGGCGTGGTCTTCGAGCCTTCCGGCGTCGACCACTCCTCGCCCGGCTCCTCCTTCCAGGTCGGCGGCCAGATCGTGCACATCTTCGGCGGCGAGCAGCCGATCGGACCGATGTACGCGTTCGTCGGCATCAGCGGCATGGCCAAGATGTCCTCCAGCAAGGGCGGCGTCCCCACCCCGGCCGACGCGCTGAAGATCATGGAGCCGCAGCTGCTGCGCTGGCTGTACGCGCGCCGCCGCCCGAACCAGTCCTTCAAGATCGCCTTCGACCAGGAGATCCAGCGGCTCTACGACGAGTGGGACAAGCTGGAGGCCAAGGTCGCCGACGGCTCCGTCCTGCCCGCCGACGCCGCCGCGCACACCCGCGCCGTGCGCACCGCCGCCGCCGAGCTGCCGCGCACTCCGCGGCCGATGCCGTACCGGACGCTCGCGTCCGTCGCCGACATCACCGCCGGCCACGACGAGCAGACCCTGCGCATCCTGAGCGACCTGGACCCGGAGCAGCCGCTCACCTCGCTCGACGCGGTACGGCCGCGCCTGGACCGCGCCGAGAACTGGATCACCACCCAGGTCCCGGCCGACCAGCGGACCCTCGTGCGCGAGGAGCCCGACGCGGAACTGCTGTCGTCCCTGGACGACGAGGGCCGCGCGTCCCTGCGGCTGCTGCTGGAGGGCCTGGACTCGCACTGGTCCCTCGACGGGCTGACCACCCTGGTCTACGGCGTGCCGAAGGTGATGGCCGGGCTGGAGCCCGACGCCAAGCCCACCCCGGAGCTCAAGGTCGCCCAGCGGACCTTCTTCGCGCTCCTCTACCGGCTCCTCGTGACCCGGGAGACCGGCCCCCGGCTGCCCACGCTGCTGCTGGCGGTGGGCGCGGACCGCGTGCGCAAGCTGCTGGCCGTCTGATCCGGCCCTACGGGCCGCGCAGCGAACGGAAGGGCCCGCACCCCTCGGGGTGCGGGCCCTTCCGCCTGCCTCGTGCTTGCCTTCCGCCTCGCCCGCCCCGTCCGGCCCGATCCGGGTCGGCCGGACGGCCGGCCGGTCCGGCTCAGGCGATGTGCTCGTTCTCCAGGTCCTTCTGGTACCGCTGCTTGAACGCCGGGATCATCCGGCGCAGCAGCGAACCGCTGCGCGGATGCGTCACGCCCCAGCCGTCCGAGAGGTGTATGTCCAGGGCCTCGGCCGTCGGGAAGTCGTTCTGCTCGTCGACCAGCGCACGGAACACCTTGTACGCGACCTCCGCGAACTCGGCCTCGTCCGGGCCGTCCGCCGGCTCGGACTCCGCCGGGGCCGCGTCCTGGCGGGAAGCCGGTATCGGCAGGTCGGGCAGGCGGCCCTGCTGCTCCTCCGGGCCCGCCGGGGGCATCACCGGGATCGGCTCCAGACCCTCGACGTACTGGGGGTTGTAGCCGCCCTCGTACGCCGCCTGCGGAGCCAGCGGCGCGGCGAACCAGGCGCTGTTGTGCGCCGCGGGCATAGCCGTGGGCTCCACCGCGAAGGGTGGCGGCGCATGGGTGACGGCCGGGACGCCCGCCTGAGCGGCGGCGGCGTCCGGCACGCCGGGCCCGTCCCCCGGGGCATGGCCGGCCTGCTGCTGCACGGGATGGCCGGGCTGCGCGGACCGGAGACCGGCCTCCGGGCCGCTCTGGCCGCCGCCCTGGCCGCCGCCCTGCGGGCCGCTCTGCGCGGCCGCCGCCTCCAGGGCCGGAGCCGGGGAAGCGGCCGCCGGGGGCAGCAGCGCCGGGTCGATGCCCGCCGCCGCCAGCCCCTCCGGGGCCGTCTGGGACAGCGGCACGCCGATCCGGGCCAGTCGCAGCGGCATCAGCGCCTCCACGGGAGCCTTGCGCCGCCAGGACCGCCCGTACCGGGCCTGCAGCCGCGCCTGGTAGATCAGCCGGTCCTGCTCCATGACGACCGCCTGCTCGTAGGAGCGCAGCTCCCACAGCTTCATCCGGCGCCACAGCTTGAACGTGGGCACCGGGGAGAGCAGCCAGCGCGTGATGCGCACGCCCTCCATGTGCCGGTCGGCGGTGATGTCCGCGATCCGGCCGACCGCGTGCCGGGCCGCTTCCACCGTCACCACGAACAGGATCGGGATGACGGCGTGCATGCCGACGCCCAGCGGGTCCGGCCACGCCGCCGCACCGTTGAACGCGATCGTCGCGGCCGTCAGCAGCCACGCCGTCTGGCGCAGCAGCGGGAAGGGGATCCGGATCCACGTCAGCAGCAGGTCCAGCGCCAGCAGGACGCAGATGCCCGCGTCGATGCCGATCGGGAACACCAGCGAGAAGCTGCCGAACCCTTTCTGCAGGGCGAGGGCGCGCACCGCGGAGTACGAGCCCGCGAAGCCGATACCGGCGATGACCACGGCTCCCGCGACCACGACGCCGATGAGTATCCGGTGCGTACGAGTCAGCTCCATCGCGGCCACGCGCGATCCCCTCCCCTTGTCGGGTCCTTACCGAGCCTTTACCGAGCTGCGGCAGGCACAGCGTACGGGTGACTGGATGTCAGCGCTCCGGTAGGCCCCCGGGTCCCGCCGGGACCCGCCGGCCGTCCTACTGCTGGGGCTGCGCCGACTGCTGCGGCGAGGCCTCCTGCGAAGGCTGCTGAGAGGCCTGCGCCTGGTTGGCCGTGTCGACCGAGGCGACGGCCTCCTTCGCCGCGGCGATCGCGTCCTGGAGCAGCTTCGCCTGGTCCGGGGCACCGGCACCCTCGTACGCGGCGCCGTTGTAGTCGAGCGTCACCACCACGTTCTGGTTGCGCGCCACGACCGTCGTGTTGAGGAAGTCGACGTCCTTCTTCACGCTGTACGTGACCGAGGTGCCCTGCTCGCCGATGCCGCCGGCCGGCTCGGCCTTGACGTTCTGCGCACCCTCGGACGCCTTCGCGACCTCGACCTGCTTGTTGTACTGCTCCTCGGCGCGCTTGCTCGCGGCGCCCAGCGAGGCGTGCGAGTCGTAACGGAAGAGGGAGAGCGAGAGCCAGCGGTACTGCGAGCCCTTCAGGCCGTCCTCGTCCAGACCGTTCCAGGAGCAGCTGGCCCGGCTGGCCAGGTCGTTCGACTTGGTGGCGGTACCGTTCTTGTCCTTGGCCTCCGGGACCAGCGACTCGATCGTCTTCGTCGCCACCGCCTTGCACGGGTCGGGCAGCGTGGCGAACGCCGCCTTCTCCAGCTCGGCCGACGGCTTCGCGCTCGGCTTGGCCGACGACGACGCGGCGGAATCGGACTTCTTGCCGCCGTCCGAGCCCGAGGCCTTGCCCGAATCGGAGGAGCACCCGGCGACGGTGAGGATCACCGGGACGGCTGCGCAGGCGAGAACGCGAGTGAGGCGGCGCGAGGCTGATCGGTGCATGTTTCCTTCAGTAGCTCAGTGGTCTTCTTCGGGCGCGAACCCGTGCAACGGTAGCCCGACCGGGTGACGGACTGCTGTGCGCGCCGTCACGCCCGGCCGCGGCGCGGCCGGTTCATTCGTTGAAACGCTGGACGAGCGCGCGCGCCAACTCCTGTGCGCTTTCCTGGGTTTCGGTGCTCGGCGGCACCGTTCCGGGCAGTGCGGGCTGCACGCTGTACTCGATGGTGACGATGACATTCGAGGTGCGGAACACAATCCGCACGGTCCGCGACTGGGCCGCGGTGGCCCCGGCGGGGCTCAGCTTGTCGTCGAGGAAGGCGTCGTTCCCCAGCCCCTCCAGAACCCGCGAGCCCAGCTCGGGCGGGGCGGACGGGCTGCCGCTCGGACTCGCGGCCGGAGTGCCGGACGGGCTGCCGCCGGGCGCCGGGGCCCCCGTAGCGGGGGTAGCCGGCGCGGGGGGAGCCGATGCGGGGGGAGGCGTACCGGTCCCTCCCGCGCTCGGTGTGGGGGTCGGGGTCGTCACGGGCCCGGGGAACGGCAGGTTCGCCTGCGTGAGCTGGCGGACGTACACCTGCCGCGCCTTGTCGTCGTCGCTGGCGACGGCCCGGTCGTACGAGACCACGCGCTCGAAGCCGACCGACAGCAGCCGGGCCCCTTCGGGCGTCTGCGCGGTCCAGCGGCAGCCCACGCGCCGGTCGCCGTCGAACGAGGCGTCGGCGGTGCCCGCGTACAGCTGCTCCAGCTGGTCCGCGGTGAGCGAGTCGTCGGCCGGGAGCATCGCCCTGACCCGCCTGGCGTCGGCGGCCTTGCAGGGCTGGGGCAGGCTGCGGTACTTCCCGGGCGGGGCCGGAGGCACGGCGGTGCTGCCGCCGGCCTTCGAGTCGCCGGTGCTCCCGGTGCCGCTCCCGCCGGTGCACGCGGCCAGACCGGCCGCACCGGCCAGGAGCGCGGTGAGCATCGCGATGCCTGGCAGGACTCCCCGTACCGCCTTGCGCTGCACGTCCCATGGCTCCCTTCGACCGGCCGGCTGCCCGCCGGTCAGGAAAATGCGTTGCCGCGACTCGGGCACGGCTGGACACAATGTCTATCGCACACGCTGGTGCTGGCGCCGGTCCTCTGTCGTATTTGGGACCAAGAGCGAGGCTTTTTGCGTATTGAGAATGTTCTTTGGTTTTCGGGGGATTGAGGGCGCATGTCGTATGTAGAGGTGCCGGGGGCGAAGGTCCCCATCCGGATGTGGACCGATCCGGCGTCGGTCGAGGCCGGCGCGATGCAGCAGCTGCACAACGTCGCCACCCTCCCGTGGATCAAGGGACTGGCCGTCATGCCCGACGTCCACTACGGCAAGGGCGCCACGGTCGGCTCGGTGATCGCCATGAAGGACGCGGTCTGCCCGGCGGCGGTGGGCGTGGACATCGGCTGCGGCATGTCGGCGGTGAAGACCTCCCTGACGGCGAACGACCTGCCGGGGGACCTGTCGAAGCTGCGGTCGAAGATCGAGCAGGCGATCCCGGTGGGCACGGGCCTCCACAAGGAGGCCGTGGACCCGGCCCTCCTGTACGGCTTCTCGGCCGAGGGCTACGGCGACCTCTGGAAGCGCTTCGACTACCTCACGGACGCGGTCAAGTTCCGGCGGGAGCGTGCCGCGAAGCAAATCGGAACGCTCGGATCCGGAAACCACTTCATCGAATTCTGTCTCGATGAGTCGGGTTCGGTCTGGCTGATGCTGCACTCCGGGTCCCGGAACATCGGCAACGAGCTTGCCGCGCACCACATCGACGTGGCTCGGGGCCTGTCCCACAACCAGAACCTGGTCGACCGCGACCTGGCGGTGTTCCTCGCGGCCACGCCCGAGATGGAGGCGTACCGAAACGATCTCTTCTGGGCGCAGGAGTACGCGAAGTACAACCGCGCGGCGATGATGAGCCTCTTCAAGGAGGTCGTCCGCAAGGAGTTCCGCAAGGCGAAGGTCTCCTTCGACCACGAGATCAGCTGCCACCACAACTACGTGGCGGAGGAGCGGTACGACGGCATGGACCTGCTGGTCACGCGCAAGGGTGCGATCCGTGCCGGCAGCGGTGACTACGGGATCATCCCGGGCTCCATGGGTACGGGCTCGTACATCGTGAAGGGCCTCGGCAACGAGAAGTCCTTCAACTCGGCCTCGCACGGCGCGGGCCGGAAGATGAGCCGCACGGCGGCGAAGAAGAAGTTCTCGGCGCGCGACCTGGCGGAGCAGACCAAGGGCGTGGAGTGCCGAAAGGACTCGGGCGTCGTGGACGAGATCCCGGGGGCGTACAAGTCGATCGAGCAGGTCATCGACCAGCAGACCGACCTGGTGCAGGTCGTGGCGAAGCTCAAGCAGGTCATCTGCGTGAAGGGCTGACCTCCGCACGCGATCGTCGGGGGACCGCAGGGGCCGGACCGGCCCCGCCCGGATCCTGCCGACCCGGTCCACGGTTCATCCCGCCCCGCCGAGCGCTTGCCCGGCGGGGCGAAGTCATGCGGAGGGCGTCTGCGATGAGCGGCTCCGGGGCCGGTGGTCGCGAGGCGGGGGTGGCGGGTCCGTTCGCAGGGCGACCCGGAACTCGCCCCAACTGCCTTGCTCCGCCGGTCGATCGGCTGTCAGCAGGCTGTGATCCAATGAGGTGATGGTATGGGATGAATGGGACAGCGCCAAGGCGGACGTGGCCGCCCAACGGAACGTCTCGATGCGACTCAACCAATTGCCGGGCGGGCCGGGGGGCGATGCACAGGCCGACCTTGTCGTGAACCAGGACGATCTCGATCCGAAGGAACCGGGACGGGATGGGACCCGTACTGACATCGGCCGGAACGGGGACGCCCGGTGAGCGTAGAGCCACGGGGCAGGTGGAATCCGGTGCTGGTGGGCGGGGTGGCCGTACTGGCGGGGCTGGTGGCCGGGTGCTCGGCGGCGACGGGGGGCGGGGAGCCGGCGGGGGACCGGTCGCCCAGGCAGTTGTCGCACTGGGTGGAGGGGGCCACCGTGGAGTCGGTGGCCGGGACGTTGCGGGTGGGGGTGCCCGGGGCGGCTACCGAGGTGAAGGCGGCGCATTGGGAGGGGCTGCAGGACGACAGTCTGATCCTGGCGTTCGTCCTTCCCTCCGGCGAGGTGGACGCGTTCGTGGCGCAGCTGGAGCCGGAGGAGCCGCTCCGTCTGAGGGAGCAGCCGTTCGCGCGCAACATGGACCCGACGGCGCCCTTCTCGCACCTGGGGGTGCCGGAGCCCGATCTGTTGGGGAAGGTGCGCGAGGGGCAGGTGTGCGCGCCGTGCGAGGGGGACCTCAACTGGCTGAAGGTCGCGGTGGCGCAGATCGACGACCGCACCAGCCGGGTCTACGTGCGCGGCGTCGACTGAGCCGGCGCCAGCAGCGGACCTGACCACCCTCGACGCCGCCGGGAAGGACGCCGAGGCGTGCGGGGTCAAGGCGCCGGCCACCTGGACGCACGACTTCACCAGCTGGGGCCGAGACGCCGCCGACGCCGCAGCTCAGGAGCGGGGACATCGTGCTGTTGCACGTGACGCCGACGCCGACCTCCGGCGGGCCCTGGACGCCGGGAAGGCCGCCGGGCTGAAGCCGGCGGCCCTGATGCCGCACCTCTGGGCGGCCGGGCCGGCCTGAGCGGTTACAGCTCGCGGTGGACCTTCGTGTTCGAGGCCTGGGCGCGGGGGCGGACCACCAGGAGGTCGATGTTGACGTGGCTGGGACGGGTCACCGCCCAGGTGATGGTGTCGGCCACGTCGTCGGCGGACAGGGGGTCCGGGACGCCCGCGTAGACCTTGGCGGCCTTCTCGGCGTCGCCGCGGAAGCGGGTGGTGGCGAACTCCTCGGTCTTGACCATGCCGGGGGCGATCTCGATGACGCGGACCGGCTGGCCGACGATCTCCAGGCGGAGGGTCTCGGCGAGGACGCGGGCGCCGTTCTTGGCTGCGACGTAGCCGGCGCCGCCCTCGTAGGTGGAGTGGCCCGCGGTGGAGGACAGGACGACCACCGTGCCGTCGCCGGAGGCGGTGAGCGCCGGGAGCAGGGCCTGGGTGACGTTGAGGGTGCCGATGACGTTGACCTCGTACATGGTGCGCCAGTCGGCGGGGTCGCCGGTGGCGACGGGCTCGGCGCCGATGGCGCCGCCCGCGTTGTTGACGAGTACGTCGACGGACGGGTACCGGTCGAGGGAGCCCGCGAAGGCGTCGACGGCCGCGCGGTCGGTGACGTCGAGGGCGTGGGCCGCCGCGGAGTGGCCGGCAGCGGTGATCTCGGCGGCGAGGGCCTCGATGCGGTCCTTGCGGCGGGCGGTGAGGACGACGTGGTAGCCGGCGGCGGCGAGCTGACGGGCGGTGGCCGCGCCGATGCCGCTGCTCGCTCCGGTGATGACGGCGGTCCGGGTGGCCGTGCTCATGGACGGGGCTCCTCGTTCGTTCGTACGGGCGATTCCTCGCCAGCATAGGCGGGTCCGGCGGCCCTCACCGGCTGCGCGGCGCGTACATGATCACGGCCATTCCGGCGAGGCAGACCAGCGCGCCGACGACGTCCCAGCGGTCGGGGCGGTAGTCGTCGGCGACCGCGCCCCAGACGAGGGATCCGGCGACGAAGACTCCGCCGTAGGCGGCGAGGACGCGCGCGAAGTCGCCCTCGGGCTGGAGCGTGGCGACGAACCCGTAGAGGCCGAGGGCGAGGACCCCGGCGCCGATCCAGGCCCAGCCCCTGTGCTCCCGGACGCCCTGCCAGACGAGCCAGGCGCCGCCGATCTCCAGGAGGGCGGCCAGGGAGAAGAGGGCGGCGGAGCGGGCGATGAGCATGGAGCGAAGGGTACGCAGGGCGGACCGGGCAGATGGGGGCAGGCGCGCCCTCATTCGTGTGATGGTCTGACCGGATGCTGCCGGTGCTGCCTAGCGTTCGCGCGAGGAGGTGGTGTCGGTGCGCCGTGGTGCCGTACGAAGTGTGGTGGTGGCCGGGGTCCTGGTCCTGGGTGCGAGCGGCCAGGCGAGGGCGGCGTGGGCCGGACCGGAGGCGGACGTGGCCTATCACGGCCGGGTGGCGCTGTCCCAGGGGCAGTTGCGGATCTGGCTGGTCCCGGAGAACGAGGGGCCGTCGGCGCTGCCGAACGCGACGGTCCGGGTCCGGCTGTCGGCCGACCTCGCGGACCGCCAGCAGCTGGCGGGGGGCTGCGCGCGGGCGGGGCTGCGCGAGGTGGTGTGCGAGACGGGGCCGCTCCCGCTGCATGGGCGGGGCCGGCACATCGGGCTGGCGCTGGAGCTGCGGGAGCCGGCGGCGGAGGTGGTGGTCCGGGTGGACACCTGGTGGAACGGCGGCGCGACGGACCGCAACCACACGAACAACGACCACGTGGTGCTGGCCCTGGACACGGGCGACGCCTACGCCTTCTGAGCGCCGCCCGGGGAGCGGGCTGCGGGTCCGCCCGGAACAGGGCGCCGGACGTACGGCTGCCCCGGGGACGCCGGGCGCGTCCCCGGGGCTCCGGCCGCGGACCTCTGCGCTCCCCGGGCTCGCGTCCTAGCTCCGGGCCGCACCGAATTCGGCGAGGGCGTCGTCGACGATCCGTTCCAGGCGGGCGTGGTGGGCGCCGCGCCAGTAGACGCGCTCGCAGGCGGTGCACTGGGCGAAGACGTCGTAGGAGCGGTGCGTGCCGTGTTCGAGACGGTCGCCGACGCTGTCCTTGTCGGCCTCGCGGAGCGGGCCGTTGCAGGCGGTGCAGCGGGTCCAGGGGGTGAGCACGGGCGCGAAGCGGCCGAGGACGTCGCGGAGTTGGTCGTCGGGGTTGTCGCTGTAGACGTAGGCCCCGGCGAAGATCTCCCGGCGGCGCAGGAGGCCGCGGTCGCGGGAGAGCAGGACGCGCTGTTCGGCGGCGGAGCGGGTGGCGAGGGCCGGGTCGCCGATGTCCTCGTTCTCGTAGGCGGCGTCGACGCCGAGCAGGCGCAGGCGGCGGGCGAGGGTGCCGAGGTGCACGTCGAGGAGGAAGCGCAGCGGCGCCCCGGGGACGTGCTGGGGCCGGTCGACCCCGAACACCTCGACGGACTGGCCGTCCTGGGGCACGTAGGAGACGGGGACCTCGCGGCCGTCGACGAGGAGGCGGCCGACCTCGGTGAGCGGTACGCCGGCCGATTCGACGACGTGGCCGAGGCTGGAGGCGCCGTCGGTGGCCGTCGGGACGCGGTCGGCGCGGCGGCTGGGCGGGGCGAACAGGCGCAGTTCGGGGGCGAGGGTGAGCTGAATGGCGGATCCGGTCACCCTGTCAGCATGCCACCGGGTGAGGGCCGCCGCGGCTGATTTACGGGGCCGCGGCGACCCGGCGCCCGGCCGGGCGCGGCCTCGTCGACCCCGGCCGCGTCGCCACCGCCGCAGCAGCAGGCCCGGGAGCCTCTGCCCTGCGGGAGCCCGCGCCCGCGCCTGTCGAACCGGGCCCGCGCCTTCGGAGCGCGTGCCTGCGCTTGCGGGTGCCCGGACGTCCGTGCCTGCGGAAGTCCGCGCCCGCGCCTGCGGGAGGCCGGGCGTCCGTGTCTGCGTGAGCCCCGGGCCTCCGTGCCCGCGTGAGCCTGGGCCCCCGCGCCTGCGCGCGTGCGGCTCCCGCGCCTGCGCTTGCGGCTCCCGCGCCTGCGCGGGTACGGCTCACCGGCCGACGCGCTCGGCGAGGAAGTCCTCCCAGGTGCGCCGGCCGGTGAGGGTGCCGGTGAGGGCGAGGTTGTCACCGGCGCGGTAGGCCTTGCCGGCCTTGCCGGGGACGTGGACCGGGAGGAGGGGGCGGCACCTGCCGGTGGCCCGGAGGTAGCCGCGCAGGAGGTCGCCGACAGGGTGGACCTCGGGGCCGGCGATGTCGGCGACGCGGCCGGCGGGGCGGCCGAGGGTGAGTTCGACGAGGCGGGCGGCGACTTCGCGCGCGTCGACGGGCTGGAACCGGAGGCCGCCGGGGGCGGGGAGGACGGGCATCTTCGCCAGCTTCTCGCCCCTGGTGAGGACGGTGTCGTGGAACTGGGCGGCGCGGAGCAGCGTCCAGGGGATGCCCGGGCCGGTGACGGCGTTCTCGGCGTCGAGCTGCGTCCTGAACCACCCGACGGGCATGGTGTCGGCGCCGATGGCCGAGATGTGGACGAGGTGCCCGAGGCCCGCGCGGCGGGCCGCCTCGACGAGGTTCCGGGTGGCCCGTCGTCGCCCTTGGTGCCGCCGGCGAGGTGGAGGACGGTCCGGCGCCTTCGAGGGCGGGGTCGATGCCTTCGCCGTCGAGGAGGTCGACGGCGGCGTACTCGATGCCGGTGGCGTTCTCGCGCGGGGTCCGGCACAGGACGCGAACGTCATGGCCGGCCGGCCGCAGGAGGGGGACGACGTGGGTGCCGAGCGTGCCGGTGCCGCCGGTGACCACGATGGGTGCGGTCATGACTTCTTCTCCCCGGTGGAGGACCGGGGTGGCCCGGTCCTGTGGTCCGTCGTGCCGTGCTGCCTCCCTGACGTCCGGGGCACGACGGATGTGACCGGCCCGCTCCACCGCATTCCCGCTCGCGTACCTGTTCGGATGCGGAAGGGCGCTGGGGCGGGCCCGGGAGGGACCAGGGGAAGCCCTGGGGCGGGGCTGTCCGGCGGGGCTGTCCGGCGGGGTCGGGGCGGTGCCCGTCAGGGCCAGACGAGGCAGTACGGCTGGTGACCCGCTTCGTGGAGGCGGTTGGAGAAGTCCTGCCATTCGTGGAGCAGCTGGTAGACGTTGAACGCGTCGCGCGGGCCGCCGCGGTCCGGGACCGTGGACCAGATGAAGGCGGCAGCGCCCACCGATTCCTCGCCGATCCCGCGGAGCGGGTCGACGACCGTCATCGGGAGTTTGACCACGGCGTAGTCGGGGTGGAGGACGACCAGTTCCAGCGGGGGCACCTTGTGGAGGGGTATGCCCTCGATGCCGGTCAGGACCATCGCGGCCACCGTCTCCGGCTTGATCTTGGTGAAGAGGCCGCCCATGCCCAGCTCGTCGCCGCCGAGTTCCTCCGGCCGCATCGTGACCGGGACCCGGGCCGCCGTCGCGCCGTCGGGGGCGCCGAAGTACTTGTACGTCACTCCCATGCCGCGACCCCTGGGAAGTCCGTCCAGCGGCTGCGCGGGCCCCGGGACCGCGTCGGCCGCCTCGGCGGAGGCGCGTCGGTGCTTGCCCCGGCGGCGGGACTCGCGGGCGCGCTGCGGGTCCAGGCCGTCGGTACCCTCGCCCGGTCCACCACCGCGTTGCATATCTCCACCCGACTGGTCTTGCCTGCCCCGGCCCCGCGACCCCCGCCACGCAGCCTGATCATCATGGCAGTGACCTCCCCCGCGGTGGCGCGGTGAAACGCCCGTCCGCAAGTCTGTCGCGGCCTCTGAGACCATGGCTGGTGTGAGCTACCCGTACCCGTATGAAGCCCCAGTTTCGCAGACGCTCTTCGAGCGCGCTTCCCTCGTGACCCCCGGCGGCGTGAACTCTCCGGTGCGTGCCTTCCGTGCCGTGGGCGGTACGCCCCGGTTCATGGTGTCCGGCACCGGTCCGTACCTCACCGATGCCGACGGCCGTGAGTACGTCGACCTCGTGTGTTCGTGGGGACCGATGATCCTCGGCCATTCCCACCCCGTCGTGATCGGGGCCGTGCAGGCGGCCGTCGCCCGCGGCACGTCCTTCGGCACGCCGGGCGAGGGCGAGGTCGCGCTCGCCGAGGAGATCGTGGCGCGCGTCGAGCCCGTCGAGCAGGTGAGGCTCGTCTCGTCCGGGACGGAGGCCACCATGTCGGCGATCCGGCTGGCACGCGGCTTCACGGGCCGCGCCAAGGTGGTGAAGTTCGCGGGTTGCTACCACGGCCACGTGGACGCGCTGCTGGCCGCCGCCGGTTCCGGGCTGGCGACCTTCGCCCTGCCCGACACCCCCGGGGTGACCGGCGCGCAGGCCGGGGACACGATCGTGCTCCCCTACAACGACCTCGAAGCGGTACGGGCCGCCTTCGCCGCGCACCCCGGCGAGATCGCCTGTGTGATCACGGAGGCCGCGCCCGGCAACATGGGCGTCGTGACCCCGGCGCCCGGGTTCAACCAGGGCCTCGCGGACGTGTGCCGGGAGAACGGCGCGCTGTACATCTCCGACGAGGTCATGACCGGTTTCCGTACCTCCCGGGCCGGCTGGTACGGCGTCGACGGGGTCAAGCCCGACCTGATGACCTTCGGCAAGGTCATGGGCGGCGGCTTCCCCGCCGCGGCGTTCGGCGGGCGTGCCGACGTCATGGGCCACCTCGCGCCCGCCGGCCCGGTCTACCAGGCCGGCACGCTCTCCGGGAACCCGATCGCCACCGCGGCCGGTCTCGCGCAGCTGCGTCTGCTGGACGACGCGGCGTACGAGAAGGTCGACGCGGTGTCGGCCGAGATCCAGGGGCTGGTCACCGAGGCGCTGCGCAAGGAAGGCGTGGCGCACCGGCTGCAGACCGCGTCCAACATGTTCTCCGTCTTCTTCACCGAGGACGAGGTCAAGAACTACGACGACGCCAAGAAGCAGGAGAGCTTCCGCTTCAACGGCTTCTTCCACTCGATGCTGGCGCAGGGCGTCTACCTGCCGCCGTCCGCGTTCGAGTCCTGGTTCGTGTCCACCGCCCACGACGAGCGGGCGATCGAGCGGATCGCGGCGGCACTTCCGGCCGCCGCCCGAGCGGCCGCGGAGGCCACCGCATGAGCAGCAGCGACACCCCCGGCATCCCGGCCCTGCCCGGCGTGCCCGCCGACGCGGGTTCCCCGCCGGTGCCCGAGATCACCGTCGTCCACCTGGTGCGTCACGGCGAGGTGCACAATCCGGACGGGATCCTCTACGGGCGCCGCGAGGGCTATCACCTGTCCGAGCTGGGCCGGCAGATGGCCGACCGGGTCGCCGAGCACCTCGAGGGCCGGGACGTCACCTACGTGGTGGCCTCGCCGCTGGAGCGGGCGCAGGAGACGGCCGCGCCGATCGCCAAGACCCACGGGCTGGACCTGGCCACGGACCGGCGGCTGCTGGAGGCGGAGAACGTCTTCGAGGGCAAGACCTTCGGCGTGGGCGACGGCGCGCTGCGCAAGCCGGGCAACTGGAAGCACCTGACGAATCCGTTCAAGCCGTCCTGGGGCGAGCCGTACGTCGAGCAGGTCGTCCGGATGATGGGCGCGCTGGAGGCGGCACGCGACGCGGCCCGCGGGCACGAGGCGGTGGCGGTCAGTCACCAGCTGCCGATCTGGATCGTGCGCAGCTTCGCGGAGAAGCGCCGGCTGTGGCACGACCCGCGGCGGCGTCAGTGCACGCTCGCCTCGCTGACGTCCTTCACCTACCAGGGGGACAAGCTGGTGTCGGTGGGCTACAGCGAGCCGGCGCGGGACCTGGTTCCGGCGCACCTGCTGGCCGGGGCGAAGCCGGTGAAGGGCAAGTCGAAGGCGTTCGGCGCCTGATCGGGTTCCGTCCGTTCCGCCGGTGTGATCCACGCTCTGTTACGCATCGTTACGGTTCTACCTAAATAAAGACAAGTCGCACGGGAATCACCGTTCTAGTACCGCAAGTCATGTCGGATTGTCCGTTTATATGGACTTTGGCATGAGCTTCGCGAGTGAACGACGGGGACGGTGACATGCGCGACTTCAGTCGAAGAGGACTGCTCGGGCTCGGACTCGGCGCCGCTGCCGCCGCGGCGGGGATCGCGGGCTGCGGCGCCGGGCCCGGGGGCGCCGGCCCGGGTGAGCCCGGGCCGGTGAACGGAACGAAGCCCGGAGCGGCCCCCGTCCGGCTCATCGGGGACGGCTCCACCGCCGACACGGGGCCGCAGCCCAACCAGCCGGACGAGCCCGTGCCCCTCCAGCCGGGTGAGACGCCGCCGCAGTTCGTCGTCTTCAGCTGGGACGGCGCGGGAGAGGTCGGCAACGGCCTCTTCCCGCGCTTCCTGAAGCTGGCCAGGGACCACGGCGCGGCCATGACCTTCTTCCTCTCCGGCATCTACCTCCTGCCCGAGTCGAAGCGGAGCCTCTACCGGCCGCCGAACAACCCCGTCGGGGCCTCGGACATCGGCTACCTCAAGGACGAGAACATCCGCTCGACCCTGACGTACGTCCGTCAGGCATGGCTCGACGGCCACGAGATAGGCACCCACTTCAACGGGCACTTCTGCGGCGGCGCCGGTTCCGTCGGCAGGTGGACGCCGGAGGAGTGGGAGGACGAGATCGAGCAGGCCGTGTCGTTCGTCACCAACTGGCGCACCCACACCGGCTTCACCGACCTCGACCCGCTGCCCTTCGACTACCGCAAGGAGCTGACCGGCGCCCGCACCCCCTGCCTCCTGGGCCGGGACGCCCTGCTGCCGACGGCGCAGAACCTGGGCTGGCGCTACGACTCCAGCTCGCCCGGCGGCCTCCAGGTCTGGCCGGTGCGCATCTCGGGGGTCTGGGACCTGCCCCTGCAGTCCCTGCCCTTCCCCGGGCACTCCTTCGAGGTGCTGAGCATGGACTACAACATCCTCGCCAACCAGTCGAAGAACACCACGAAGGGGGTGCCCGCCCACTATCCGGCCTGGCGCGCCCAGGCGACCGCCACCTACCTCGGCGGCTTCCGCAGGGCCTACGAGACCAACCGCGCCCCGCTCTTCATCGGCAACCACTTCGAGGAATGGAACGGCGGCATCTACATGGACGCCGTCGAGGAAGCCCTCAAGGGCATGGCGGACAAAAGGGACGTACGGCTCGTATCCTTCCGGCAGTTCACGGACTGGCTGGACGTCCAGGACCCGGCCGTGCTCGGCAGGCTCCGCGCCCTCGGGCCCGGCCGGCCGCCGGCCGGCGGCTGGTCCACCTACCTCGCCGCCTCCTGATCCGGCACCGGCCCGGCCCTGACCAGGGGCTTCGCACCCCTCCGGGGGGCGCGGCAATTCCACGGACCGCTCATGCGAAACTTTTCACATGAGCCTTAGCCGCGCCCCCCGCCGCCGCTCGACCAGTGGCCGCGCCACCCTGCTGGCCGCAGTGACCGTCGCGGGCGCCCTGACCCTGACCTCCTGCATCGGCTCGGACGGCGAGAAGCCCTCCGGCAGTGCGGGCGGCAACTACGTGACGGGTCCGGGCGGCATCTCGACCGTCGCCCGCGGCGAGCGCACCGAGGCCCCGAAGCTCGACGGCGAGACCGTCGACGGCAAGACCCTCGACACCACCGCCCTCAAGGGCAAGGTCGTCGTCCTCAACGTGTGGGGCTCCTGGTGCCCGCCGTGCCGCGCCGAGGCGAAGTACTTCGCGCAGGTCTCCAAGGAACTCGCCGACGCCGGCCAGGACGTCTCCTTCGTCGGGATCAACACCCGCGACAACAGCAAGCAGAACGCGCTGGCCTTCGAAGAGAACTACGGGATCACCTACCCGAGCCTCTACGACCCCGACGGCAAGCTGATGCTCCGCTTCCCCAAGGGCGCGCTCAACCCGCAGGCCATCCCCTCCACGATCGTCCTCGACAAGGAGGGCAGGATCGCCGCGCGCATCCTGGCCCCGGTCAACGACGAGCAGCTGCGCTCGATGATCGACCCCCTCCTCGCGGAGAAGTGACCCCGTGGTCACCGTGGTCCCCGGGCTCCTCCTCGCCGCCGAACCGGCCGGCGTGAACACGACCGTCCTCAGCGGCGCCCTCCTGCTGGCCCTGCCCATCTCCGTGCTGGCCGGGCTCGTCTCCTTCTTCTCGCCCTGCGTGCTCCCCCTGGTGCCCGGCTACCTCTCGTACGTGACCGGCATCAGCGGAGCCGACCTCGCCGAGGCGCGGCGCGGCCGGATGCTGGCGGGCGCGAGCCTGTTCATCGCCGGGTTCACCGCCGTGTTCGTCTCCACCGGAGCGCTCTTCGGCTACTTCGGCGAGGCCCTCCAGGACAACAAGGCGGTCATATCCCGGGTCCTCGGCGGCCTGGTGATCCTTCTCGGCCTCTTCTTCATGGGAGCGATCCCGGGTCTGACGATGCGGGAGTTCCGTTTCCACCGCAAGCCTGCGGCCGGACTGCTCGGCGCGCCCGTGCTGGGAGTGCTCTTCGGCGTCGGCTGGACCCCCTGCATGGGACCGACCCTCGCCGCCGTCAGCACCCTCTCGATCGACCAGGCCAGCGCGGGCCGGGGCGCCCTGCTGACCGTGGCCTACTGCCTCGGTCTGGGGCTGCCCTTCATCCTCGCCGCGATCGCCTTCCGCAAGGCGCTCGGCGCATTCGGCTGGGTGAAGAAGCACTATGCATGGGTGATGCGCATCGGCGGCGGCATGCTGGTCCTCACCGGTCTCCTGCTCGTCACAGGAATGTGGGACAGCATCGTCAGCGACATGCAGGGCTGGACCCAAGGCTTCACGGTGGGGATCTGAGGACTTGACGGACATGAGTACGACAGGCAAGGCGTCCACCGAGGCGTCGCAGCGATCCGGGGTCCCCGCCGAGCGCGGACCCGAGGGCGAACGCGGACCCGAGGGCGGACGCGAGCCGGAGCAGGCGCACGAGGCCGGGCAGGGGCGCGAGCCGGAGCCCGCGCTCGGCGAGGCCGGCGCCCAGCTGTCGACCGCCCCGCTGGAGGACAGCCCGACCGCGCCCGTCGGCATCGGCGTGATCGGCTGGGCCCGCTGGTTCTGGCGGCAGCTCACCTCCATGCGGGTGGCGCTGATCCTGCTCTTCCTCCTCTCGCTGGGCTCCATCCCCGGCTCCCTCATCCCGCAGACCCAGGTCGACGCGATGAAGGTGGCGGAGTGGAAGGACAAGCACGCGTTCTGGGTGCCGGTCGCCGAGAAGCTCCAGCTCTTCGACGTCTACAGCTCGGTGTGGTTCTCCGCGATCTACATCCTGCTGTTCGTGTCGCTGATCGGCTGCATCGTGCCGCGGACCTGGCAGTTCGTCGGCCAGCTCAGCGGCCGCCCGCCCGCCGCCCCCAGGCGCCTCGACCGGCTGCCCGCGTACACGACGTGGCGTACGGAGAAGGCCCCCGAGGACGTGCTCGCGTCCGCGGGGCAGCTCCTGCGCGGCCGCCGCTTCCGCACCGAGCCCGGCGGGAACGCCGTCGCCGCCGAGAAGGGCTATCTGCGCGAGGCCGGGAACCTGGCCTTCCACATCGCCCTGATCGTGCTCCTCGTCGCCTTCGCCACCGGGCAGCTGTTCAAGTCCGAGGGCGGCAAGCTCGTCCTGCGCGGCAAGGGCTTCGCGAACACGCTCACCCAGTACGACGACTTCAAGTCCGGCAGCCTCTTCGACCCCGACGAACTGCCGCCCTTCTCCTTCACGCTCGACCGGTTCGACGCGGAGTACGAGAAGACGGGCCCGCAGAAGGGCACCGCCCGCGAGTTCAAGGCGTACGTCACCTACAGCGAAGGCGCGCACGGCACGCCCAAGAAGGCGGAGATCGAGGTCAACCGGCCCCTCCAGGTGGACGGCGCCAAGGTCTACCTGCTCGGCCACGGCTACGCCCCGGTCGTCTCGGTGACCGACCCCACCGGCAAGGTCGTGTACCGGGACTCCGTGCCGATGCTGCCCTTCGACAACAACCTCAGCTCCTCGGGCGCCGTCAAGGTGACGGACGGCTACCGCAACGCGAGCGGGGAGAAGGAACAGCTCGGCTTCAACGCCATGTTCGTGCCGACCTTCGCGGGCGAGGGCAAGGGCACGATGCTCTCCCAGTTCCCCGCCCTGGACTTCCCCGTCCTCGCCCTGAGCGCCTACCACGGCAGCCTGGGCGTGGACTCGGGGCTGCCGCAGAACGTCTACCAGCTCACCACCGCCAAGATGAAGGAGTTCAAGGACGCCGACGGCCAGCTCTTCAAGCAGAAGCTGCTGCCCGGCGAGACGATGACGCTGCCGGACGGTGCGGGCACGGTGAAGTTCGAGGGCGTCGAGCGGTGGGCCACCTTCCAGGTGTCCCAGCAGCCCGGCAACACCCTCGCGCTCGTGGGGGCGGTCGCCGCCATCGCCGGTCTGTCCGCGTCCCTGTTCATCCGGCGCCGCCGGATCTGGGTCCGCGCGGTGACGGGCAAGGACGGCGTGACCGTCGTCGAGATGGCGGGCCTCGGCCGCAGCGAGTCCGCCAGGCTCCCGGAGGAGCTGGCGGTGCTCGCCGCCGCCCTGCACGAGCGGGCGCCCTCGGCGCCCCAACCTGTCGAAGCTGAAGAAGGAGAGCGCGGATGACGCCGCTCGCAGCCGCAGCCAACGAGAACCTGGCTGAGATCAGCAACTACCTGATCTATTCGTCGATGGCGGTCTACACGCTCGCCTTCCTCGCCCACATCGCCGAGTGGGTCTTCGGCAGCCGCAGCAAGGTGGGCCGTACGGCCGCCGCCCTGACGGCGACCGCCGCCGCCGGCGCCCCCGCCGTGCAGGTGCGGACGAAGGGCGGGGGCACCGCCGTCCTCGACAAGCCGAAGGTCGTCACCCGCTCCGCCGCCGGCACCCGCGACGTCCCGGACGGCCCCGGTGCCGCCGGCGGCACCGTCCAGGGCGACCTGTACGGGCGGATCGCGATCTCGCTGACCGCGCTCGGCTTCCTCATCGAGGCGGGCGGCGTCGTCGCCCGCGCGATGTCGGTGCAGCGGGCCCCCTGGGGCAACATGTACGAGTTCTCGATCACCTTCTCCACGGTGGCCGTCGGCGCGTACCTGGCCCTGCTGGCCCTGAAGAAGAACGTCCGCTGGCTCGGCCTGATCCTCGTCACCAGCGTCCTGCTGGACCTGGGCATCGCCGTCAAGGTGCTGTACACCGACAGTGACCAGCTCGTCCCGGCCCTGGACTCGTACTGGCTGTACATCCACGTCTCCACCGCGATCTTCTGCGGCGCGGTCTTCTACATCGGCGCGGCCGGCACGGCCCTGTACCTGTTCCGGGACAGCTACGAGCGCCACCTGGAGCAGGGCCGCACGCCGGGCCGGTTCCGCACCTCGGTGATGGAACGGCTGCCCTCGGCGGCCTCGCTGGACAAGTTCGCGTACCGGATCAACGCGGCGGTCTTCCCGCTGTGGACGTTCACGATCATCGCGGGCGCGATCTGGGCGGGAGACGCCTGGGGCCGCTACTGGGGCTGGGACCCCAAGGAGGTCTGGTCCTTCGTGACCTGGGTGGCATACGCCTGCTACCTGCACGCCCGCGCCACCGCCGGGTGGAAGGGCCGCAAGGCCGCCTACCTCGCGCTCTTCGCCTTCGCCTGCTGGATCTGGAACTACTACGGCGTGAACATGGTCCTCAACGGCCTGCACTCCTACTCGGGCGTCTGACCCGCGGGAGTGGGACGCTGGTGGCATGTCTCCTGTGAGCCATGCCACCAGTGAGCACCACGGCGAGGACCGCTGGTCGCTCCGCTTCGAAGTGCACCTGCCCCACCCCGACGACGTGCTGTGGACCGCGCTGACCACGCCGGACGGGCTGCGCGGCTGGCTGGCCGCCGCCGACGTCCTGGAACGCAGGCTCGGCGGGGCGGTCACCCTGCGCTGTCTCAACAACGGCTCGACGTACCGGGGGCACGTCACCGCCTGGGACGTCGAGCGGGTCGTGGAGTACACGGTCGCCGAGCACGAGCGGATCCGCTTCCACCTGGAGCGCGTGGGGACGGACTCGACGGTGATCCGCTTCCTCAACGAACGCGGCGGCTCCGATGCCGAGCGCCTCGACTGCCTGGCGGGCTGGCACGCCCACTTCGAACTCCTGGAGTCGGCGCTGGCCGGGCACCCGGCGGACTGGGCCGCCTGGACGGACACCCGCTGGGCGGAGCTCCGGTCCGCCTACGCGGCCTGACCGGCCACGGCACGCGGCGGGATCACCAGACCGGGCGCAGCGGGGGCAGCGGGCCCTCTCCGTGCAGGGCCCGTACGACGCGGCCGAGCTCCGCGCGCAGGACGCCGAGGTCCGCGGAGCGGCCGAGTTCGGCCTCCAGCTCGTGCAGGATCCGGCCCGCCGCGACGAGGTGGTCCTCGGCCGCGGCGGTCAGCACCACCAGCTTGCGCCGGCCGCCCTCGGGATGCGGCGTGCGCCGGACGTAGCCGCGCTTCTCCAGGTCGTCGACGATCTGCCCCGCGGCCTGCTTGGTGACCCCCAGCCGTTCGGCGAGCTCCACGGCGGTGGCGCCGGGGCCCTTGAGCACCTGGAAGGTCATGCCGTGCAGGGGGCGCAGGCCCTCGTGGCCGGCCTCGGCCAGCCGGCGGGTGAACTCGGCCAGCAGCAGCTGGAAGCCCTGGCCGAGCAGGAAGGCCAGCTCGATGCGGTCCTCTTCGTAGCGGGTCACGGAAACATGGTGACACGGGCAAGGCAAGCTGCTTTACTCAATCCGCGAGTAAAGCAGCTTGCCTTTCTCGGTCGCGCCGTGGCGTGCCGTGCCGCCGCATCCCCGCGCCCGCATCCCCGCACCAGGAACGAGGACCCCCTTGCACGTCATCACCACCGCCCCCGAGCACGTCACCGTCTCCCCGGCCGCCACCATGACCGGACTCGCCGCCCCCAGCCGGGGCAGCTCCGAGCTGAGCACCTGGCACGTCTCCATGGCCGCCGGAGCCACCGGCCCCGACCACAGCGTCAGCCGCGAGCAGGTCTGGATGCTCACGGCCGGCTCCCTGGAGATCACCTGGGACGGCGGCCGCACCGAGAAGGTCACCGCCGGCCAGACCCTGCTCCTGCCCCCCGACGGGGTCCGCCGGGTGCACGCACCCGAGGCCGCCGAGGCGTACGTCGCGATGCGTGCGGACGGGGTGGCCGCGGTCCCCGGGACCGAAGGCACCCGCGTCCTGCCCTGGGCGCAGTGACCCCGCCGGCCGGCTCACCGGGGCAGGACATCCCTAGGGCTGGTCGCCCTTGTCCTTGTCCTTGCCGTCCTGCTCGTCCTTGAGGGACTTCAGGAAGTCCGGGTTGTCGTCGGGCGCCACCCACTGCGTGCGGCGCGCCCGGCCGCCACCGCCCCCGCGTCCCGCCGCGAGGGTGCGCTGCTTGCCGGCGAACAGCCAGACGACCGGCCCGACGATGGAGAAGAGCAGGATGATGATCACCCAGACCACTTTGGGAAGGTGCTTCACCTCTTCCTCGGGGGTGTTCAGGCAGTCGATGAAGGCGTAGATGGTCAGCCCGATGATCAGCAGGAACGGCAGATAGCGCAGCACGGTGCGGGACCGACTCCCAGGCAGTGGCGGCGGCCCGCAAGGGGCCCGGTGACGCTTCCAGCGTAGTTGGTGACGGATACTGACCCCTATGGCTTACGACGATCTCCGCTCGCTGCTCCGGGCCCTGGAGCGGGAGGGCGACCTCAAGCGCATCAAGGCCGAAGTCGATCCGCACCTCGAGATCGGCGAGATCGTGGACCGGGTGAACAAGGCGGGCGGCCCGGCCCTCCTCTTCGAGAACGTCAAGGGCTCGGCGATGCCGCTGGCCATGAACGTCTTCGGGACCGACCGCCGACTCCTGAAGGCCCTGGGCCTCACGTCGTACGCCGAGATCAGCGAGAAGATCGGCGGCCTGCTGAAGCCGGAGCTGCCGCAGGGGTTCATCGGCGTCCGCGAGGCCTTCGGCAAGCTCGGCTCGATGGTCCACGTGCCGCCGAAGAAGATCAAGGGCGAGGCGCCGGTCCAGGAGGTCGTCCTCACCGGCGACGACGTGGACCTCGACCGGCTGCCGGCCCTCTTCACCTGGCCCAAGGACGGCGGCTCCTTCTTCAACCTGGGCCTGACCCACACCAAGCACCCCGAGACGGGCGTGCGCAACCTCGGGCTCTACCGGCTCCAGCGGCACGACAAGCGCACCATCGGCATGCACTGGCAGATCCACAAGGACAGCCGCAACCACTACGCGGTCGCCGCCAAGCGCGGCGAACGGCTGCCGGTCGCCATCGCCTTCGGCT
Source organism: Streptomyces sp. NPDC058646 (assembly GCF_042716875.1). NCBI lineage: Bacteria > Bacillati > Actinomycetota > Actinomycetes > Kitasatosporales > Streptomycetaceae > Streptomyces > Streptomyces sp. NPDC058646. The sequence continues at coordinate 105,958 of NZ_JBHXRK010000019.1, read as the reverse complement.
GCCCGCCCGCAGTGACGTACGCGTCCACCGCGCCGCTGCCCGGCGACATCGACGAGTACCTCTTCGCCGGCTTCGTCGCGGGCAAGCGGATCGAGATGGTCGACTGCAAGACCGTCCCGCTCCAGGTCCCGGCCCACGCGGAGGTCGTGATCGAGGGCTGGCTGGAGCCCGGCGAGACGCTCCCGGAGGGCCCCTTCGGCGACCACACGGGCTTCTACACCCCGCAGGAGCCGTTCCCCGCGCTGAAGATCGACTGCGTGACCATGCGCAAGCGCCCGCTGCTCCAGTCGATCGTCGTCGGCCGGCCGCCGACGGAGGACGGCCCGCTGGGCCGCGCGACGGAACGCTTCTTCCTGCCCCTGCTGAAGATCATCGTCCCGGACATCGTGGACTACCACCTGCCGGAGTCGGGCGGCTTCCACAACTGCGCGATCGTGTCGATCGACAAGAAGTACCCCAAGCACGCACAGAAGGTCATGCACGCCATCTGGGGCGCGCACATGATGTCGCTGACCAAGCTGATCATCGTGGTGGACTCCGACTGCGACGTCCACGACCTGCACGAGGTCTCCTGGCGGGCGCTGGGGAACACGGACTACTCCCGCGACCTCACGGTCGTCGAGGGCCCGGTCGACCACCTGGACCACGCCTCGTACCAGCAGTTCTGGGGCGGCAAGGCGGGCATCGACGCCACGAAGAAGCTCCCCGAGGAGGGCTACACCCGCGACGGCGGCTGGCCCGACATGGTCGAGTCCGACCCGGCGACCGCGGCCCTCGTGGACCGCCGCTGGAAGGAGTACGGCCTGTGAGTGACGTGATGGGTGGCCCGGCGCTGTTCATCGGCGGCGACACGACGTTCGTGCTCCTCGTCCGCCCGGAACTCGACCCGGCGGACGCGGGCGTGCGGGCGGCAGCCGAACGGGCGGGAGTCACGGCCGAGGAGTTCGCGGGCCCGGGCAACGTGTGGGCCCTGGTGCTGGACGACGACTTCGAGTGCGACGGCGGCTTCGAGCTGCCCGGTCTGCGCGACGCCGAGGTCGACGACTTCGCGGAGCGGCTGCAGGCCGCCCTGGGCGTCGGCGGCCCGTTCACCGTCGAGGCCGGCGCCGTGCTCCGCCTCGACGGCCGCCCGGAGGGCGAGGGCTACGTGTTCACGGCACACGCCACCCCGCCCGAGCCCGAGGGGGCGCCCACGGTCTCCCTGCAGACGGGCACGATCCCCACCGCCACCCTGCTGGCCGACCTCGAAGCCTTCCGCGGGAGCCTGGCATGAGCGGCGCCGTCGCCCCGGACGACCGCCCGACCCGCATCGAAGCCCCCCGGAGGGACCTCGCATGATGACCACCGCCGACGAAGTGGTCGGGCCCGGGCCCGCGCCGCAGGCCAGTGGGAAGATCAAGGCCTTCCTGCGGCTCGTGATGATCGAGCACTCGGTCTTCGCGCTGCCCTTCGCCTACATCGCCGCGCTCACCGCGATGTTCCAGCTCGACCGGAACGTCCACTGGGGCAAGCTGGCCCTCGTCACCGTCTGCATGGTCGGGCTGCGGACCTTCGCGATGGCCGCGAACCGGATCATCGACCGCGAGATCGACTCCCGCAACCCGCGCACGGCCGGCCGCGAACTGGTCACCGGGGCGGTGTCGGTGCGCTCCGCCTGGACCGGGGCCGGGATCGCGCTCCTCTTCTTCCTCGGCTCGGCGGCGCTGCTCAATCCGCTCTGCCTGATGCTGGCGCCCCTCGCGGTCGTCCCGATGGTGGTGTACCCGTACGGCAAGCGGTTCACGAACTTCCCGCACGCCATCCTGGGCCTGGCCCAGGCGATCGGCCCGGTCGGGGCCTGGCTGGCGGTCACCGGTGAGTGGTCCTGGGACGCGGTCGTCCTCGGCCTCGCGGTGGGCGTGTGGATCGGCGGCTTCGACCTGATCTTCGGCTCGCAGGACGTCGCCGCGGACCGGGCGGAGGGCGTGAAGTCCGTCCCGGCCCGCTTCGGCGTCCCGGCCGCCCTGTGGGGCGCCCGCGGCGCGCACGCCGTGACCACGGCCCTGCTGGTCTGGTACGCCCTCGCCACGGACGCGGGTGCGCTGTTCTGGACGGGCCTGGTGATCGTCGCCGCGGCCTTCTGCTACGAGCACACCATCGTGAAGCCGCACGACCTGTCCCGGCTGAACCGGGCCTTCTTCACGGTCAACGGCTTCATCGGCATCGCCCTCTTCGTGTGCGCCCTGCTGGACCTGGCGCTTCGGGGCCTGACCTTCTAGGCGCCGACGCGGCGGAGCGGCCGGCGGACCGGGCGGCGGAAGAACAGGGCGGTCAGCACGCCCGCGACGAGGCCGATGAGGTGGGCGTACCAGCCCACCCCGGAGTCTGTCGGCACCACGCCGAGGAGGAACGAGCCGCCCCAGTAGGCGGCGGCCGTCAGGCCCACCGCGATGCCCAGGACGCTGCGCTCGACGAAGCCGCGGACCACCACGTACCCGAAGAGGCCGAAGACCAGGCCCGAGGCGCCGGCTCCGAGGGTGTGGGGCGGGGCGACCAGCCAGGAGCCCACGCCGACCGCGAGGCAGATCAGCCCGCTCACCGTGAGGAAGCGCCGGATGCCGCTGAGGGCGGTGACGAACCCGAGGACGAACAGCGGGAAGCTGTTGGAGGCCACGTGGCCGAAGCCGAAGTGCAGGAACGGGTGGGCGACGATGCCGGCCAGCCGGTCGGGGTCGCGCGGGCTGATCCCGTACGGGTCCAGGGCGTGGCCGGTGGCGAGGTCGACCGCCTCGATCAGCCAGAGCAGGGCGATCCAGCCCACCATCAGTTGCGCTGCGGCCTTGGCCCGGTCCGTCCGGGTCCAGCCCTCGTCCGTCGTCGTGCTCATCTTCTCCCCCTCGTGCCGTCCCGTCGTGGGAACGTCCTGGGACCTTACCGAGTGCCCGCCCGGGGTGGCCGGATAGTCTCGGAGGTATGACTGAGCGCAAGCGCACCCCGTGGGTGGTCGGGGTTTCCGGGGCGTCCGGGACGGCGTACGCGGCGGCGGTGCTCCGCGGACTGCTGGCCGCGGGGGAAAGTGTGGACCTGGTGGTCAGCCGGGCCTCGCGGCTCACCCTGCTGGACGAGACCGGGATCGCCTTCCGCGACGCGCACTGGCGCGACGACCTGGCGGAGTGGCTGGCCCGTGGCGCCGACGGCAAGCCGGGGACCTTCGCGACGCCCACGGGTGACGTGCGGTACTGGGGGGCCGGGGACCTGGGGGCAGGCCCGAGTTCGGGCTCGTACCCCGCCAAGGGGATGCTCGTCGTGCCCGCGTCCACGGCCTGCGTGGCGGGGGTGGCGCTGGGACTGTCGAAGGACCTGCTCCAGCGCGTGGCGAGCGTGACGCTCAAGGAGCGGCGCCCGCTGGTGGTCGCCGTGCGGGAGACCCCGCTGAACGGGCAGACGCTGAAGCACCTGGTGGCGCTGGACGAGGCGGGCGCGGTCGTGCTGCCCGCCTCTCCGGCGTTCTACGCGGGGGCGACGCACATCCAGGATCTGGTGGATTTCGTCGCGGGCCGCGTGCTGGACGCGGCCGGGGTGTCGCACCGGCTGTACCGCCGCTGGGACGGGGAGCTCGGTGCGGCGAGGCGGGACGGCGGGCCCGAGGGCCCGCGTCCCCGCGAGGGGGAACGCAGTGGTGACTAGGCCTTCTTGCCGGTCAGCCGCTTGCGGGCCCGGTCCACGCGCTGCGCGGCGGCGGGCTGGTGGGCACGGGATCGGTTGGCCAGCTCCTGGAGCTGTCGCATGTGTGCGTAGGCCATCTCGATCGTGTACACGGTGAACCACTCCTGAAGATCGTCATTGATCTGTTGAAAGATTCACAGGGTGTTGACCCTGCGTGCCTTAGATTCTATACCTAGACTTGCAGGATCGCCGAATAATGGAAGGCTCCACGTAAATGGACACGGTGGACAGGCAGCTCATCCAGGCACTCCGGGAGAACGGCCGTGCCTCGTACGCGGAACTGGGCCGTCTCGTGGGCCTCTCCGGCCCCAGCGTCACCGACCGGATCAACCGTCTCGAGACGGCCGGCGTCATCACCGGTTACCGGGCGACCGTCGACGCGGCCTCGCTCGGTCTCGGCGTCACGGCGCTGATCGGCATCTCCCTCTCCGACGCGGCGGACCACGAGGACGTGGCGCGGCGGCTGCGCGACCTCGCGGAGATCGAGGACTGCTGGTTCATCGCCGGGGACGACTCCTTCATGCTCAAGGTCCGCGCGAGCGACGTGGACGGGCTGGAGAAGATCATCCGCAAGCTCTCGGGCACCAAGGGCGTCTCGCGCACCCGCACCACGATCGTGCTCTCCACGAAGTGGGAGAACCGGGTCGGGGAACTGCCCGAGGAGGGCTGAGAGTACGGTTGGTCGGGTCGCAGGCAGCAGGACCGTACTGCGGGACACGAAGACACAGAGGAAGGCTGGCCACCGGTATGGACGCTGGGCTGAAGCGCGAGCTGGAGGAGAAGGTCCGTTCCGGTGAGCGGCTGACGCGCGAGGACGGTATCGCCCTCTACGAGTCGGACGACCTGGCGTGGCTCGGTGGCCTTGCCCACGAGGTGCGGACGCGCATGAACGGTGACGTCGTCCACTTCAACGTGAACCGTCACCTGAACATGACGAACGTGTGCACCGCTTCGTGCGCGTACTGCTCCTTCCAGCGCAAGCCGGGGGAGAAGGACGCCTACACGATGCGGATCGAGGAGGCCGTCCGCCTGGCGAAGGCCATGGAGAACGAGAACCTCACCGAGCTGCACATCGTCAACGGCCTGCACCCGAACCTGCCGTGGCGGTACTACCCGCGTTCGCTGTCGGAGCTGAAGAAGGCGCTGCCGGACGTCTCGCTGAAGGCGTTCACCGCGACGGAGATCCACCACTTCGAGACGATCTCGGGGATGTCCGCCTCGGACATCCTGGACGAGCTGATCGAGGCGGGGCTGGAATCGCTGACGGGCGGCGGTGCGGAGATCTTCGACTGGGAGGTGCGCCAGCACATCGTGGACCACCGCACGCACTGGGAGGACTGGTCGCGGATCCACCGCCTGGCGCACGCGAAGGGCATCAAGACCCCCTCGACCATGCTCTACGGGCACATCGAGGAGCCGCGTCACCGGGTGGACCACGTCCTGCGCCTGCGTGAGCTGCAGGACGAGACCGGCGGGTTCCAGGTGTTCATCCCGCTGCGGTACCAGCACGACTTCGTGGACATGAAGGACGGGAAGGTCCGCAACAAGCTCCAGGCGCGGACGTCGATGGCGACGGGCGCGGAAGCGCTCAAGACCTTCGCCGTGTCGCGACTGCTGTTCGACAACGTGCCGCACGTGAAGGTGTTCTGGGTGATGCACGGCGTGCAGACCGCCCAGCTGGCGCTGCAGTACGGCGCGGACGACATGGACGGCTCGGTCGTCGAGTACAAGATCACGCACGACGCGGACAACTACGGCACGCCGGACAAGCTGGGCCGTGACGACCTGCTGGAGCTGATCCGCGACGCGGGCTTCCGCCCGGTGGAGCGCAACACGCGGTACGAGATCATCCGCGAGTACCCGGGTCCCGACGCCGGGCTGCGCGAGACCCCGCAGGCCATGCGCGTCTGACACCCCGTCGCAGACGTTTTCGGAGCCCCGGCCCGCCCTTGGCGGACCGGGGCTCCGGCGTGCCCGGTGCGGCGTCCGTCCGGGGGGTGAAAGCGCGTTGCCCACAGGTGCTGGTAATGGCTAGCCTGGCCACATGACCCTTACGTTCACCCTGGATCCCGTCGTCGACCCCGCCCTCCGTGACGGACTCCTGGAGCTGTGGGCCGACGTCAGCAACGCGGGCGGCGCCGTGGGCTTCGTGCCGCCGGTCACCGCCGACGACATCCGCCCGGCCCTGGTCAAGCAGCTCGCCGCCGTCGCCGACGGGGGGAGCCGGCTGCTCGTCGGGCACGATGCGGACGGGGCGGTCGCCGCCACCGCCTTCCTCACCCACAACACGCACCGCCTCCAACTGCACTGGCTGTGGGCGTACACGGTGATGGTCCACCCCCGCCACCAGGGCAAGGGCTACGGCCGCGACCTGATGGCCGCGACGGCCGACGCGGCCCGCTCCGTCGAGGGCATCGAGGCGATCCGCCTCGGCTGCCGCGGCGGTCTCGGCCTGGAGCACTTCTACGCGGCCTGCGGCTACAAGGAGGTCGGCCGCGTCCCCGGCGCCATCCGCGTGGCCCCGGGCGACGACCGCGACGACGTCACGATGCTGCTGCCGCTGCACTGAGCCGGTGAACGGCTCGCCGTGGACCGGCCGCGGCGACGGGGCGCCGCCCCGCGGCCCCGCGGCCCCCCGGGCGGGAGCAGGGGTCCGGCGTGCTTCACTGGACGGGCACGGATACGTGCCGCCGACGACCACGACGAGAGAGAAGGGGTCACCGTGTCCCTCAAGCCGAGCGCAACGATCCGCTACACCGCCATGCGGCTGGGCATCTTCGTCGGGTGCCTCGTCGCCGTCGCGGGCCTGGTCCGTCTCGGCTGGGTGCCCGCCGGGATCGGGGACGCCAACGTCGCGTGGGTCGTGCTGCTCGCCCTGGTGATCTCCGCGCCGCTGTCGTTCGTCCTGCTGCGCAAGCAGCGCGACGAGATGTCCCAGCAGATCTCCGGACGTGTCGTGGGGGCCCGGCAGAAGCTCGCCGCGAACCGCAACCAGGAGGACGCGGCCGACGACGCCGCACGCGTGAGCCCGTAACGGCCCGTCGTCTTCCTCACACACCGAACCGCCCCGGCGCCGGGAACACCGCCCGCAACGCCGGGGCTTCGGCGTCTCCCGGGCCGAGCCCGGGGACCCGCACCCCACCTACTCAAAGAATGACTTTGAGTTTCTCAAAGCATGAGTGTTAGCGTGTCCATCATGTCGACCCCAGCCGCGCACCCGATGACCCCGAGCGTCCCGCTCGTGGCGCGCCTGCACGTCGACCTCTGCCGCCGCGTGTCCGCGGCCTGTTGCTGTTGTCGCTGACCGCCGCCCGCTAGCGAGCGGAATCGATTCAGCAGCGGTCCCGGCCGGCCCCTTCCTGGCTGCCGCACCGCATCACCCACGCAGAAGTCCCGTCAGTTCCCCGTGCGTCGTCCCCGGAGAGTGCCCCCGTGTCCGCGTCCCCCCAGGCCCCCGCAAAGGCCACCTTCCGCTTCCCCTTCTGGGCCCAGATCATCGCCGGTCTCGTGCTCGGCGTCCTCTTCGGGTGGATAGCCCGCAGCCAGGACGTCAGCTGGCTGAAGACCACCCTGGAGCAGGTCGGTGACATCTTCGTCCAGCTCCTGAAGCTGGCCGTGGCGCCGCTCGTCTTCTTCGCGATCCTGGTGTCCATCACCAACCTGCGGAAGGTGAACAACGCCGCACGGCTCGCCACCCGCACGCTCCTCTGGTTCATGATCACCTCGCTGGTCGCGGTGGGCATCGGCCTCGCGATCGGCCTGCTGACCAACCCGGGCTCGGGCACCGGCCTCACCCCGCAGGACGGCAAGCTGCCCAAGCGCGAGGGCTCCTGGATCGACTTCCTGACCGGCATCGTGCCGAAGGACATCGTCACGCCCTTCACCGAGCTGAACGTCCTCCAGATCGTCTTCCTGGCCGCCGTCGCCGGCATCGCCGCCCTCCAGCTGGGCAGCAAGGCCCAGCCGGTGCTGAACGTGGCCGAGTCGGTCCTCGAACTGCTCCAGAAGGCCCTGTGGTGGGTCATCCGCCTCGCCCCGATCGGCACCGTCGGCCTCATCGGCACCGCCATCGCCACGTACGGCTGGGAGCTGATCGGCAAGTACGCGACCTTCACCGCCGACGTCTACATCGGCTCGGCGCTCGTGATGTTCGGCGTCTACCCGCTGCTCCTCGCCACCGTCGCCAAGGTCAACCCGATCCAGTTCTTCAAGGGTGCCTGGCCGGCGATCCAGCTCGCCTTCGTCTCCCGCTCGTCGGTCGGCACCATGCCGGTCACCCAGAAGGTCACCGAGCGCCTCGGCGTCCCGAAGGAGTACGCGTCCTTCGCGGTCCCCTTCGGCGCCACCACCAAGATGGACGGCTGCGCCGCGATCTACCCGGCCCTCGCCGCGATCTTCATCGCGCAGATCTTCGAGGTCCAGCTGGGCATCAAGGAGTACCTGCTCATCGCGTTCGTCTCGGTCGTCGGCTCCGCCGCCACCGCCGGACTCACGGGTGCCACGGTCATGCTGACGCTGACCCTCTCCACGCTGGGCCTCCCCCTGGAGGGCGTCGGCCTGCTGATGGCGATCGACCCGATCCTGGACATGATCCGCACCGCCACCAACGTGGCCGGCCAGGCCGTGGTCCCGGTCATCGTCTCGGCCCGCGAGGGGATCCTGGACAAGGAGGCGTACGCCTCCGCCTCGGCCTCCCCGCTGGAGGAGACCGCCCCGGCCGCCAAGGCGGAGCCGGTCCCGGTCCCCGCCTGACCCTCCCGGCCCGCCCGCCCGTACTCGCCGCAGCCCCCGCCCCCGTCCGTCCGGGCGGGGGCTGTGGCGTGCCCTCAGAGGGTCTGGGCCCGGACGTAGGAGACGCAGGCCAGCAGGAAGGGCGCGGCGTACCACCACCGGCCCATGGTCCGCCGGAACACCGGAAGGACCGTGATCAGCACCCCGAGCAGGCACAGCGCCACCGACGCGCCGGCCGCGAACCGGACGTCCTCGCGGAACGGATGGTCCCGCGGACCGGGTTCGGCGACCAGCGCGACGCAGCACAGCCATGCGGCGGGCAGGTACACGAGCACGAGCCAGAACCCGAGCACCCACTGCAGGCACCCCCGGTCCTCGGGCAGATCGGTGCTCTCGCGGCGCAACCCCAACGTCTTCGGCTTCCTGGTGCGTGCGCAGCCGTACGGAGGCCGGGCGGGCGGTGCTGGACGACGTCCCGGAGGGCGCGCCGTACCGCGGCGCAGAACTCCGGGACCCGGTGCGTCCGGACGTCACCCCATGAAAACACCGCAGGGAAAGCCCGCCCCACCCGCCCCTTCGCCTCCCCGTGGCCCTCACGGGTGGACCGTGCCGCCGCTCCCGTTCGGCCTCCGGAGTCCTTCCGGACCCGTGAAGGCGGCCGAGGGGTGGGGCGGTGGCGTGGAGCGTCGGTGAAGAAGGCCTCCGGGGGCTGGTCGGCGGGGGTTACGGCTCCGTAGATTACCGGCGGTAACGCCAGCCGAACCGAGGGGAAGTGCGCCGTGGGAGCCGAGCTGGAGCCGGTCGCAGCCGTCGAGCCCGTGAAGACCCTCGTCGACGGGGTGGTGCGCGAGGTGTGGGTGCCGCCGCTCGCGGCGCCCCCCACCGCCGGATCCCTCGGGGACATCCCCTTCGACAACGCCCGTACGGCCCCGGGCGAAGCGGTCCTCGCGCGCAAGGACCGGGACGGGGCCTGGCGGGACGTGACCGCCGCCGAGTTCGCGGCCGAGGTGCTCGCCGTCGCCAAAGGGCTGATCGCCGAAGGGCTGCGCGAGGGGGACCGGCTCGCCATCATGGCCCGGACCACCTACGAGTGGACCCTCCTCGACTTCGCCGGATGGGCCGCCGGGCTGGTCACCGTACCGATCTACCCGACCTCCTCCGCCCACCAGGCGCGCTGGATCATCCAGGACTCCGGCGCCGTGGCCTGCGCCGTCGAGGACACCGCGCAGGCGAGGATCATCAGCACCCAGCGGGGCGCCCTGCCCGGCCTCGTGCACCTGTGGGAGTTCGACACGGGCGCGGTGGCCCGCCTCGTCGGATCCGGGCGGCACATCCCCGACGCGCTGGTGCACGCCCGGCGCAACGCCCGTACGCCGGACTCCGTCGCCACCCTCATCTACACCTCCGGCACCACCGGACAGCCGAAGGGGTGCGTGATCACGCACGCCAACTTCTTCGCCGAGGTGGACAATGCGGTGGAGCTGCTGCACCCCGTCTTCAAGTCCGTCAGCAAGGACCCCGCCTCCACCCTGCTGTTCCTGCCGCTCAGCCACATCTTCGGGCGGATGGTCGCCGTCGGCTGCCTGCGCGCCCGCGTCAAGCTCGGGCACGCGCCCAGCATCAGTACGGAAGACCTCCTCGCGGACCTCGCGGGCTTCCGGCCGACCTTCCTGCTCGCGATCCCGTACGTCCTGGAGAAGGTCTACAACACCGCCCGGGCGACCGCCGAAACCATGGGCCGCGCCTCCTCCTTCGACCGGGCCGCCCGCATCGCGCGCCGCTTCGCCGAGGCCGTGGAGGGCCGGGGGCCCGGGCTGACGCTGCGCGCGGCGCGGGCCCTGTACGACCCGCTGGTCTACCGGCGGATCCGGGCCGCGCTCGGCGGACGCGTGCGCTACGTCCTGAGCGGCGGCTCCCCGCTGGGCCGCCGGCTCGCCGCCTTCTACACGGGCGCGGGCATCGAGGTCTTCGAGGGGTACGGGCTCACCGAGACCACCGGGGCCAGCACCGTGACCCCGCCGCTGCGGCCCCGGCTGGGGACCGTGGGGTGGCCGCTGCCCGGCACGGCCGTACGGATCGCGGACGACGGCGAGGTGCTGCTGGGCGGACGGCACGTGTGCGCCGGGTACTGGAACACGGGCCACGCGGTCCCCCCGGGGACCTGGCTGGCGACCGGCGACATCGGGCAGCTCGACCCCGACGGATACCTCACCATCACCGGCCGCAAGAAGGACCTGATCATCACCTCCGGCGGCAAGAACGTGGCCCCCGCGCCGCTGGAGGACTGGCTGCGGGCCCATCCGCTGGTCGCGCAGTGCATGGTGGTCGGCGACAACCGGCCGTACGTCACCGCCCTCGTCACCCTGGAGCCGGACGGGCTGCGGCACTGGCGCCGGATGCACAAGAAGCATTCCGTGCCCCTCAGGGAGCTGGTGCGGGACGAGGAGCTGCTGGCCGAGCTCCAGAAGGCGGTGGACGAGGCGAACCTGCTGGTCTCCCGGGCGGAGTCCATCCGCGCCTTCGCCGTCCTGCCGGAGGACTTCACCGAGGCGCGCGGCCACCTGACCCCGTCCCTGAAGCTCAAGCGGGACGTGATCGCCCGCGACTACGGCGCACGCATCCAGGAGCTGTACCGGGCTCCGCGCGCCCGGTAGCCCGGCCGCCGCCCTGGGCGGGCGGAGCCGCGGGAGCGCGCCTAGGGTGGGCTGGACCGGTCCGGGGGGCCGTCCGAGGAGGGTGCAGTGCCCCGTTCCCGTCCCGCTTCCAGCTCCTGTTCCCGTACCCGGTCGCGTCTGCGCTTCCGTGTCCGGTCGCGGGCGCAGGCCGTCGCCGCGGCCTGTGTCCTCGTCCTGGCCCCGCTCGGCTCCATACCGACCCGGGCCGGGCCGGCGGCCGCCCCTGCCGGTGATCCGCTGGCGCGGTTCCACGGCCAGCGGCTGCGCTGGGGCGACTGCCCCGAGGAGCGGGTGCCCGCCGGGATGCGGTGCGCGGCCCTCCAGGTGCCGCTGGACTACGCGGCCCCCGCCAAGGGCACGGTCCCCATAGCCCTGGCCCGGATACCCGCCACCGACGGCAAGAAGCGGATCGGCTCGCTCCTGCTGAACTTCGGGGGCCCCGGCGGCCAGGGCGTCGCCGGCCTCGCCGCCGATCCCGACCTCCTGGCCGACCTCGGCGAACGGTACGACCTCGTCGCCTTCGACCCCCGCGGGGTCGGGCGCAGCGAGCCCGTCTCCTGCGGCGGCTCCCAGCAGACCGAGGAGGGAGCGGCGGTCGCAGACGCCGAGGAACAGCTGGCCGCCGTGCGCGCCGTGGTCAGGCGCTGCGAACTGGCCTCCGGCCCGGTCCTCCCGTACATCGGCACCGTCCACGTCTCCCGCGACATGGACGTCATGCGCCAGGTCCTCGGCGACCGCAAGCTCAACTACCTCGGCTTCTCCTACGGGACCCGGCTGGGCGCCGTGTACGCCGCGCAGTTCCCGGGGAAGACGGGCCGCATGGTCCTCGACGGCGTCGACACCCTCGGTGAGCCGCTGGCCGAGCAGGCCCTCGCGACGGCGCGCGGCCAGCAGCGGGCCCTCGACCGGTTCCTGGACTGGTGCGTCCACCGGCGGGACTGCGTCTACGGGACCAACACGCGCACCGCCAAGGAGAAGGTCGACGCCCTCGTGGCACGGCTCGACGACGAGCCGCTGGTCGGCCACGACGGCTCGTACGTCACCGGTCAGGACGCGGCCGCCGCCATCGGGGCGGCCCTGTACTCCCCGCGCTCGTGGCCCGCGCTCGCCGACGCGCTGGCCATGGCCGAGCGGTCCCGCGACCCCGTCGGGCTGCTTCAGCTCGGCGGCCCGGCGGACCCGCCCGCCGTGCAGGACGGCGGGCAGGAGGACGGGCCGGACGAGCGCCGGGTCCAGGCCTCCCCGCCCGTGCCCGCCGACAACGGCGAGGCGGCGCTCGCCGCGGTGAACTGCGCCGACGACCCGGACCGGTCGAGGGAGAACGCCTCCCCGGCGGAGATCGGTGCGGAACTGGCCTTCCGCCGGAGCGAGTTCGTCAAGGTGTCGCGGGTCTTCGGGCCGCTCCAGCTGATGACCGTGCTGTCCTGCTACGGACGCCCCGCCGGCACCGACTTCATCCGCAGGATCGACCACCCGGGCGCCCCGCGCATGCTGCTGGTCGGCACCCGGGGCGACCCGGCGACCCCGTACGAGTGGACCGAGGAGACGGCCGCCCGGCTGGGTTCGGCGGTGGTCGTGGACCACAAGGGCGACGGCCACACCGGGTACGCGTCCTCGGCGTGCGTACGGGGCCACGTGGACCGTTTCCTGATCGACGGGCGGCTGCCGCCCGGGACGCGCTCCTGCCCCGCCGGGGAATGACCGGAGGGGGAAGGCTTCGGGCCCCCCGGGTGTCCCGGCTGCCCGGCTGCCCGGCTGCCCGGCTGCCCGGCCGCGGCGCCCCGGGCGGGGGCGCCGCAGCCGGGACGGTCAGCAGTTGGCGCGGGTGGGACGCCCGGCGAAGCGGTCCGCCAGCCAGTCGCCGACCGCCGGCGACTGGGTGATGACCCCGCTGACGTGCTCACCGAGCCAGATCGTGTCGAACTCGACGTCGGCGCCCTTCGCACACCACTCGGAGCGCAGCTGCCGGCCCACGCCGTACGGGATCAGCTCGTCGGCGAGCGCGTGGTACTGGTACACCGGCGCGGCCGGGGCGGTCCGCCCGAGCCGGCTCTGGTTCAGCCGCGCCTGCCAGTCGGGCTGGGCGAGCGGATTCCTGGTCGTCAGGTCGGAGATCCGCTTGAAGGCGCCGGCGACCGCGTCGACCGCCACGCAGTTCTCCTTCATCCCGGCGACCAGGAGCCGGCCCGCGGGGTTGAGGTAGGAGTTCAGGTCCAGCTCGGGGAAGGCGGTGTCCTGCCCGGCCGCGGCCATGAAGATCAGCCCGGAGCCGAAGGAGCCGTTGTTGAAGTCGGCCACCTTCATCAGGTCGGCGGGGACCCCGCCGGTCGCCGTGCCCTTGACCTGGAGCTCCGGCGCGTACGAGCCCTGCAGCTCGGCGGCCCAACTGCTGGCCTGGCCGCCCTGGGAGTAGCCCATGATGCCGACCGGGCCGTTCGCCGGCAGCCCGGCCTCCGGGAGCCGCTGGGCGGCGCGCGCCGCGTCGAGGACGGCGTGCCCCGCGGAGGGGCCCACCGTGTAGGTGTGCACGCCCGGGGTGCCGAGCCCCTCGTAGTCGGTGACGACCACGGCCCAGCCGCGCAGGGTGAACTGCTGGATGAGGTTGGCCTCCATGGCGGTCCCGTGCGGGATGTTGTTGCTCGGCGCGCAGGAGTCGCCCATGCCGACCGTGCCCACGGCGTAGGTGATGAGCGGGCGCGGGCCGGTGCGGCCGTCCTGCGGGACGATCACGGTGCCGGAGACGACGTTCGGGGCGCCGTCCGCCGTGGTGGAGCGGTAGTGGATCTTCCAGGCCTTCGTGTTCGTCGGCTGGCCGGGCAGCGGGTGGAAGGCGGAGGGGGCGCTGCTGACGACGTCGCCGGGGCGGGCGGCGGCCTCCTGGGCCGCCGCCCGGGCGGCGGCGGGGATCCAGGCCGACAGGGCCAGGGCGGCCACGGCGGCGAGGGCGGTGCTGCGGGTGCGCGTGGGGCTGCGGAAACGCATGGGCGGCTCTCCCAAGGGTCGTTCCGTGCGGGGTCAGGTGAGGCGAAGGTAGTGACCGACCGGTAGGGAGGTCGCTGACCGCGCAGCTCACCTTTCCTGGCCCGGGATCCCACACCCTCCTCCCGCGCGGCACGGCGGCGGCCCGGACACACGCCGCGCGCCGCGGTGTCCACCCCTCCGGGTGACGGCCCGCCCCGTCCCGCCCGCAGGCCGGACCGGGCCCGCCTCAGCCCCCCGACGCGACCCGGTAGGCGCCCGGCGTCGTACCCGTCCAGCGGCGGAACGCCCGGTGGAAGGCGGTGTCCTCGGAGAAACCGAGCCGGGCGGCGAGTTCCGCGATCGGCTCGCTGCTCTCCGCCAGGCCCGCGATCGCCGCGTCCCGCCGCATGTGGTCCTTCAACTGCTGGAAGGAGGTGCCCTCCTGCTGGAGCCGGCGCCGCAGCGTCGCCGGGGACACCGCGAGCCGTGCGGCCACCTCCCCGAGCGCGGGCAGCCGCGGCGAGAGGCGCAGCTGCCGGTTCAGGGTCCGGCGCACCTGCTCCGCGACCGTGGTCCCGTACCGCGGCCGCGACAGCAGGTCGAAGGGGGCGCGGCGCAGCATCGCGTCGAGCGCGGGCTCGTCCCGCACCAGGGGTGCGGTCAGCCAGTGCGCGTCGAAGGCGGCGCCCGTGCGGTCCGCGCCGAAACGCACCGGGCAGTCGAAGAGGGCCTCGTACTCCGCCGCGTGCGGGGGCGGCGGGTAGCAGAACGAGGCGTGCGCGAGCGGGATGCGCCGCCCGATCAGCCAGCTGCTCAGCCGGTGCCAGATGGCCAGCACGCACTCGGTGAGGAAACGCTCCTCGTCCCGGGCGAAGTCGTTGCGCACCGTGAACCGGGCCTCGCCGCCCTCCACGTCCAGGGCCAGCTCCGGCCCGCCCGGGAACAGCCCGTAGAAGGCGGCCGCCCGCTCCGTGGCCGCGCCGAGGTCCGGGCAGCCGAGGGCGGCGTAACACATCATCGCGAAGGTGCCGGGGCGGCTCGGGACGGCGCTCAGGCCGAGGAACTCGTCCTGCGTGGTCCGGTACAGCGCCCGGAACAGGCGGGCGAACTGCGCGGGCGTGATCCGCGCCCGGTCGTCGCCCAGCAGCAGCGGCGGGATCTGCGCCTGCTGGAGCAGCGGCACGGTGTCGATGCCGCTGCCGCGGGCCCCCGCGAGCACGGCGCGCACGTGGTGCACGGTGACCGTCGGCGTCCCCATG
Source organism: Streptomyces sp. NPDC058646 (assembly GCF_042716875.1). Classification (NCBI taxonomy): domain Bacteria; kingdom Bacillati; phylum Actinomycetota; class Actinomycetes; order Kitasatosporales; family Streptomycetaceae; genus Streptomyces; species Streptomyces sp. NPDC058646. Next base: position 90,627 of record NZ_JBHXRK010000019.1, on the reverse strand, counting down.
GCTTCGACGGTAGCCCCAATGAGCGCTGAGGTCAGCGGTGGTGACGCTTCCGGTCATGCCGCCGGGCCGCCGCGGGTGCCTAGCGTCGAGGGTCACCGAGACCGGGAGGGCATGCGATGGACGGTCGGCCGAGCACGCTGGCGGAGTTCACCCAGTGGACCGAGGAGCGGTACGGGCCGGAGACGGCGCTCAGGTTCCGGTCCCCGGAGGGCGGATGGCAGACCCGCACCTACGCCGAACTGGGCGCCGAGGTCCGGGCCGTCGGACGGGCGCTGCTCGGGCTGGGGGTCGCGGCGGGCGAACGGGTGGCCGTACTGGCCGAGACGCGGCCGCAGTGGACGCGCACCCACTTCGGGGTGCTGGCCGCCGGCGCGGTCCTGGTCCCGGTGTACCCGACGGCGGGGGAGGAGGAGCTCGCCTGGGTCCTGTCGGACTCCGGGGCGGTGCTCGTGGTGGGCGACGACGAACGGCAGCGGGCCCGGGTGGAGGCGCTGCGGGCGAAACTGCCCGCGCTGCGGGAGACGGTCCTGATGGACGACCTGCCCGCGCTGCCCGCCGGGGACGCCGTCGCCGGGTCCGCGCTCCTGGCCCGGGCCGCGGCCGTCACCCCCGGCGCGGACGCGTCCATCGTCTACACCTCCGGCACGACGGGCCTGCCTAAGGGCTGCCGCCTCACGCACGGCAACCTCGGCGCGATCCAGGACGCGACCCTCCCGCTGATCAGCGGCGGGCCGGGCGACTCCACCTACCTCTACCTGCCGCTCGCGCACCTCCTGGCCCAGCTGATCCAGTTCACCACCCTGCTGGAGGGCGGGGAGCTGTGCTACTTCGGCGGCCGGATCGAGGACGTGCTGACGGAGCTGGCCGAGGTGCGTCCCACCCATCTCCCGTCCGTACCCAGGCTGTTCGAGAAATTGCACTCCGTGGTGCTCTCCCTCGCCGAGGCCGGGACGGGCGGCCGCGACCGCCTCGAGGAGGCCGTCCGGCTCGGCGTGCTCGCGGCCGAGGGACGGCTGCCGCAGGAGTCGCGGGCCGCGTACGCGGCCGCGGAGGCCTCGCTCTACTCGCTGGTCCGGGGAGCCTTCGGCGGGCGGCTGAAGTGGGCGCTGACCGGCGGCGCCCCGATCGCCCCCGCGACCCTGGACTTCCTGCGGGCCTGCGGGATCGCGGTGTTCGAGGGCTACGGGATGACGGAGTCCGGCGGCGTCATCTCCCTCAACCACCCCGGGGCGGTCCGCCACGGCACGGTCGGCCGCCCCGTGGCCGGCTGCGAGGTCCGGATCGCGGAGGACGGCGAGGTCCTGGCCCGCGGACCGATGGTGTTCCCCGGCTACCACGCGAACGGGGCGGCGACCGCGCAGGCCCTGGACGCGGCCGGCTGGCTGCACACCGGAGACCTCGGCGAACTGGACGCCGAGGGCTACCTGCGCATCACCGGCCGCAAGAAGGAGCTGATCATCACCTCGGCCGGGAAGAACCTCACCCCGACCGAGGTCGAGTTCGCCGTACAGCGCTCCCGCTACGTCTCCCGCGCGGTCCTCATCGGCGACCGCCGCCCGCACCCCGTCGCCCTGATCACCCTGGATGCCGAGGAGGTCGCCGCCTGGGCGGCCCGCGAGGGCCTCGACCCCGGGCCGGAACCCTCCGCGCACCCGGCCGTCCGGGCCCTGATCGAGGCGGCGGTGGCGGAGGCCAACGCCACGGTCTCCCGTCCCGCCCGCATCCGCGCCTTCCGCGTCCTGCCGGAGGACCTCTCCGTGGACGCGGGCACCCTCACCCCGACCCTCAAACTCCGCCGCAGCGCGGTGGAGCAGCGGTACGCGGCCCAGATCGCGGAGCTGTACGGGGACGAGACCCCGGCCGGCCAGGCCCCTACAGCCATCCCCGCTGGGCCGCCTTGAGGCCCGCCTCGAAGCGGCTGGACGCGTCCAGCCGCTCCATCAGCGCGGACATCTGGCGCCGCACGGTGCGCAGGGAGATACCGAGCCGCTTGGCCGCTCCCTCGTCCGTCATGCCGGAGGCGAGGAGCTTGAGCAGCTCCTTCTCACCGGGGGCCAGACCGGTCTCCTCCTCCTGGGGCCGGTCGGCGCCCAGCGGGACCGCGGTCTGCCAGGTCTGCTCGAACAGCGCCGCCAGCGAGGCCACGATGCCCGGCTCCCGGGTGCACAGGGCACCCAGCCGGGTGTTCGCCGGATCGACGGGTACGACGGCCACCTCGCGGTCGAACACGAGCAGGCGGGGCGGCAGCGTCGGGTGCGTGCGGACCAGCCCGCCCTCCTGCGTCATCCAGCGGGCGTACGCGAGCGTGGCGGGGTCGTTGCGCACGCTGTCCTGGTACAGGGTCAGGAGCGCCACCCCCCGGTGCATCGCGTCCGCGTCCAGCGGGCGGGAGGCGTCCAGGCTCGCCTGCGACTGCGCGCCGCCCGGCATCACGGCCAGGCACTCGCGCGAGACCTCCTTCCCGAGCACTTCCAGCTTGCTCTGGATGGCGTCGAGCCCGACGAGGCGTTCCGTGGTGTCGGTCCGGTCGTTCGGCCGCAGGTCCGCGTACTCGGCGACGGCGCGCGCCGCGGCGGCCTTGCTGCGGGCGAGCTCCTGCTGGCGGCGCAGCAGGTCCTCCTCCTGGCGGCGCAGGATCAGCTCCAGCCCCACCGCCGGGCTGACCGGGCGCATCGCCCCGGGTATGTCCCGTGACGCGCGCAGGAGTTCGAGGTCGGCGAGCTCGTCCAGAGCCGCCCGTACGGCCGCCTCCGTCATCCCCAGCCGCTCGCGGAGGTCGTCGACCCCGCCGAGCGGGTCCGCGAGCATCTCGCGGTAGACGGCTTCCGATGCGGAACCCAAACCCAGTACTGCCAGCATGAAACAGCCCCCCGACTGACAAGCGAATGCTCTCGTTCTGCACGTGATCATCGCAGGACCTGCACAGACGTCGCAATCAGCGGCTCCCGCGGACCCGAAAGAAGCGCCGAGGTGGCACCAAGGTGCCAGGCCACTTGGTGCCGGTCCGAAACCCTTCCGGGGCCCTTCCCGGCCGACCAAGATGGTGATCACACCGGAACGGCGGGGGAAACGAAAACCCCCGGCCAGGCCCTACGGCCCGGCCGCCGGCCCGACCGGATCCAAAGACCACGTCATCACTTCGGGGGCACAGCCATGTCGAAAACCACTCGCCGCATCACCACCGCCATCGCCTCCGCCCTCCTGGGCGGCGCCCTCGCCGCCGGCACGGGCATCGGCTGGGACGTGGCGCCCGCCTCGGTCTCCGCCAAGGGCTCGGTCGTGACCAACGGCATCGGCTGGGACTGATCAGGGATGTTCCTCGTCCACCTGCCCCTGACCAGCGAGAACGGTTTACCGGGTACGGAGAGCGAAGCAGCCCTCCTGGAGGACGCGGTCTGGGCCCACGCCGGCCCGCAGCACGCTCTGGAGCACGTCCGGATCCGCCCCGTCGAACGCGGCATGAACGTCGCCCTCTTCGTCAGGGCCCTCGATCACACCTCCGCCAGGGCCAAGGCCCACAGCCTGCTCTCGGCCGCACTGAGTTCGGGCACCGCCCGCGGCTACTGCCTCGCCCCTTCGGCGAGGGGGGTGCCACGGTGACACACGGCCCGACGCCTCCACCCGTAGGACCTGCACCACCCGTCCGGCCCGCCCGCCGGTCACCGTCCGTCCCCGACCGCTGCTCCTGCAGGGCAGCTGTCCATCACGGAGTGACCCGCCGCAGAGCCGTCGCACCGCCGGGCACGGCCACCGCGCCGCCCGCCTTTCCCCGCCCCCGTCACCACGGGCGGATCCCAGCTTCGCAACACCTTCCCGCCACACCGTTTCGGCCCTGATGCCCGGGGCCGCCATGCCTCTGGAGAGCATCATGTCCGCACGCCGTACCCGCACCCTGTCCATCGCCCTCGCCGCCTTCGTCGCCGCACCCCTGATGGCCGTCCTGCCCGCCGGCCTGGCCAACGCCGAGTCCCAGGCCGTGGCCTCCATCGCCAGAGGCGAGGTCGGCAACACCTGCGGCGACTACAACTGCAAGCACCCCAGCGCCTGGTGCGCCGAATTCACCCGCTGGGTCTGGAACAAGGCCGGCGCGAACGTCACCGGCATCGACGCACGGGCCGTCAGCCTCTACGAGTACGGCAAGAACAAGGGCACCCTCCACAGCACCCCGCAGGTCGGTGACGCGGTCCTCTACGACAACGACGGCAACCTGAACGACGGCGAAGCCAACCACGTCAACATCGTGGTCGCCGTCTCCGGTGACCAGATCCAGACCGTCGGCGGCAACGAGAGCGGCGGCGTCCGCTTCCGCGGCTGGTTCAACTGGCGCACCCACACCTCCCCGGTCGGCGCCGGCCGCGCCCTCGCCTTCATCGGCCCGGCCGGTCTGAGCGAGACCCCCGCGCCGCAGGTCAGCAAGGCCGGCGACATCTTCCACGCCACCCGCCTGCCCGACGGCAACTGGGAGAGCTTCCAGGCGCTGAACGGCTTCGGCGGCGCGTCCTACTTCAACGCCTCGCAGGAATCCATCGCCGCCACCCCGGACGGTTCGACCCAGACGCTGGCCACGGGCAACGACGGCAACCTGTACCACACGGCCCGCTTCCCGGACGGCACGTGGACGGGCTGGGAGGCGCTCCCCGGCTACGACGGCGCGGCGCAGTTCGGTGCGAAGGGCCAGGCGATGGCCGGCATGCCGAACGGCGACGCCCAGCTGATGGCGATCGGCAACGACAACAAGATCTACCACAACGCCCGCTTCCAGAACGGCTCCTGGCAGGGCTGGGCGCCGGTCGGCACCTGGTCCGCCAAGAAGATCTCGGCCGCTCCGATGCCCGACGGCAGCATGCAGGTGCTCATCGTCGGCAACGACGGCAACGTCTACCACAGCATCCGTTCCGTGCAGGGCGAATGGCAGGCCTGGAACGCGGTGTCCGGTGTCGGCACGGACGCCACCCTCCAGGCGGCCAACATCTCCGTCGCCGGGATGCCGAACGGTGACGCCCAGTTCCTGGCCACCACCGCCGACGGGACCGTCCACCACAACATCCGCACCGTGGCGGGCCACTGGCAGGGCTGGGCCAAGGTGGCCGGCTTCGGCGGGGCTCCGAGCTTCGCGGCCAGCAGCATCGCCATCACCGGCATGCCGAACGGCGACACCCAGATGCTGGCGGTCGGCAACGACGGCAAGGCGTACCACTCGGCCCGCTACTCCAACGGCCAGTGGCAGGGCTGGTGGAACACCGGCATGGGCGCCCAGAAGGTCGCCATCGCGGGTCTGACCAACGGCGAGGCGCAGATGCTCGCCACCCGCAACTAGCCCTCGTCGCCCCGGGCCGGCCCGCCGCTCAGGCGGGCCGGCCCCCCCCGGGCCGCCGCCCTCTCCCGTGTCCAGAGATCCAGAGAAGAGACCTCCGATGTCCCGCACCCCGCGCCGCCCGCGCCTCGCCGCCGCCATCGCCACCGCGGCCGTCACCCTCAGCCTCTCCGCCCTCTCCGTCGGCTCGGCGGAAGCCGCCTCCGTCGCCACCTGGGACAAGGTCGCCCAATGCGAGAGCACCGGCAACTGGAGCATCAACACGGGCAACGGCTACTTCGGCGGCCTGCAGATCCTCAAGAGCACCTGGGACGCCTTCGGGGGCAAGCAGTACGCGGCCTACCCCCACCAGGCCACCAAGAAGCAGCAGATCCTCATCGCCGAGAAGATCCTCGCCGGACAGGGCGCCGGAGCCTGGGGCGGCTGCGCCGTCAAGGCCAACCTGGCCGCGGACCACGCCGACCCGTACCCGGCCGACACCACCCCCGTCAGCCAGGCCGGGGACTTCTACCACTCGATACGCCAGCCCAACGGCACCTGGACGGGCTTCAACCCGCTCGACGGTTTCGACGGCGCGCCCTTCTTCAACGGTTCGCAGGAATCCATCACCGCCACGCCGGACGGCTCGGCGCAGGTGCTCGGTACCGGCACCGACGGCAACCTGTACCACCAGGCCCGCTTCACGAACGGCCAGTGGACGGGCTGGGAGGCGCTCCCCGGCTACGACGGCGCGGCGCGGTTCGGTGCGAAGGGCCAGGCCATCGCGGGCATGCCCAACGGCGACGCCCAGCTGATGGCGATCGGCAACGACGGCAAGATCTACCACAACGCCCGCTTCATGAGCGGCTCCTGGCAGGGCTGGGCCCCGATCGGCGACTGGAGCGCCCAGCGGATCGCCGCGGCCGCGCTGCCGAACGGTGACATGCAGGTGCTGATCGTGGGCAACGACGGCAACCTGTACCACAACCTGCGCACCGTCGCCGGTACCTGGCAGGGCTGGAACGCCGTCGCCGGCACCGGCACCGCCGCCACGTTCCAGGCCGGCAGCATCGCCATCGCCGGACTGCCGAACGGAGACAGCCAGCTGGTGGCGGTCGGCAACGACGGCAAGGCGTACCACAACATCCGCCTGGCCAGCGGCCACTGGCAGGGCTGGGGCGCCGTCGAGGGCATCACCTCCCCGAGCAGCGTCGCCATCACCGGAATGCCCAACGGCGACACCCAGATCCTCGCCACCGCCCAGGGCGGCGCCACCTACCACAACGCCCGGTACGCGAGCGGCTCCTGGCAGGGCTGGTGGAACACCGGCTTCGGCTCCCAGAAGGTCGCCCTGGCCGGCATGCCCAACGGCGACGCCCAGATGCTGGTCACCCGCAACTGACCCCACCCCCCTCCACTACGCCCGCCCGCCGCACCGACCGGTGCGGCGGGCGGTGGGGGTTGGGCTTCGGGGGCCTGTTACCCCTTCTCGGGATCAGGGAGGGTTTGGGGGTTTCCCGCCAGTCCTATCGTCTCTCCGCGTCGGGACGGCCCCTCAAGGGCGCTCACTGCGTTCGCGTCGCTTCGCGATGGCCTTCGGCCCCCCTTGACCGCCCGCCCCGCCACGGAAAGACAGGACCGACGGGAACCCCCCAAAAAGACGCTCACCGGGGACGGGACGGAGGAGCGGGGCGGCCAGGGACCCAAGGCCTGACCTCCAGGGACCTTGCCGAAGCCAGACCTCGACCAGATCACCGGCAGGATCGGGGAGCGCAGCAACTCCCACCCCCACTCCATCGCTCGGCGTCTGCGACCCGCCTGGGGCTGGACATAGGCCGCCAGCAGTCAGCCGCACGCTCCCCTCACGCGCGCGCGGGTGGACTGTCCAGCCATGAGGGCGGGTGTGGGATGGATACCGCCCTGCCGGAGTGAAAGACCAAGACGTCCGGCATCAGACTCCGTCATCCAGCCACAGACAGGTCGCAGCCGCCGAACGACGTGCCCCACCCCCCGGAGCGTTGGCGGCCCACGTCCAACCCCGGACGGACCGCAGACGCCAGCAACGTGCCGTACCCACCCAACCGATCGCGGCCTGTATCCAACCCCAGACGGGTCGCAGACGCCAAGCAATGAAGTAGAGGGCGGGATGTTGATGCGCTCCCCGATCCTGCCGATGATCTGGTCGAGGTCTGGCTCCGGCAAGGGCCACTGGAGGCCAGGCCCTGCAACGCTGACCGCCCCGCTCCTCTGTCCCGTCCCCGGTGAGCGTCTTTTTGGGGGGTTCCCGTCGGTCCTGTCTTTCCGTGGCGGGGCGGGCGGTCAAGGGGGGCCGAAGGCCATCGCGAAGCGACGCGACGAAGGAGCGCCCTTGAGGGCCCGCCCCGCCACGGAGAGACGATAGGACTGGCGGGAAACCCCCAAACCCTCCCTGATCCCGCCAAGGGGTAACAGGTCCCCCGAAGCCGATCGCCCCCCGCAGCCCGCAGCCCGCAGCCCGCAGCCCCGTGTCGCGGGGTGTCGTTTTCGGGCACAGGCTGGAGGGGTGGTGTTCCCCAGGCCCCCGGGTCCCGAGGTTCCGAGGTCTTCGGTGGGCCGGATGCGGAGGAGTCATGGTGGCGACGACGCGCGACGGTGCTCCTGTCGCGATCGAAGGCGGCGGGGTGGAGCTGCGCATGCGGGAGGTCGGGGGTGGCATGACCGTCGCGTTCGTCCGGCTGCCCCAGGGCACGGACATGGCGCCGGCGGTGAAGGGGCTGCCCGACGACATGTGCCAGTGCCCCCACTGGGGGTACCTCTTCAAAGGCCGGCTGAAGATGCGGACGAAGCACGGGGACGAGGTCTACGAGGCGGGCGAGGCCTTCTATTGGCCGTCCGGCCACGTGCCCGAAGCGCTGGAGGACTGTGAGTACGTGGACTTCTCGCCGACGAAGGAGTTCGGTGAGGTGATCGCGCACATCAAGGGGCAGGCCCAGGCCCAGGCCCAAGCCCAGACGCAGTCGGAGTGAAACGACGGTGTGCCTCGGCCTCGGCCGGGGCCGCCGTGTCGTACGCCGGCACCCTCACGCGGGCGGAATCAGCAGCCGGTCCGGCGGCCCGGCCCCGCCGCGGTCAGGGGCGCCCCCGGTGCCGGGACCACTCCGGCGCCAGGACGGACATCGTCACCGCGTCCACGCGCTCGCCCTCCCACAGCAGAGCGTCACGCTGGACGCCCTCGGGCACGAAGCCGACCTTCGTGTAGACGCGGTGGGCACGCGGGTTGAAGGCGTACACCTCCAGTGAGATGCGGTGCAGGCCGAGCCGCTCGAAGCCGTAGCCGACGATCAGTCTCGTCGCCTCCGTCCCCAGGCCCTGCCCGAAGGTGCCGGGTACGAGGCAGATGCGGAAGCTGCAGCTCTCGTTCCCGCTGTCCCACTCGTTGAGGACCACCTCGCCGACGACCTTCCCGGTCGCCCGTTCGACCACGGCGAGGTCCAGCCGGTCGTCCTGGTCGCCGCGGCTGTCGTACCAGGCCCGTATGCCGGCCTCGTCGGGTTCGCCGTCATGGCTGCCGGTCAGCCGCATGGCTTCCGCGTCCAGGAACATCGGCCAGAGCGCGGGCACGTCGTCGACCGTGACCGGCCGGAGCAGGACCAGTTCGCCGTTCAGGGTGGGCTTGGTGAGGAAGTCCGGAGCGGAAGGGGCCCCGTCGTGATCAGGCATGGACGCATTCTCTCCGCCCGGCCGGTCCGCCGTCCTGTGATATCCGGCGGGTGGAGGCAGCCGTCCGCAGGCCCGGACGGCGAGGCCCGGTCGGCGAGGTCCGGTCGGCGAGGTCCGGTGGCTTCGCCGGCGCCCGATCCGGCCCGGTTCGCCGCTCAGGTCCCGGCGCTGGTCGCGCCATCTGGTGGTCGTCATGGACTCCGGCGTAGGGAGGGGAGTAGAAGTAGGGGTAAAGCGGCGGTCTTTGGGGTGATCCGGGCAGGGTTCGAGGTTCTGAGCCCGTCCGGTCGTGAGGGTCGGGTGAAGCCGAGACGAATGGTGCGTCACATCTCCCGGGGCGACGGCGAGTCGTATCCGAATACCTGATAGACAGGGGATATTCACGGCTCGTCCGGCTGTCGACGTCGACAGCCGCCTTGGGGGGATCGCCGCACTGTGAAGCCGCTTCACCGTCACCTCGTCAGTACCTCACGCAAGGTCCTGTGCACGGCCGCGCTCGCGGCCAGCCTGACCACGGCCGCGGTCGCGACCACGCCGTCGACCGCGGACGCGGGCGAGTCCGGGCCGACCCCGGACAGCCCGCAGGCCACGGACCGCGGAGACGCCCGGCTGGATCTGCCCGAGACGGTCGCCGACCCGCAGGTGCCCGCGGGGACGGCCGCACCCGAAGGGGCCACCGGGATACCCGGGACTGCCCTTTCCGCCTACCAGCGCGCCGAGGTGTCGGTGGCGGCCGCGCTCCCCGGATGCAAACTGCCCTGGCAGCTGCTCGCGGCCATCGGCCGGGTCGAGTCGGTGCACGCCTCCGGCTACGGGCTCAAGGCCGACGGCTCCACCGAGCGGCCGATCCGCGGTCCCCGCCTCGACGGCAACGGCTTCGCCAAGATCCTGGACACGGACAAGGGCGAGTGGGACGCGGACACCGAGTACGACCGGGCGTTCGGCCCGATGCAGTTCATCCCCTCCACCTGGGCCACCTGGAAGGCCGACGGCAACGGGGACGGCCAACGCGACGCGAACAACATCTACGACGCGACGCTGGGAGCGGGCCTCTACCTGTGCGCCGGCGACAAGGATCTCAGCGACCCGGCCAAGCTGGACGCGGCGATCCTCAGCTACAACAACTCGCGCGAGTACGTGAACACCGTGCTCGGCTACATGCGGCAGTACCAGGAGGGCGGCGCCGCCGAGGTGCCGAACCCGCCCGCCGGGAACTACCCGACCCCGCCGCCGAACACCATGCCGACCCCGCAGCCGCCGGTCACGCCGCGGCAGCCGGTCAGCCCGGCGCCGACCACCCCGCCGACCACTCCCCCCACCACCCCGCCGAAGACGTCTCCCACCACGCCCCCGACCACGCCGCCCACCACGCCCCCGACCACCCCGCCGACCGAGCCGGAGAAGCCGGCTCCGCAGCTCGCCGTGCTGGAGCTGCTCGGCGCACCGGGGCTCACGGCGGAGGCCGGGTCGGACTTCGCGCGGGAACCGAAGGTCAGGGCGCTCCTCAGCGACGGCAAGCCCGCCGCCGGCCAGGAGATCGTCTTCGCGGTCGAGGGAGACACCACGGGCACCACCTTCGCCGGGTCCAAGGACTCGGTGGTGGTCAAGACGGACAGCGACGGCGTCGCGGCCGCGGCCGGACTGACGGCGGGCCCGGAAGCCGGCTCGTTCACCCTGCGGGCCTCGGCCTACGGCAAGGCGAGCGTGCGGACGGTGACGTTCACGGGCACCGTCACCCCGAAGCCGCTGCCCTCCGCGGACCTGCTGGCCCGCACCGGCGGTACGAAGCCGCTGGAGACGGTCGCCGGCAAGAACCTCACGGGCATCGAGGTCCTGGCGACGGCCGCGGGCAAGCCCGTCGCCGGTACGGAGACCACCGCCGGCCTGGTCGAGAAGAACGCGGCCGGGAAGTGGGTCCCGGTGGACCCGGCGACCGCGAAGGGCCCGTACTTCGAGGGTGAGGGCGGCAAGAAGCTCTTCAGCCTGCAGCTGCCCGTGACGGGGGCCGACGGCAAGATCGCCGTACCGGAACTCCTCACCGAGGACGTGGCTCCGGGGACGTACTTCCTGCGCCTGACCACCCCGCAGGGCGTGACCCTGGTCCTGGAAATCAAGATCACCGCCCCGGCGACGGCCCCCGCGACCGACCCCGCGAAGGAGCCGTCGAAGGATCCCGCCAAGGACCCTTCGAAGTAGGCCGTCCGCGAGCGGACGAGCGAGCCGCCCCCGGCGCCGTGCCAACGGCGCCGGGGGCGGCTCCGTCATGCGGCCGGCCCGGGCAGTCCCGCGACGGGGAAAAGGCAGGAGCCCTGCCGCTCTGCTGACGCAGAGGGGACAGGGCTCCTTGGGTACTGCATATCCAACCGCGAGAGTTGGCCCAGGCGGTTAGACCGGGGTGACGTTCTCCGCCTGGGGGCCCTTCGGGCCCTGCGTGACGTCGAAGTTCACCGTCTGGTTCTCCTCCAGGGAGCGGAAGCCAGAGGCATTGATCGCGGAGTAGTGGACGAAGACATCCGGGCCGCCGCCGTCCTGGGCGATGAAGCCGAAGCCCTTTTCAGCGTTGAACCACTTCACGGTTCCGGTAGCCATGAGCCCTCCTATGGGCCAAAGGGTCGCCCTGCTCCAGAACCTGCTAAGAAGTCTGAAAACTACAAAAGCCCGCGGGTCACATTCTCCGCAGGCCTCGTACTGCAAGGGAAACCAAACTGCAACTTGCGGACGAGCCTAGCATGCACCCTGCGGCCGAGACCAGAGGGAAAGATCACGTCACTCGGACGTTTGAGCTTCGGCGGAAGGCTGACGTGAGACCCGCTGGAAGGCGTACGGAGTTCCGAGGGCTAGTCTCGCGATGTGGACGTCTATCGCAGCCGGCCCCGCGTCGGCCACATCCAGTTCCTGAACTGCCTGCCCCTCTACTGGGGGCTCGCCAGAACCGGCACGCTGCTGGACCTGGAACTGACCAAGGACACCCCCGAGAAGCTCAGCGAGCGCCTGGTCGAGGGTGAGCTCGACATCGCCCCCATCACCCTCGTCGAGTTCCTCCGCAACGCCGACCAGCTCGTCGCCTTCCCCGACCTCGCGGTCGGCTGCGACGGCCCGGTGATGTCCTGCGTGATCGTCTCGCAGGTGCCCCTGGACCGCCTCGACGGCGCCCGGGTCGCCCTCGGTTCCACGTCCCGGACCTCCGTGCGCCTGGCCCAGCTGCTGCTCTCCGAGCAGTACGGGGTCCAGCCCGACTACTACACCTGCCCCCCTGACCTGGGCGTCATGATGCAGGAGGCCGATGCGGCCGTGCTCATCGGCGACGCCGCGCTGCGGGCCGCCCTGCACGACGCCCCGCGCCTCGGCCTGACCGTCCACGACCTCGGGCAGATGTGGAAGGAGTGGACCGGGCTGCCCTTCGTCTTCGCCGTCTGGGCCGCCCGCAAGGACTACCTCGCCCGCGAGCCGGCGGTCGTGCAGAAGGTCCACGAGGCCTTCCTCGCCTCCCGCGACCTCTCCCTCGAAGAGGTCGCCAAGGTGGCCGAACAGGCGGCCCGCTGGGAAGCGTTCGACGCCGAGCTGCTGGAGCGGTACTTCACGACGCTCGACTTCCGCTTCGGCCCCGATCAACTGGCCGGCGTACGGGAATTCGCACGCCGTACGGGAGCCACCACGGGATACCCGACGGACGTCGCGGTCGAGCTCCTGCCGGTGGCGGTTCCGGAAGGCTGACGGCTTTGCCGGTCTCCCCGCGGGGCCGGCCGGGAAGTGCCGGGAAGATCCCCGCACGATCCTCTGCGGCGCATATGCCCTTTCCCGGCAATTCCCTTCCTTTTCGTATTCCGTTCGCCCGAGCGGAATGCGGAATGGAATCCGCCGTGCGCCCGCCCGGCAGGCCCACCCCCTAAGGTGCTGCTTGGCCGGGCCGCACGGGGTCCGGCATCCCGGGGGATGGGGGACCGCATGCAGCCGCTCGAAGCCGGCGAACCGAGGACCATCGGCGCGTACCGGCTGCTCGGCCGGCTCGGCGCGGGCGGCATGGGCCGGGTCTACCTGGGGCGCAGCGCCGGCGGCCGGACCGTGGCCGTGAAGATCGTGCACCCGCACTTCGCCGCCGACCAGGAGTTCCGGTCCCGCTTCCGCCGCGAGGTGGAGGCCGCCCGGCGGGTCGGCGGGGAGTGGACGGCGCCCGTGCTGGACGCGGACCCCGAGGCCCCGGTGCCGTGGGTGGCCACCGGGTACGTGGCGGGCCCCTCCCTCGACCGGGCGGTGGTCGGGCACGGGCCGCTGCCGGAGGTCACCGTACGGGCGGTCGGGGCCGGGCTGGCCCGGGCGCTGGTGGCGGTGCACGGGCTGGGCCTCGTCCACCGGGACGTGAAGCCGTCGAACGTGATGCTCGCCCTGGACGGGCCCCGCCTGATCGACTTCGGGATCGCCCGGGCCACCGAGGGCACGGCCTCGCTCACCTCCACCGGGGTCTCGGTCGGCTCGCCGGGCTACATGGCGCCTGAGCAGATCCTCGGCAAGGGGGTCACGGGGGCGGCCGACGTCTTCTCGCTCGGCGCGGTGCTCGCCTTCGCGGCGACCGGCCGGCCGCCGTTCACCGGGGACCACTCGGCGACCCTCCTCTACAAGGTGGTGCACGAGCCGCCGGAGCTCGACGCCGTCCCGGCCGGACCGCTGCGCGAGCTGATCCGGTCCTGCCTGGCCAAGACGGCCGCGGACCGTCCGGCCCCGGAGACGGTCGCGGCGTCCCTCGACGGAGCCCTGCTCGCCCCCGGGTGGCTGCCCGCGGCCCTGGTGGAGGAGGCCAGCCGGGCCGCGGTGGCCCTGCTCGACCTGGACGCGGTGGCCGCGGAGAGCCCCTCGGGCCCGGTCCCCTTCACCACCCCCTCGTACGGGGGCCAGGCCGCGCCCGCCCCCGGCGGTGCGTTCGGGGCGCCGGACCCCTCGTACGCGAACGGCGGCGGCCCGTACGGCCCTCCCGCCCCGAAGGAGGGCGGCGGGGTGCCGCAGCCCCGTACCGCCCCCGAGGGACGACAGGTGAGCCTGACCGCCGCCGGGCGCCGTTTCAGCTGCACCCTCGTCCTGGCCTCGGCCGCCGTGCTGGCGATGGTCTCGGGCGGGCTGTACGGGATGGGACTGCTGCCCGGGACGGGGGGCGGGGGACAGGACATGGCCGACAGCGGTGCGAGGCCCTCCACTTCGGCTCCGGCACCGGCCGCGACGCCGCCGTCCGCGACCCCCGACGCCGGCGGCACCCCGGGCGGGGACATTCCGAAGGGGACCCGGCAGGACGTCCCCCGGGAGCTGGTCGGCACCTGGAAGGGCACGGTCACCACCGCGCGGACGGGGGTCCCGAGCGCGTTCGAGATCACCATCAAGGGCGGCAGGGTCGGCGAGGTCGTCGCGCGGGACAAGTCGGTCCTTCCGGTGTTCGGCACCGACTGCAGCGGTGACTGGAAGCTCTCCTCCGCCACCGACCGCTCACTGGTCCTGGACACCTCGGGCGGTCCCAACCCGGCCCCCGGCATCTGCTCCAGCGGCTCCGCCGACGAGCGCTTCACCCTCAACGCGAACGGGACGCTGCACTACAAGTCGGGTGACGGCCCGGCCGGGAACCCCGAGGGAGATCTGACCCGCAGCCCCTGAATCCGTCCGCCGGGCCCTGGCGTAGGCTGGATCGGTCCGGACCTCTTGACACACCGCCGAAAGGTGACGAACCGGTGACCGACCAGGCCGCTCTCCAGTCTGTCCTCGACCGAGCCGCCGCAGGGGGCCGGATCACCGAGGAAGAGGCGCTCGACCTCTACCGGCACGCTCCGCTGCACGCGCTGGGCCAGGCGGCCGACGCGGTGCGCCGGCGTCGCTACGCGGGTACGGAGCACATCGCGACGTACATCATCGAGCGGAACATCAACTACACCAACGTGTGTGTGACGGCCTGCAAGTTCTGTGCCTTCTACGCGGCTCCGAAGGACACGAAGAAGGGCTGGTCCCGCGACCTCGACGACATCCTGCGCCGGTGCGCGGAGACCGTCGAGCTGGGCGGCACGCAGGTCATGTTCCAGGGCGGGCACCACCCGGAGTACGGGGTGGAGTACTACGAGGAGCACTTCTCCGCGATCAAGAAGGCCTTCCCGCAGCTGGTGATCCACTCCCTGGGTGCCTCCGAGGTCGAGCACATGGCGAAGATCTCGGGCGTCTCGGCGGAGGAGGCGATCCGCCGGATCCACGCGGCGGGCCTGGACTCGTTCGCGGGCGCGGGCGCGGAGCTGCTGCCGGAGCGGCCGCGGAAGGCGATCGCCCCGCTGAAGGAGTCGGGCGAGCGCTGGCTGGAGATCATGGAGATCGCCCACGGGCTGGGGGTGGAGTCGACCTCCACCATGCTCATGGGCACCGGCGAGACGAACGCGGAGCGGATCGAGCACATCGCGATGATCCGGGACACGCAGGACCGCACGGGCGGCTTCCGCGCGTTCATCCCGTACACGTACCAGCCGGAGAACAACCACCTCAAGGGCCGCACCCAGGCGACGATCTTCGAGTACCTGCGGATGATCGCGGTGGCGCGGCTGTTCCTGGACAACATCGCGCACATCCAGGGCTCCTGGCTGACGGTGGGCAAGGAGGCGGGCCAGCTGTCCCTGCACTTCGGTGCGGACGACCTGGGCTCGATCATGCTGGAGGAGAACGTGGTCTCCTCCGCCGGTGCCAAGCACCGCTCCAACCGTCAGGAGATCATCGACCTGATCCGCAAGGCGGGCCGTGTCCCGGCGCAGCGTGCGACGACGTACGAGCACCTGCTCGTCCACGAGGACCCGGCGGACGACCCGGCGGACGACCGCGTGGTCTCGCACATCTCCTCCACCGCGATCGAGGGCGGCACCGCACACCCCGAGCTGAAGCTCATCTCCACGAACTGACCCGGCCGTGCTGACGCTTCACACCGCAGAACTCCTCGTGCCCGGCCCGGCGGCCGCACCGCAGCCCGGTGGTGCGGTGCTCGTCGAGGGGGACCGGATCGCCCGCGTGGGCCCGTACGAAACCCTCGGCGCGGCCTGTCCGCACGCCCGGGTCCGCCGCTGGCCCGGGGTCCTCACCCCGGGCCTGCTCGTGCGCGGGGCGGATGCGCTGCTGGAGCGGACGTACTACCCGGACGATCCGTACGAGGTCACCGAGCTCGGCGCCGACCCGATCAGCGGGGAGGCCGAGCTGGACGCGCTGAAGATGACCGAGGCCCGGTGGGGCAACAGCGCCCGGCGCGGGACGCAGAAGCTGCTGGCCCGCGGGGTGGTGGCGGTGACGGGCCGCCTGACGGTCCCGGCGGTGCGCACGGCGGTGGTCCGCTCGGGTCTCACCGTCCTGCCGCCGGCTCCTTACGAGGGGGCGCCCTCGCTGGATCCGTTCGCCGGGCGGGACGCGGCCGCGGAGGCCTTCCACGGCACCCTGGAGCCCGGTGTCCCGGCCCGGTTCGCGGTGTTCGCGGTGGCGGACGGGGCGGAGCTGCTGGAGCGGGGCGCGACCACCTGCGTGGCCACGGTCATCGGGGGCCGGCTGCTGCACCGCCGTCGCTGAGGCGCGGCGCGCCGCCCGCGGACTCCCGGGCCAGGGCCGCCAGCAGGCAGGCCTGGAGGCGGCTGATCCCGCCGAGCTTGGCCCGGATGTTGACCACGTGGAACTTGACCGTGCTGACGGACAGCTGGAGTTCCGAGGCGAGTTCGGCGTTCGAGGCGCCGGTGGCCAGGCACAGGAACACGGCCGACTCCTGTTCGGTGAGCTGGACCGTGCGCGGGGCCTGCGGCCGGGCCGGTTCCCCGTCGGGAGGGAACCATGCCGGGACGCTGAAGCTGACGACGCGCACGGTAGACCACTCCTTGCCCCCGGCCGGGCCACGGACGGCCAGGCTCTCCCTGCCTAAGGGACGCGCGGGCCGGACAGATAGGTTCCGTTCGCGTCGTACGGCCAGGCGTTGGACGTGCAGCCGAGCAGCCCCTTGATCTGCTGCATCATCGCGGGGGCGGGCTTGCCGGGGCCCGGGCAGCTCTCGTGCTCGCGGCCCAGTTCGTGGCCGACCTCGTGGTTGACGATCAGCGCCCGGTACTCCTCCGGGCTGCCGCTGAACTGCGGCGACCCTTCCTTCCAGCGCTTGAGGTTCACCACGACGGTGTGTCCGGCCCGGCAGTTGGTCTCGCCGATGAGCTCGGGGGTGACCACGTCGCACAGCAGGTCGGTGGTGGTGGGCGTGGCGATCTTGACGGTGAAGTCGACGGGCTGTCCCGCCCCGACGAGCTGGAACCCGTACGCCGGGTCCCTGGTCCAGCCGCGCGGGTCTCCCAGGATCTTCTCGACGGCCCGCGCGGCGGTGTCCGGGTCGATCCCGCTGCCCTGCTCGGTCTCCAGGCGCCAGCGCAGGGCGCGTCCCTGGCCCTGCGGCTGACCGGAGGCGGCGGAGGCCTTGAAGGTGCCCGGCTCGGCGGGCGCGGAGGAGCCGGAGGCGGCGGGTGAGGGGGAGGCGGCGGCCGGGGCCGAGGGGGCCGGGGAGGGGGCACTGGAGGAGCCGGTGGGCTCGGGGGAGCGCTGGCCGCCCTGCGGGGCCGCGTCCGCGCCCGACTCCGGCGCCTCCTGGCCGTCCTGCGGCCGGGCCGGGTCCTTCGGGCGGCCGTCCGCGACGGCGGCGGTCTCCTTCGAGGGCACCAGGGCGTAGACGGTCCCCGAGAGCGCGACCAGGGCCGCCGAACCCAGGAGCGTCCGCCGCAGTCGCCTGCGCCGCTCCGCCCGGCGCCTGGCGCGCGGGCTGCGGCGGGAGCGACCGGTGGAATGGCCTGCCGGCATCGTGAAGCCTTCTGTTCGTGGCGGCCGCTGACCGGAACCACGAACCTGCGGGACCCGGCGGGTGACCCTCACCGGGCCGCATGCCCGCCAGTCAACGCGGCCGGGCCCGGTCCGCGTAACTGGCCTTCGGGCCAGTTGTGCGGTGACCTCGTGCTGTGTCCCGCGCCGTGCCCGGCCTGCTTCCCGTACCGCCGCGCGGGCTGCTTCCAGGGCGGTGCGGGCCCGCGGGCCCGGCCTGAGAGGATGGGGAGGCATCAGCCGATCCGCATCGCACCCGAGGGGCCAACGCCAGTGACCCGCGCTTCCCTGGACAAGCAGCCGCACGAAGTCGCCTCCATGTTCGACGGGCTGGCGGCGAACTACGACCTCGTCAACGACGTGATCTCCCTCGGGCAGGCCCGCCTGTGGCGCAAGGAGGTCGCCAAGGCGGTCGGCGCCCGCCCCGGGCACACGGTCCTCGACCTGGCCGCCGGGACCGCGACCTCCTCGCTGCCCTTCGCCGCGACCGGCGCGTACGTCGTCCCCTGCGACTTCTCGCTGGGCATGCTCCGGGAGGGCAAGAAGAAGCACTCCTGGCTGCCGCTGACCGCGGGGGACGCGACGAAGCTGCCGTTCCGGGACGACGTCTTCGACACCGTGACGATCTCCTTCGGCCTGCGCAACGTCCAGGACACCGACACGGCCCTGCGCGAGCTGTACCGGGTGACGAAGCCCGGCGGCCAGGTCGTGATCTGCGAGTTCTCGCAGCCCACCTGGGCCCCCTTCCGGACGGTCTACACGGAGTACCTGATGCGCGCCCTGCCGCCGGTGGCCCGCGCCATGTCGCCCAGCCCCGACGCCTACGTGTACCTCGCCGAGTCCATCCGCGCGTGGCCCGACCAGCCGGCGCTCGCCGCCCTGCTGCAGAAGGCCGGCTGGTCCAAGGTCGCCTGGCGCAACCTCACCGGGGGCATCGTCACGCTGCACCGGGGCACCAAGTCCTGACCGCCGTGCCCGACACCCTCGACTACGCGGCCCTGCTGGAGCAGATCGCGGCCGATGTCGCCCCGCTGGTGGGCAGCGGCACCCCCGCCGAGTACATTCCGGCGCTCGCGTCCGTGGACCCCGGCCAGTTCGGCATGGCCGTCGCCGGACTCGGCGGGGAGGTCTTCGGGGTGGGGGACTGGCAGGTCCCCTTCTCCGCCCAGTCGATCACCAAGGTCTTCGCGCTCGCCCTGGCCCTGGCCGAGGGCGGGGACAGCCTGTGGGAGCGGGTCGGCCGCGAGCCCTCCGGCAACCCCTTCAACTCGCTCGTGCAGCTGGAGTACGAGAACGGCATCCCGCGCAATCCGTTCATCAACGCGGGCGCACTCGTGGTCACCGACCGGCTCCAGACCCTGACCGGCGACGCCAGCAGCGAACTGCTCGGCTTCCTGCGGGAGGAGAGCCGCAACCCGGGCATAGGGTTCGACGCCGAGGTCGCGGCCTCCGAGCAGGCGCACGGCGACCGCAACGCGGCCGTCGCGCACTTCATGGCCTCGTACGGGAACATCGACAACCCGGTGCCGGCCCTGCTGGAGCACTACTTCTGGCAGTGCTCCATCGAGATGAGCTGCGCCGACCTGGCCCGCGCCGGGCTCTTCCTGGCCCGGCACGGGCTGCGGGCCGACGGCTCGCGGCTGCTGACGCGCAGCGAGGCCAAGCAGATCAACGCGGTCATGCTCACCTGCGGGACGTACGATGCGGCGGGCGAGTTCGCCTACCGCGTCGGGCTGCCCGGCAAGAGCGGCGTGGGCGGCGGGATCGTCGCGGTCGTGCCGGGCCTGTGCGCGCTGGCGGTGTGGAGCCCCGGCCTGGACGCCCAGGGGAACTCCGTCGCGGGTGTGGCGGCCCTGGACCGCTTCACGACCCTCACCGGCCTCTCGGTCTTCTAGACCTCGACCACAGCCGCCCCGACAGGAGCGGCCAGGTCCGCGGCGAGGTCGAGACGGTAGCGCCGGCCCGGGTTGCCGCCCGGGGTGGTGAACTCCTCGTCCAGGTGCATCCCGAGACGCTCCGCGACCGCTGCCGAGCGGGTGTTGTGGGCGTGGATCATCGCGACCACGTGCGGGACGCCCGCCTCCCGGACCCGCTCGACGGTGGCGAGGGCGGCGGCGTACGCGTACCCCCGGCCCCAGTGCCCGCGGCCGAGCCGCCAGCCGATCTCGATCTCCCCGACGGGCCCCCAGTCCGCACGGGGCCAGGGCTGGGCGCCGGTGAAGCCGATGACCTGGCCGTCCTCGTCCAGCAGGGTCCACAGGCAGTAGCCGAGTTGGGCGTCGTGCATGCGCTGGCGGGCGGTGAACTCCTCGTACACGGACAGTTCCGCCGGACCGCCCAGGAACTCCATCACGTCGGGGTCGGCGAAGACGCTGTGCCAGGCGTGCGCGTCCTCGTCCGTGGGCACGCGCAGCCGTACGACGGGGAGCGGCCGGGCCGGAGAGCCGGGCGCGGGCGGGGGCGAGCTGGGCGAGCTACTCAACGGGGGTGACCCTTCTGATCGCGTTCTCTCTCGCTGCATAGACTGCACATGTCCGGTGCCGCCTGGCACCCTATATCGAGCCTTCGGGAGACCCAGCCGTGACCGAGCCCCTCTCCGAACACTCCGCGGACGTGATCGTCGTCGGTGCCGGGCCCGCCGGTGCGACCACCGCGTACTACCTCGCCAAGGCCGGACTCGACGTACTGCTGCTGGAGAAGACGGCGTTCCCGCGCGAGAAGGTGTGCGGTGACGGACTGACCCCGCGCGCCACCAAGCAGCTGGTGGCGATGGGCATCGACATCTCCGAAGAGGCCGGCTGGCTGCGGAACAAGGGCCTGCGGATCATCGGCGGCGGCCAGCGGCTCCAGCTGGACTGGCCGGAACTCGCCTCCTTCCCCGACTACGGCCTCGTCCGCAAGCGCGACGACTTCGACGAGACCCTGGCCCGGCAGGCGCAGAAGGCCGGCGCGCGGCTGTACGAGCGCTGCAACGTCGGCGAGCCCGTCCGCGACCCGCGCACCGGTCACATCACGGGGGTCCAGGCGAAGCTGGGCGAGGAGAAGACCCCGGTCACCTTCAGCGCCCCGCTGGTCGTCGCGGCCGACGGCAACTCCTCCCGGATCTCCCTGGCGATGGGCCTGCACCGGCGCGAGGACCGCCCGATGGGCGTCGCGGTCCGCACGTACTTCACCTCGCCGCGGCACGACGACGACTACCTGGAGTCCTGGCTGGAGCTGTGGGACCGGCGCGGCGCGCAGGACCGGCTGCTGCCCGGCTACGGCTGGATCTTCGGCATGGGCGACGGCACGTCCAACGTCGGCCTCGGCATCCTCAACTCCTCCTCCGCCTTCAAGGAGCTGGACTGGCGCGAGGTCCTCAAGGCCTGGTGCGCTTCCATGCCGGAGGACTGGGGCTACACCCCCGAGAACATGACGCAGCCCATCCGCGGCGCGGCCCTGCCGATGGCCTTCAACCGGCAGCCGCACTACACCAAGGGCCTGCTGCTGGTCGGTGACGCGGGCGGCCTCGTCAACCCGTTCAACGGCGAGGGCATCGCGTACGCCATGGAGTCGGGCCAGATCGCGGCCGAGGTCATCGTGCAGGCCCATGCCCGGGCCACGCCGGCCCAGCGCGAACTGGCCCTGCACACCTACCCGAAGGTGCTCAAGGAGACGTACGGCGGCTACTACACGCTGGGCCGTGCCTTCGTGAAGCTGATCGGGAACCCGAAGGTCATGAAGGTCGCCGCGCAGCGGGGCCTGACCCACCCGGTGCTGATGAGGTTCACGCTGAAGATGCTGGCGAACCTGACCGACCCGACGGGCGGCGACGCGATGGACCGCATCATCAACGGCCTCTCGAAGGTGGCCCCGAAGGCCTAGGCGCCCCCCGCGCCGTCACCGACCCGCCGCCGGCCTGCGCAGGCGGGCGGGCGGCCCGGCCGGTGCCAGGGGCGGGCGGTGGCCGGCAGCCGGCCTCCCGCGGCCGGCAGGCCCAGCCCGAGGGCGGCGGGGAGGGCCGTGCGGTCGCCGGTGCCGTGGTCCTCGTACGGCTTTCCGCTCACGGACCACCACCTCCGGGTGTCGAACGGTCAAGACGCGCCGCGGCCGTCCTTCGCGGGGCCGGGGCAGCGCGCGCACGGCAGGCCGAAGGGCCGGTACTCCACCCCCAGCGGGGGAGTACCGGCCCTTCGGCCTGGAGTGCTGTGGTCCGAGCGTGCCCGGAGCGCTGCTCAGAGGATGCGGACGGCGCCCGAGGGCATGTCGTAGCTGAGCTTCTGCTCGACGATGCCGGTGCTGGGGTTCTGCGCGCCGATGAACTTGCCGTTGCCCGAGTAGATGGCGACGTGGTACGAGCCGCTGCGGCTGCCCCAGTACAGGATGTCGCCCGGCTGGAGGGCGTTCAGCGAGACCGAGGTGCCCATCGAGGACTGGTCGCCCGAGATGCGGGGCAGCTTGATGCCCGCGGCGCGGTAGGCGGCCTGCACGAGCCCGGAGCAGTCGTACGCGGTCGGGCCGGTGCCGCCCCGGACGTACGCCTTGCCGACCTGGGCGCGGGCGAAGTTCACGACGGCGGCGGCGGAGCCGGTGGCCGGTGCGGACACGGAGGAGCCGCTGTCCTTGGCGGGCGTCGAGGCGGAGGAGCCCGTGGAGCCCGAGGAGTCGGCGGACTTGGTGCCCAGCGAGGCGCGCGCGGTGCTGCGGTTGGCGCGGTCGGCCTCGGCCTTGCGGGCCTCTTCGTCCTTCGTCTTCTTCTCGGCGTCGGCCTTCTGCTGGGCGTCTTCCTTGGCCTTCTTCGCCTCGGCGGCGGCCCCGGTGCGGGCGCTCTCCTCAAGGGCGGTCAGTTCGCCCTCGACGGCGGCCAGGCGGGTGTTCTCCGCGGCCACGGTGACGGCGGAGGAGACGTCGGAGGCCAGGTCCACGTCGAGGACCGGCATTTCGAGCGTCGTCTCGGCCACGGGCTCGGACGGGGACGCGCTCGCGGTGCCGGCCATGGCCAGGGTGCTGAGGACGCCACCGGCAACTCCGGCGCGGACCGCGAGCTTCGAGGCGCTTCGGCGGGGCTTCCGGTGGCTGGGTATGTGAGCGGTGTGGGACATGAGTACAACCGCTATCAGGGGGGCCGGGTTCCCTTCAAGAAACGTGGGTTGCGCCACAGTTGCGCGCGAACGGTGCTAACCGGGCGCGCCGCGCGGCTTATTGACGCCGTAACGGGCGAATCGGACACGCCTTCACAGGGCTGTGATCATGGGGTTTCTGTAATTAGTCCTAATTGATCCTGGGCCTACCATCCCTCCGGACAGTTGGCCAAGCCCGCTTTCGGCGGCGGCGATTCCGGGTGACGCAGGTCACAGGAGCGTCACGCTGTGCGGACACCGTGGGCCGGTCGTGACCCCGCTGTGAAGAGGTCGTCGGGAAACCGGCCGGGAGCCGGCGGAAAGGGTGCGCGCGGGTTCGTGAACGGACGCACACGCGGGGCGGCCTCCGTGTCCGCCCCTGCCCCGCGTCCACCTCCGTATGTGCCGCCTCCCCCGACCGGGCGACGCGGATTCCTTTATCACGCACTCCACGCTCTTTCCAATTTGCCTGCACGAGCCATCCTTTGATAGGGCGAGACGCCTCCTACCTGCGGTAACGAGGGCGGATGTCACCTTTGGTGATCATGTGGCTGCTTCACGTATGAAGATCACGACTCATCGGGCTTCATGATCGTTCGTCAGGTGGTGGAGATCACAAACTCGTTGTTGTTACCCGTGTCGCAGATCACAGACGACCGGGCATAAGATGCGCACCAGTCCGGCTTGTGAACTGCCTCACATGCAAGCGATCGATCACGGCGTGATCTTCGGGAGGCGGGCCACGCCCCTCAGCTCCCGCTGGGAGGTACCCCCAGCCGGCGCAGCGGTCCAACGGTCAAGGACGACTGGAAGGAGCGAGGAGCGTGAATGCGTACGCGCCCATCCTCGTGCTCGGCGCCCTCGGCGCAGGGTTTGCGATCTTCTCCGTGGTCATGGCCACGCTGATCGGTCCAAAACGGTACAACCGGGCGAAGCTTGAAGCGTATGAGTGCGGCATCGAGCCGACTCCGCTGCCGGCCGGCGGCGGCCGCTTCCCCATCAAGTACTACCTGACGGCGATGCTCTTCATCGTCTTCGACATCGAGGTTGTCTTCCTCTACCCCTGGGCCGTCACCTTCGACTCCCTGGGGATCTTCGGGCTCGTCGAGATGCTGCTCTTCGTGCTCACCGTCTTCGTCGCCTACGCCTACGTGTGGCGCCGCGGCGGCCTGGAATGGGACTGAGGGGCTGAATTCCCATGGGACTGGAAGAGAAGCTGCCGAGCGGCTTTCTGCTGACCACCGTCGAACAGGCCGCGGGCTGGGTGCGCAAGTCATCCGTCTTCCCCGCGACCTTCGGCCTCGCCTGCTGTGCCATCGAGATGATGACCACCGGAGCGGGCCGCTACGACCTGGCCCGCTTCGGCATGGAGGTCTTCCGCGGCTCGCCGCGCCAGGCCGATCTGATGATCGTGGCCGGCCGGGTCAGCCAGAAGATGGCGCCGGTGCTGCGGCAGGTGTACGACCAGATGCCCGCTCCCAAATGGGTCATCTCCATGGGGGTCTGTGCATCTTCGGGCGGAATGTTCAACAACTACGCCATCGTCCAGGGCGTCGACCACATCGTCCCGGTGGACATCTACCTGCCCGGCTGCCCGCCGCGCCCCGAGATGCTGATGGACGCGATCCTCAAGCTCCACCAGAAGATCCAGGGCGGAAAGCTCGGCGTGAACCGGGAAGAGGCGGCACGCGAGGCGGAGGAGGCAGCCCTCAAGGCCCTCCCCACCATTGAGATGAAGGGGCTGCTCCGGTGAGCGAGACCCAGGAGCCGGAGAACGGCAGCAACGAAACCAACGGCGGCAACGGCAGCAACGTCCCTGCGCCGCGGGCCCAGGGACCGGAGGTCATCGGCGTCCGCAAGGGCATGTTCGGGGCCGCGTCCGGCGGGGACACCAGCGGCTACGGCGGCCTGGTCCGCACCGTGGCCCTGCCCGGCGCGACGAGCCGCCCCTACGGCTCCTGGTTCGACGAGGTGGCCGACGAGCTCGAAGGCGCCCTGGAGGAGCAGGACCTGGTCCCGGAGAACGCCATCGAGAAGACGGTGGTCGACCGGGGCGAACTGACCTTCCACATCGCCCGGGAGCACCTCGTCCAGGTCGCGCGGACCCTGCGCGACGACCCGGCCCTGCGGTTCGAACTGTGCACCGGAGTCTCCGGAGTCCACTTCCCCGGGGACAAGGGCCGCGAGCTGCACGCCGTCTACCACCTGCGCTCGCTCACCCACGGGCGGATCCTGCGGCTGGAGGTGTCCGTCCCGGACAGCGACCCGCACCTGCCCTCGCTCGTCCTGGTCTATCCGACCAACGACTGGCACGAGCGCGAGGCCTACGACTTCTTCGGCCTCGTCTTCGACGGGCACCCCGCTCTCACCCGGATCATGATGCCGGACGACTGGCAGGGCTTCCCGCAGCGCAAGGACTACCCGCTCGGCGGCATCCCCGTCGAGTACAAGGGCGCCCAGATCCCGGCTCCCGACCAGCGGAGGTCGTACAGCTGATGTCCCCCACCTCGAATCGCGCAGAACACGCAGAGAACCGAGCCTCCGCGCGCGAGACCACCGAAGGCACCGTCTACACCGTCACCGGCGGCGACTGGGACGAGATCGTCCAGTCGGCGGCCAAGGCGGACGACGAGCGCATCGTCGTCAACATGGGCCCCCAGCACCCGTCCACCCACGGCGTGCTCCGCCTGATCCTGGAGATCGACGGCGAGACGGTCACCGAGGCCCGCTGCGGCATCGGCTACCTGCACACCGGCATCGAGAAGAACCTCGAATTCCGGAACTGGACGCAGGGCACCACCTTCGTGACGCGCATGGACTACCTGACGCCGTTCTTCAACGAGACGGCGTACTGCCTCGGCGTCGAGAGGCTGCTCGGCATCACCGACCAGATCCCGGACCGGGCCACCGTGATCCGCGTGCTCCTGATGGAGCTCAACCGGCTCTCCTCCCACCTGGTGTGCATCGCCACCGGCGGCATGGAGCTGGGCGCGACCACGATCATGATCTACGGCTTCCGCGACCGCGAGCTGATCCTCGACGTGTTCGAGCTGATCACCGGCCTGCGCATGAACCACGCGTTCATCCGCCCCGGCGGCCTCGCCCAGGACCTGCCGCCCGGCGCGGTCGACCAGCTGCGCGAGTTCGTGAAGACCATGAAGAAGAACCTGCCGGAGTACGACAAGCTCGCCACCGGCAACCCCATCTTCAAGGCCCGCATGCAGGACGTCGGCTACCTCGATCTCACCGGCTGCATGGCGCTGGGCGCCACCGGCCCGATCCTGCGCTCCGCCGGACTCCCCCACGACCTGCGCAAGTCGGACCCGTACTGCGGCTACGAGGACTACGAGTTCGACGTACCGACCACCGAGACCTGCGACTCGTACGGGCGGTTCCTGATCCGCCTGGAGGAGATGCGCCAGTCGCTGCGGATCGTCGAGCAGTGCCTGGAGCGGCTGGAGCCGGGCCCGGTCATGGTCGCCGACAAGAAGATCGCCTGGCCCGCGCAGCTGGCGATGGGCCCGGACGGGCTCGGCAACTCGCTCGACCACATCAGGAACATCATGGGCACCTCCATGGAGGCCCTCATCCACCACTTCAAGCTGGTGACCGAGGGTTTCCGCGTCCCCGCCGGGCAGGCCTACGCGGCCGTCGAGTCGCCCAAGGGCGAACTCGGCGTCCACGTCGTCTCCGACGGAGGCACCCGCCCCTACCGGGTCCACTTCCGCGACCCGTCCTTCACCAACCTGCAGGCCATGGCCGCGATGTGCGAGGGCGGCCAGGTCGCCGACGTCATCGTCGCCGTCGCCTCCATCGACCCCGTGATGGGAGGCGTCGACCGATGACGACTGCGTCTTCTCCGGGGGGGACCCCCCCGGCACCCCTCTCCCTGGGCATGCCCCAGCTGCCCGCCCCCGACTACCCGGCGGAGGTGCGCGAGCGGCTCGCCGCGGACGCCGCCGAGGTCATCGCCCGCTACCCCGACAGCCGCAGTGCGCTGCTGCCGCTGCTGCACCTGTGCCAGGCGCAGGAGGGCTACGTCTCGCGCACCGGTGTCCGCTTCTGCGCCGAGGTGCTGGGCCTGACCACCGCCGAGGTCACAGCCGTCGCGACCTTCTACACGATGTACCGGCGCAAGCCCTCCGGGGACTACCAGGTCGGCGTCTGCACCAACACGCTGTGTGCGGTGATGGGCGGCGACGCCATCTTCGAGGAACTCAAGGAGCACCTCGGGGTCGGCAACCAGGAGACCACCCCCGACGGCAAGGTCACCCTCGAACACATCGAGTGCAACGCGGCCTGCGACTTCGCCCCCGTGGTGATGGTCAACTGGGAGTTCTTCGACAACCAGACCCCCGAGTCCGCCAAGGCCATGGTCGACGACCTGCTGGCGGGCCGCCCGGTGGAGCCGACCCGGGGTGCGCCGCTGTGCACGTACAAGGAGACCGCCCGGATCCTGGCCGGCTTCCCGGACGAGCGCGAGGGAGCGGTCGAGGCCACCGGCGGCGCCGGCCACGCCTCCCTGATCGGCCTGCGCATCGCCCGCGGCGAGTCCGCCCACACCTCGATCGTGCACCCGCGGGGCGAGGCCACCACCGAGGGAGGGGAGTGATGACCGTGTCTTCCGAACTGAGCAACGGAGGCGCCTCCCGGCCGGAGGCCGGAGGCGGCACGAGTCCCGAGAAGCTCCTCGCGCCCGTGCTGTCGGCCTTCTGGGACGAACCGCAGTCGTGGACCCTGGAGACCTACCGGCGCCACGAGGGGTACGAGGGCCTGCGCAAGGCCCTCGCGATGACCCCGGACGACCTCATCGCCTACGTGAAGGACTCGGGTCTGCGCGGCCGCGGCGGCGCGGGCTTCCCCACCGGGATGAAGTGGCAGTTCATCCCGCAGGGCGACGGGAAGCCGCACTACCTCGTCGTGAACGCGGACGAGTCGGAGCCGGGAACCTGCAAGGACATCCCCCTCCTCTTCGCCAACCCGCACTCCCTCATCGAGGGAATGATCATCGCCTGCTACGCCATCCGCTCCGCGCACGCCTTCATCTACCTGCGCGGCGAGGCCGTGCCGGTGCTGCGGCGCCTGCACGAGGCGGTGCGCGAGGCGTACGAGGCCGGATACCTCGGCAAGGACGTCCTCGGCAGCGGGCTCGACCTCGACATCACGGTGCACGCCGGAGCGGGCGCGTACATCTGCGGGGAGGAGACGGCACTGCTCGACTCCCTCGAAGGCCGGCGCGGCCAGCCCCGGCTGCGTCCCCCCTTCCCCGCGGTGGAGGGGCTCTACGCCTGTCCCACCGTCGTCAACAACGTCGAGTCCATCGCCTCGGTCCCCGCGATCCTG
Source organism: Streptomyces sp. NPDC058646 (assembly GCF_042716875.1). Taxonomy (NCBI): domain Bacteria; kingdom Bacillati; phylum Actinomycetota; class Actinomycetes; order Kitasatosporales; family Streptomycetaceae; genus Streptomyces; species Streptomyces sp. NPDC058646. The sequence goes on along the minus strand of NZ_JBHXRK010000019.1, from coordinate 62,358 downwards.
CTCCGGGGCAAGGACTGGTTCAAGTCGATGGGGACCGAGAAGTCCCCCGGCTTCACGCTCTACTCCCTGTCCGGGCACGTCGCCGGCCCCGGCCAGTACGAGGCCCCCCTCGGCATCACCCTGCGCCAGCTCCTCGACATGAGCGGCGGGATGCGCCCCGGGCACCGGCTCAAGTTCTGGACCCCGGGCGGCTCCTCCACCCCGATGTTCACGGACGAGCACCTCGACGTCCCGCTGGACTACGAAGGCGTCCTGGCGGCCGGCTCGATGCTCGGCACGAAGGCGCTCCAGTGCTTCGACGAGACGACCTGCGTGGTGCGGGCCGTGACCCGGTGGACCGAGTTCTACGCCCATGAGTCCTGCGGCAAGTGCACCCCCTGTCGCGAGGGCACGTACTGGCTGGTCCAGTTGCTGCGCGACATCGAGTCGGGCAAGGGCGTCATGTCCGACCTCGACAAGCTGAACGACATCGCCGACAACATCAACGGCAAGTCCTTCTGCGCACTCGGCGACGGCGCTGCCAGCCCCATCTTCTCCTCGCTCAAGTACTTCCGCGAGGAGTACGAGCAGCACATCACGGGCAAGGGCTGCCCCTTCGACCCCAAGAAGTCGACCCTCTGGGCTGACACGGAGGTGAACGCATGACCGTCACCACGAACGCCCCTGCGGGTGGCGGAGAGGCCGCGGTGCCGCCCGAGGACACCGTTTCGCTGACCATCGACGGCGTCGAACTGTCGGTGCCCAAGGGGACGCTCGTCATCCGGGCCGCCGAACAGCTCGGCATCGAGATCCCCCGGTTCTGCGACCACCCCCTCCTCTCCCCGGCCGGCGCCTGCCGCCAGTGCATCGTCGAGGTGGAGGGCCAGCGCAAGCCGATGGCCTCCTGCACCATCACCTGCACCGACGGCATGGTGGTCAAGACCCAGCTCACCTCCGAGGTAGCCGACAAGTCCCAGCGCGGGGTGATGGAGCTGCTGCTCATCAACCATCCGCTGGACTGCCCCGTCTGCGACAAGGGCGGCGAGTGCCCCCTGCAGAACCAGGCGATGTCGCACGGCAACGCCGAGTCCCGCTTCGAGGGCAGGAAGCGCACCTACGAGAAGCCGGTCCCGATCTCCCCACAGGTGCTGCTGGACCGCGAGCGCTGCGTGCTCTGCGCGCGCTGCACCCGCTTCTCCAACGAGATCGCCGGCGACCCGATGATCGAACTGCTCGAACGCGGCGCGCTCCAGCAGGTCGGCATCGGCGAGGGCGACCCGTTCGAGTCCTACTTCTCCGGCAACACCATCCAGATCTGCCCGGTCGGCGCCCTCACCTCGGCCGCGTACCGGTTCCGCTCCCGCCCCTTCGACCTCGTCTCCTCCCCGAGCGTGTGCGAGCACTGCGCGGGCGGCTGCGCGACCCGGACCGACCACCGCCGGGGCAAGGTCCTGCGGCGGATGGCCGCCGAGGACCCCGAGGTCAACGAGGAGTGGGTCTGCGACAAGGGCCGCTTCGGATTCCGCTACGCGCAGCAGCGGGACCGGCTGACCACCCCGCTGGTGCGCAGCGCCGCCGGGGTCCTGGAGCCGGCGAGCTGGCCCGAGGCCCTGGAGGCCGCGGCCGCCGGACTCGCCGCCGCGCGCGGCCGCGCCGGAGTGCTGACCGGCGGACGGCTCACCGTCGAGGACGCCTACGCGTACGCCAAGTTCGCGCGGGTCGTGCTCGACACCAACGACATCGACTTCCGGGCGCGCGTGCACAGCGCGGAGGAGGCCGACTTCCTGGCCGCCACCGTGGCCGGCACCGGCAAGGACCTCGACGGCGAAGGGGTGACCTACACCTCGCTGGAGGCGGCGCCCGCGGTGCTGCTCGCCGGCATCGAGGCCGAGGAGGAGGCCCCCGGGGTCTTCCTGCGGCTGCGCAAGGCGCACCGCAAGCACAAGCAGCGCACCTTCGCCCTGGCGCCCTTCGCGACCCGGGGCCTGGAGAAGGCGGGCGGCACCCTGCTGGCCGCCGCCCCCGGCACCGAGCCCGAGTGGCTGGACGCGCTGGCCACCCGGACCGGCCTGGAGGCCGGCGGATCCGAGGCCGCCGAGGCGCTGCGCCGGCCCGGCGCGGTCATCCTCGTCGGGGAGCGCCTGGCCGGGGTGCCCGGTGCGCTGACCGCCGCCGTCCGGGCCGCGGCCGCGACCGGCGCCGCCCTGGCGTGGATCCCGCGCCGGGCCGGGGAGCGGGCCGCGATCGAGGCGGGCGCGCTGCCGTCCCTGCTGCCCGGCGGCCGCCCGGCCACCGACCCGCGGGCCCGCGACGAGGTCGCCACCGCCTGGGGCCTGGACGAGCTCCCGCACCGCTACGGCCGTGACACCGGCCAGATCGTCGAGGCCGCGGCCTCGGGCGAGCTGTCCGCGCTGCTGGTCGCGGGCGTGGAGGTCACCGATCTGCCGGACCCGGCCCGGGCGCGGCACGCCCTCCGGGAAGCCTTCGTGGTCTCCCTGGAACTGCGGCCCGGTGAGGTCACCGACCACGCGGACGTGGTGTTCCCGGTGGCCGCGGTCGTCGAGAAGGCGGGCGCCTTCATCAACTGGGAAGGCAGGGTCCGGCCGTTCGAGGCCGCGCTCAAGCCCGACCAGATGACCCGCCGCCTCGCCCCCGCGGACTCCCGCGTGCTGCACATGCTGGCCGACGCGGCCGACCGGCCGATCTCCCTGCCCGACGTGCAGGTCGTACGCCGGGAACTGGAGCGGCTCGGCCCGTGGGAGGGCGAGCTGGCCGCCGAGCAGTCCACCGACCCGGTGGCGCTGCCCCGTCCCGGAGCGGGCGAGGCGGTCCTCGCGGGCCACCGGCTCCTCCTCGACCAGGGCCGTCTCCAGGACGGCGACGAGGCCCTGGCCGGCACCCGGCACGAGGCCAGTGCCCGGCTGTCGGCCGCCACGGCCGCCGAGACGGGCGTCAAGGACGGCGACGTCCTCGTGGTCACCGGCCCGGCCGGGACCGTGGAGCTGCCGCTGCGGATCACCGGGATGCCCGACCGCGTGGTCTGGCTCCCGATGAACTCCACCGGCTCGGGCGTCCTCGCCGACACCGGAGCCCGGCCGGGCACCCTCGTCCGGATCGGACCGGCGATCCCCGCCGGCGCCGGCGACACCACTGCGGAGGTGGGAGCGTGAACGCGGTACCCGGTGACCTCGTCCAGCTCGCCGCGGAGGACCTGTCCCTGTTCGGGCGGGACGTCTGGTGGCTCGTCGTCATCAAGGCGGTGTTCTGCTTCGCCTTCCTGATGGTGACGGTGCTCTTCTCCATCGTGTGGGAGCGCAAGGTCGTCGCCTGGATGCAGCTGCGCATCGGCCCCAACCGGCACGGACCCTGGGGCATGCTCCAGTCGCTCGCCGACGGCGTCAAGCTGATGCTGAAGGAAGACATCGTCGTCAAGCGGGCCGACAAGGTGGTGTACGTCCTGGCCCCGATCATCGCGGCGATCCCTGCCTTCATGGCCATCGCGGTGATCCCCTTCGGCCCCGCCGGCAACGAGGTCTCGATCTTCGGCCAGCGCACCACCATGCAGCTGACGGACCTGCCCATCGCGATGCTGTACATCCTCGCGGTGGCCTCGGTCGGGATCTACGGCATCGTCCTGGCGGGCTGGTCCTCCGGGTCGACGTACCCGCTCCTGGGCGGTCTGCGCTCCTGCGCGCAGATGATCTCCTACGAGATCGCCATGGGCGCGGCCTTCGCCTCGGTCTTCCTCTACTCCGGGTCGATGTCGACCTCTGCGATCGTGGAGGCGCAGGCGGACCGCTGGTACATCATCCTGCTGCCCGTCTCCTTCATCATCTACGTCATCACGATGGTCGGCGAGACCAACCGCGCCCCCTTCGACATGCCGGAGTCCGAGGGCGACCTGGTCGGCGGCTTCAACACCGAGTACTCGTCCATCAAGTTCGCGCTGTTCATGCTCGCCGAGTACGTCAACATGGTCACCGTCTCCGCGGTCTCCGTCACCCTCTTCCTGGGCGGCTGGCGGGCCCCGTACCCGATCAGCACGTTCTGGGAGGGCGCGAACCACGGCTGGTGGCCGATGCTCTGGTTCGTCCTCAAGGTCCAGCTGCTGCTGTTCTTCTTCATCTGGCTGCGCGGCACGCTGCCGCGCGTGCGCTACGACCAGCTGATGAAGCTCGGCTGGAAGGTCCTGATCCCGGTCTCCGTGGTCTGGCTGATGCTGGTCGCGACCGTCCGCGCGCTGCGCAACGAGGCGTACGACTTCAGCGAGATCGTCCTCTACGTCGGCGGCGGGGTCGTCGCGATCCTGCTCCTGTCCTTCGTCGCGGACCTCTTCCGCGACAAACGGGAGAAGGCGCAGGCGGAGGAGGCCGGGAAGGCGGCGGCCACCGGGACCTTCGACCCGCTGGCGGGCGGGTTCCCCGTACCGCCCAAGCCCGGACAGCGCCTGGCACCCGTACCGCGCCGGCGGCCCCGCAGCCGGCGGGAGCTGATCGTCACCGGCGGGGCGAACACCGACAGCGACCGAGAGGAGGGTTGAGACATGTCTGACGACAAGTGGCAGAACCCGGTGGCCGGCTTCGGCGTGACCTTCAAGGCCATGTTCAAGAAGCGCCTCACCGAGCAGTACCCGGAGCAGCAGAAGACCACCGCCCCGCGCTTCCACGGACGGCACCAGCTCAACCGGCACCCGGACGGTCTGGAGAAGTGCATCGGGTGCGAACTGTGCGCCTGGGCCTGCCCCGCCGACGCCATCTACGTGGAGGGCGCGGACAACACCGAGGAGGAGCGCTACTCCCCGGGCGAGCGGTACGGCGCCGTCTACCAGATCAACTACGCCCGCTGCATCCTGTGCGGGCTGTGCGTCGAGGCGTGTCCGACGCGGGCGCTGACCATGACGAACGAGTTCGAACTGGCCGATGCCAGCCGGGAATCCCTCATCTACACCAAGGAACAGCTGCTCGCCGGCCTCACCGAGGGCATGGTCGAGGCTCCGCACCCGATGTACCCCGGCACCGAGGACACGGACTACTACCGCGGACTGGTGACGGGGGCGGCCCCCGGCACGGCCCGGCAGACGGCCGTCTCCAAGGGCGAGACGCCCGCGGGGAAGAGGGCGGAAGACGCCGAGGGGGTGCAGGCATGAGCGCGCTCGCCGCCGCCTCCCTGACCTCGACGGGCGAGGCGGTCCAGTTCTGGATCCTGGGCACGGTCGCCGTCGTCGGCGCGCTGGCCACGATCCTGATGAAGAGGGCCGTGCACAGCGCACTGAGCCTGGCCGGGACGATGATCATCCTGGCGGTCTTCTACCTCGCCAACGGGGCGTACTTCCTGGGCGTCGTCCAGGTCGTCGTCTACACCGGCGCGATCATGATGCTCTTCCTCTTCGTGGTCATGCTCGTCGGCGTCACCGCCGCCGACTCCCTGAAGGAGACCATCAAGGGCCAGCGCTGGCTCGCCGCCCTGTGCGGGCTCGGCTTCGGCATCCTGCTGATCACCGGCATCGGCCAGGCCCGGCTCACCCACTTCAACGGGCTCGGCCGGATCAACTCCGCCGGACACGTCGAGGGCCTGGCCCAGCTGATCTTCACCAAGTACGTCTTCGCCTTCGAGCTCACCGGCGCGCTCCTCATCACCGCGGCCGTCGGCGCGATGGTCCTCACCCACCGCGAGCGCACCGAACGTGCCGCCACGCAGCGCGAGCTGGCCGAGCGGCGCGTGCGCGAGGGAGTCCAGCTCCCGCCGCTGCCCGCACCCGGCGTGTACGCCCGGCACAACGCGGTGGACGTCGCCGGCCTGCTCCCGGACGGCACCCCGTCCGAGCTGACGGTCAGCAGGACGCTCCGGGCCCGCGGCCAGATCCGGGACGTCTCCAGCGAGGCGCTGGACGACCTCAAGGCGCTGGAGCAGGCCTCTTCGGAGCGCCTCGGCCGTGAGGAGGCCTCGAAGTGAACCCGGTCAACTACCTGTATCTGGCGGCGCTGCTGTTCACCATCGGCGCGGCCGGCGTGCTGATCCGCAAGAACGCGATCGTGCTGTTCATGTGCGTCGAGCTGATGCTCAACGCCTGCAACCTCGCCTTCGTCGCCTTCTCCCGCATGCACGGCAACCTCGACGGCCAGATCATCGCGTTCTTCACGATGGTCGTCGCCGCCGCGGAGGTCGTGGTGGGCCTCGCGATCATCGTGTCGCTCTTCCGTACCCGCCACTCGGCCTCGGTCGACGACGCCAGCCTGATGAAGCTGTAAGGGGCGTTCACAGTGGAGAATCTGATTGCGCTGCTGGTGGCGGCGCCCCTGCTCGGAGCGGCGGTGCTGCTGTGCGGCGGCCGGCGCCTCGACCGGGCCGGCCACTGGATCGGCACCCTGCTCGCGGCCGTCTCCTTCGGCATCGGCGTCGCGCTCTTCGCCGACATGCTGGGACGCGGCGCCGATGACCGGGCCCTGCACCAGCGCCTGTTCACCTGGATCCCGGTGGAGGGCTTCCGGGCGGACATGGCCTTCCAGCTGGACCAGCTGTCGATGACCTTCGTCCTGCTGATCTCCGGGGTGGGCACGCTCATCCACGTGTACTCGATCGGGTACATGGAGCACGACGAGCGCCGCCGCCGCTTCTTCGGCTACCTGAACCTGTTCGTCGCGGCGATGCTGCTGCTCGTCATCGCCGACAACTACCTGCTGCTGTACTTCGGCTGGGAGGGCGTGGGCCTCGCCTCCTACCTCCTGATCGGCTTCTGGCAGCACAAGCCCAGCGCGGCCACCGCCGCCAAGAAGGCCTTCCTCGTCAACCGCGTCGGCGACATGGGCCTGTCGATCGCGATCATGCTGATGTTCACCACCTTCGGGACCTTCGCCTTCGGGCCGGTGCTCGGCGCGGTCGGCGAGACCTCCGAGGGCACGCTGACGGCGATCGGCCTGATGCTGCTGCTCGCCGCCTGCGGCAAGTCGGCCCAGGTGCCGCTGCAGTCCTGGCTCGGCGACGCGATGGAGGGCCCGACCCCGGTCTCGGCCCTCATCCACGCCGCGACGATGGTCACCGCGGGCGTCTACCTCATCGTCCGCTCGGGCGCGATCTTCAACGGGGCGCCGGACGCCCAGCTGGTGGTCACCATCGTGGGCGCGGTCACGCTGCTCTTCGGTGCGATCGTCGGTTGCGCGAAGGACGACATCAAGAAGGCCCTCGCCGGGTCGACGATGTCGCAGATCGGCTACATGATCCTTGCGGCGGGCCTCGGCCCGATCGGCTACGTCTTCGCGATCATGCACCTGGTCACGCACGGCTTCTTCAAGGCGGGCCTCTTCCTCGGCGCCGGTTCCGTGATGCACGGGATGAACGACGAGGTGGACATGCGCAAGTACGGCGGCCTGCGGAGGTACATGCCGGTCACCTTCGTGACCTTCGGTCTGGGCTACCTGGCGATCATCGGCTTCCCGGGCCTGTCCGGCTTCTTCTCCAAGGACATGATCATCGAGGCGGCCTTCGCGAAGGGCGGCACCCAGGGCTGGATCCTGGGAGGGGCCGCCCTGCTGGGCGCGGGCATCACCGCCTTCTACATGACCCGCGTCATGCTCCTCACCTTCTTCGGCGAGAAGCGCTGGCAGCCCGACGCGGAGGGCCGCGAGCCGCGTCCGCACGAGTCCCCGAAGTCCATGACCATCCCGATGATCGTCCTGGCGTTCGGCTCGGTCTTCGCCGGCGGGTTCTTCGAGATCGGCGAGCGGTTCGTGAAGTGGCTGGAACCCGTCACCGGCTACGAGCACGGCCACCCGCCGGTCAGTGCGATGACGGTCACGCTGGCCACCATGGCGGTCCTCGTCGTCGGCGTCGGCATCGCCTGGTCGATGTACGGACGGCGGCCCGTCCCGGTCCTCGCCCCGCGCGGCTCGCTCCTCACCCGGGCGGCCCGGCGGGACCTGTACCAGGACGACATCAACCACGTCGTGCTGGTGCGCGGCGGGGAGCACCTGACCCGCTCGCTCGTGTACGTCGACCACAGCCTGGTCGACGGCGTGGTCAACGGGACGGCCGCCTCCGTCGGCGGGCTCTCGGGCCGGCTGCGCAAGCTCCAGAACGGCTACGCCCGCAGCTACGCGGTCTCGATGTTCGGGGGCACGGCGATCCTGATCGCCGCGACCCTGCTGATGAGGGCGGTGTGACATGAACTTCCCGCTTCTGACCGTGACGGCCGCGGTCCCCGCGGTCGGCGCGATCCTCACGGCGGCCGTACCGGCCGCCCGCAGGACCGTCGCCAAATGGCTCGCGCTGCTCTTCTCGCTGGCGACCCTGGCCCTCGCCGTACTCGTGGCGATCCGCTTCGAGCCCGGCGGCGACCGCTACCAGCTCACCGAGTCCCGCCCCTGGATCGCCGACTTCGGCGTCCGCTACGAACTGGGCGTGGACGGGATCGGGGTGGTGCTCATCGGGCTCACCGCGCTCCTCATCCCCTTCGTGATCGCGGCCGGCTGGCACGACGCCGACCCCCTGGAGACGAGTTCGTCGCGCTGGCGGCCGACGCAGGGCTTCTTCGCCCTGATCCTGCTGGTCGAGGCGATGGTGATCATCTCCTTCGAGGCCACCGACGTCTTCCTCTTCTACATCTTCTTCGAAGCCATGCTCATCCCGATGTACTTCCTCATCGGCGGCTTCGGGGACCGGGCGCACTCGGGTTCCGACGAGAAGGCGGCCGCGCAGCGCTCGTACGCGGCGGTCAAGTTCCTCCTCTACAACCTGGTCGGCGGCCTGATCATGCTGGCGGCCGTCATCGGCCTGTACGTGGTCGCCGGGAACTTCTCGCTCCAGGAGATCGCCGCCGCGCGGGCCGCGGGCACGCTCGACATGGCGACCAACACCGAGCGGCTGCTGTTCCTCGGCTTCTTCTTCGCCTTCGCGGTGAAGGCCCCGCTGTGGCCGCTGCACACCTGGCTGCCGAACGCGATGGGCGAGGCCACCGCCCCGGTCGCCGTACTGATCACCGCGGTCGTCGACAAGGTCGGCACCTTCGCGATGCTCCGCTTCTGCCTCGGGCTCTTCCCCGAGGCCAGCAAGTGGGCCACGCCGGTGATCCTCGTCCTGGCCCTGGTCAGCATCGTCTACGGCGCGCTGGTCGCGGTCGGGCAGCGGGACATCAAGCGGCTGATCGCCTACGCGTCGATCTCGCACTTCGGCTTCATCGTCCTGGGCATCTTCGCGATGACCTCCCAGGGCCAGTCGGGCGCGACCCTCTACATGGTCAACCACGGCCTGTCGACGGCGGCACTGATGCTGGTCGCCGGATTCCTGATCTCCCGGCGCGGCTCGCGGCTCATCGCCGACTACGGCGGTGTGCAGAAGGTGGCTCCGGTCCTCGCCGGAACCTTCCTGATCGGTGGTCTCGCCACCCTCTCCCTGCCGGGCCTCGCGCCCTTCGTGAGCGAATTCCTGGTCCTGGTCGGCACCTTCGCCCGGTACCCGGTCGTCGGCATCATCGCCACCGTCGGCATCGTGCTGGCCGCGCTGTACACGCTGGTGCTCTACCAGCGCACGATGACCGGCCCGGTGAAGGAGGAGGTCCGCACCATGCCGGACCTGCGCCTGCGGGAGGTGCTGGTGGTGGCCCCGCTGATCGCGCTGCTGATCGGCCTGGGCGTCTACCCGAAGGTGCTCACGGACATCGTCAACCCGGCGGTGGAGCACACCATGTCGGACGTGCAGCAGACCGATCCGAAGCCGGACGTGGTCGTCGAGGCCGAGCCCATCAAGAAGGAGGTGGCGGCGCAGTGAGTGCACTGACTTCCGCCCACAGCCTGTGGACCGTGGCGGCCGAGGCTCCGGTCGACCGGATCCCGGCGCCGACCATCGAGTACGCGCAGCTCGCGCCCACGCTGATCGTGGTGGGCGCGGCGGTCCTCGGGATCCTCGTCGAGGCCTTCGTGCCCCGCCGGTCCCGCTACTACGTCCAGGTGTTCCTCGCCGTCGCCGCGCTGGCCTCGGCCTTCGCGGCGGTCGTCGGCCTCGCGGCCGGCGGGTACGGGTCCACCAAGGCGCAGATCGCCGCCATGGGCGCCATCGCCGTGGACGGCCCGGCGCTCTTCCTGCAGGGCACCATCCTGCTGGCCTCGGTCGTCGCCGTCTTCACCTTCGCCGAGCGGCGCCTGGACCCGGCGTCGCACGGCAACCGGGTCGACTCCTTCGCGGCGCAGGCGGCGTCCGTACCGGGCAGCGAGAGCGAGAAGGCCGCCGTCAAGGCCGGTTTCACGACCACCGAGGTCTTCCCGCTGGCGATGTTCGCGATCGCCGGCATGCTGATCTTCCCGGCGGCCAACGACCTGCTGACGCTGTTCATCGCGCTGGAGGTCTTCTCCCTCCCGCTGTACCTGCTCTGCGCCGTCGCCCGCCGCCAGCGGCTGATGTCGCAGGAGGCCGCGGTCAAGTACTTCCTGCTGGGTGCCTTCTCCTCGGCCTTCCTCCTGTTCGGCATCGCCCTGCTCTACGGGTACGCGGGCTCGGTCTCGTACGCGGCGATCGCCGACGTCGTGGACGGCACCGTCTCCAAGGTCGACCCGGTGCTGGCCGACACCATGGGCAACGACGTGCTGCTGCTCATCGGCGGGGCGCTGATCCTGATGGGCCTGCTCTTCAAGGTCGGCGCGGTCCCCTTCCACATGTGGACCCCGGACGTCTACCAGGGCGCCCCGACCCCCGTCACCGGCTTCATGGCGGCGGCGACGAAGGTCGCGGCCTTCGGCGCGCTGCTGCGGCTGCTGTACGTGGTCCTGCCGGGCCTGCGCTGGGACTGGCGGCCGGTGATGTGGGGCGTCGCGATCGTCACCATGCTGGCGGGCGCGGTGATCGCCGTGACCCAGACGGACGTCAAGCGGCTGCTGGCCTACTCCTCGATCGCGCACGCGGGCTTCATCCTGGCCGGTGTGATCGCCACCTCGGCGGAGGGCGTCCAGTCCGTCCTCTTCTACCTGGCGGCGTACTCCTTCGTGACGATCGGCGCCTTCGCGGTGGTCACGCTGGTGCGCGATGCGGGCGGTGAGGCGACGCACCTGTCCAAGTGGGCGGGCCTGGGACGCCGTTCGCCGCTGACCGCGGCCGTCTTCGCGGTGTTCCTCCTCGCCTTCGCCGGGATCCCGCTGACGTCCGGTTTCTCCGGCAAGTTCGCCGTGTTCAAGGCGGCCGCGGAGGGCGGGGCGGGCGCGCTGGTCGTGGTCGGTGTGATCTCGTCCGCGATCGCCGCGTTCTTCTACATCCGGGTGATCGTCCTGATGTTCTTCAGCGAGCCGAAGGCCGACGGTCCGACCGTGGCCGTCCCCTCGCCGCTGACGATGACGACGATCGCGGTCGGCGTCGCGGTCACCCTGGTCCTGGGCCTGGCCCCGCAGTACTTCCTGGACCTGGCGGGGCAGGCGAGCACGTTCGTCCGCTGACCCCGGTTCGCGCAACGGCGAAGGGCCCGGATCCCCTCGGGGGGGGGATCCGGGCCCTTCGCCGTGTGCGCCAGCCGGGCCTTCGCCGCTCAGGTGTGATCGCGGTCAGGTCCAGGCTGACGGGGAACGGGACGGAGACCTCGAATGCGGGAGGCGCTTGACGGCGCTGCGGTCGCAGGACTAGTGGCCGTGCCCGTGCGGCGCACCGCCCGGGACCGGGGCCTTCCTGGGACAGGTCAGCGCCGGGTTCCAGTTGTGGAAGCGGCCGGCCGGGTTCTTCTCGTACGCCCACATGTGGAGGTCGTAGTGCTTCGGCATGCCCGCCCAGTGGCCGGGCATCGGCCCGTCGAAGGGCAGCCCGAACATGCCCGGCCGGTCGTCGCTCGTCTTCAGGTCCTGGTCCCGGTCGGTCGCCATCCACTCCACGGCCTGGAGCTTGCGGCGGCCGCTGCGGTCCTTGTCCTTGCTGTAGAGGAGCGCGGTCGGCCGGGCCGGGTCCTTCGAACCCCAGTTGGCGTCCTTGACGTAGTGGTAGCCCATCGAGCCCACCCCGAACGGGTTGGACATGCACTCCTCGCCGCGCGGGACGTACCCGTCCTTGAGGGCCTCCCGCTCGTCCGTGTACCTGGCCGTCGCCCGGATCGCCGTCGCCATGTCCTTCATGGCCCGGTGGTCGCGCGGGTCGGGAGCGGGGCCCTCCACCCCGTGCGCCGGGGTCACGGCGGCCAGGCCGAGCGAAGCGGCGGCCGCGCAGGCGAGGACGGTCTTCAGGCTGCGTACGGTCATGGCGGCGGCTCCTCGTGGTGGGGGTACGGGGTACGGGTTCCCGGTGCGGTCCGTCCACCATCCCGGCCCCGCCCGCCCCGCGCACGCGGCGCGCCTCCGAACGGGGCGGCCGGGGCCCCGGCCCTCAGGCCCCCCGGGCCGCGTACGCGCGCACGTCCGCGTCCGGGTCGCAGAGCACCGTGGCGAGCGCGGCGCGGGCCTCCGCGGTGTCCCCGTGGGCCAGCAGGGCCAGGACCGCCGCCTTGCGGACGTCGGCGTCGGCATCGGCCAGCGCCCCGGCCAGCGGCGGTACGGCCACCCCCGGAGCGGCGGCCGACAGCGCGGCCGCCGCACCGGCCCGCACCTGCCAGGCCGGATCGGCCAGTGCGGCCGCGGCGGCCCGCGCGTACCCGTCCGGGCAGCCGGCCCGGGCCAGCGCCCCCAGGGCGGCCCCCCGCACCAGCGGATCCGGGTCGGCCAGCAGCGGGTCCAGCGGCGCCGGGGCCGGAGCGTGCACCGACGCCAGGCCCTTGGCCACCGCCACCCGGACCTCGCGGGCGGGGTCCGCGGCGGCGGCGGCCAGCGCCGGGACCGCGTCCACCGAGACCAGCGCCCGCACGGCGTGGATGCGGACCTCCGGGTCGGCGTCGGCCAGCGCGCCCGCGTACAGCCCGGCGTCCCCGAGCCGCAGGGCCCGCAGCGCCTCGAGCGCCGCCGCGCGCACCACCGGGTCCGGCACGGCGAGGGCGGCCCGCAGGCCCGCACCCAGCTCCGGCCCGCCCGGCAGGACCTCGACCAGCTCCCGCAGCGCGCCCGCGGCGGCCGCCCGCACGGCGGGGGCCGGGTCGGTGAGGCGGGCGGCGAGCGCGGGGCCCGCCCCCGGGGGCACGGTCTCGCCGAGCGCGGCGACGGCCGCCGTCCGCACCGCCGCGTCCGGGTCGGTGAGGTAGGGGCGCAGGGCGGCCAGGTCCGGTGACTCCTCCGCCAGGGCGAGGAGTTCGAGGATCCGCGGGGAGGCGGTGTCCCCGGCCCGCCCCGCGGAGACCGGTGGGGCCTCCGGTGCGGCCTCCGGTGCGGCTTGCGCCGCGGGGCCGGGGCCGGGGGCGGCCGCCCGCCCGGCCGCGGCCCCCGGGCCCGCCGTCGCGACCGGGACCAGCGCGACCTCGCCCAGGTGCCGTGAGGGGCCGCCGGCCGGGTCGAACCCGTCCACCGGGACCAGGTACGGCTCGACCGGGCGGGCCGTGAACTCCATCGCCCCCGACGCCGACTTGCGCAGGTCCAGGTGGTGCAGCCAGCCCGCGTCGTCCCGCGCGGGGTGGTCGAGCCGCTCGTGGTACAGGCCCCAGCGGGACTCCGTACGGGCCAGCGAGGCCCGGGCGGCCATCTCGGCGCAGTCCCGGATGAAGGACACCTCCGCGCAGCGCATCAGCTCGTGCGGGGTGGTCGCCCCCATCTCCGCGATCTCCCCGGACATGCGGTCGAAGGCCTCCACCGCCAGCGACAGCTTCGCGCCCGTCTTCGGCGGCGCCACGTAGTCGTTCACGAAGCGCCGCAGCTTGTACTCCACCTGCGGCTGCGGCGGCCCGTCCGGACGGCGCAGCGGACGGTAGACCAGCTCGTGCGCGGCCGCCAGCTGATCGGCGGGCAGGGGGCCCTCGTAGGCCCGGTACCGCGCCGCGTCCTCGCCCGCCAGGTCGCCGAAGACGAACGCCCCGATCATGTAGTTGTGCGGTACGGACGCCAGGTCCCCGGCGGCGTACAGGCGCGGGACCGTGGTGCGGGCGTGGTCGTCCACCCGTACGCCCGAGGCCGAGTGGCCCCCGCACAGCCCGATCTCCGAGATGTGCATCTCGATGTCGTGCGTGCGGTAGTCGTGGCCGCGGTTCGTGTGGAAGGTGCCGCGCGTCGGCCGCTCCGTGGTGTGCAGGATCGATTCGAGCGAGGCCACCGACTCCTCCGGCAGGTGGCTGAGCTTCAGGTACACCGGTCCCCGGTCCGAGGCGAGTTCGGCCGCGAACTCCGCCATCATCTGCCCCGACCAGTAGTCGGAGTCCACGAACCGCTCGCCGTGCCGGTTGACCTGGTAGCCGCCGAACGGGTTCGCGACGTACGCGCACGCCGGACCGTTGTAGTCCTTGATCAGCGGATTGATCTGGAAGCACTCGATCCCGGTGAGCGCCGCCCCCGCGTGGTAGGCCATGGCGTAGCCGTCGCCCGCGTTGGTCGGGTTCTCGTACGTGCCGTAGAGGTAGCCGGAGGCGGGCAGCCCCAGGCGTCCGCAGGGGCCCGTCGCCAGTACGACCGCGCCCGCGCGGACGGTCACGAACGCGCCGGTGCGGGTGTGGAGGGCGGCCGCGCCGATCGCCCGGCCGTCCTCGGGTGAGGTGAGGACCCGGACCGGCATCACCCGGTTCTCGATCCGGATCCGCTCGCGCATCTCGCGGCGCCGCAACTGCCGGTAGAGGACCTTCTTGACGTCCTTGCCCTCCGGCATGGGCAGGACGTAGGAGCCCGAGCGGTGGACCTGGCGCACCGCGTACTCGCCGTGCTCGTCCTTCTCGAACTTCACCCCGTACGACTCCAGGCGCCGCACCATCGCGAAGCCGCGGGTTGCGGTCTGGCGGACGGTGGACTGGTCGACGACGCCGTCGTTGGCGCGGGTGATCTCGGCGACGTAGTCGTCCGGTTCGGCCCGGCCGGGGATGACGGCGTTGTTGACCCCGTCCATGCCCATGGCGAGGGCCCCGGAGTGGCGCACGTGCGCCTTCTCCAGGAGCAGGACCCGCGCGCCGCGCTCGGCGGCGGTGAGTGCCGCCATCGTGCCGGCGGTGCCGCCGCCGATGACGAGGACGTCGCAGGAGATTTCCTCGGCGTCGCCGATCGCGGGAATGTCCACGGTGCTGCCTTTCAGAGGGAGTCGATGATCTGCCGGCGGAGCCCGGCGTGCGCGTCGTGCGCGGCGCGCTCGCGCGGCCGCGGGACGCGGAGCACCTCGCCGGAGCCCAGCAGGGCGACCCGGTCGCCGAGGAAGAGGGCCTCGTCCACGTCGTGGGTGACGAACACGACGGTCGCGCCGGTGCCGGTGAACACGTCCACGAGGAGGTCCTGCATCCCGGCGCGGGTCTGGGCGTCCAGCGCGCCGAAGGGTTCGTCCATCAGGACGGCGCGCGGGCTCCCGGCCAGGGCGCGTGCGAGCTGCACGCGCTGGCGCTGCCCGCCGGAGAGCTGGTGCGGGAACTTGTGCGCGTGCCCGGCGAGGCCCACGCGCTCCAGCCAGGCACCGGCCGCCCGCCGGCGCCCGGCCCGCGCCTCGCGGCGGATGGCGAGGGGGAGTTCCACGTTGGCGCGTACGGTCCGCCAGGGCAGCAGGGCGTCGTCCTGGAACACCAGCGCC
This sequence comes from Streptomyces sp. NPDC058646, assembly GCF_042716875.1. NCBI lineage: Bacteria > Bacillati > Actinomycetota > Actinomycetes > Kitasatosporales > Streptomycetaceae > Streptomyces > Streptomyces sp. NPDC058646. The sequence continues at coordinate 46,809 of NZ_JBHXRK010000019.1, read as the reverse complement.
CGGTCGGCTCCCGGGCCGGTGACCGGGGTGCCGTCCTGCTCCACCGCCCCGCCCAGCGGGGGCAGCAGCCCCGCCAGCGTGCGCAGCAGGGTGGACTTGCCGCAGCCGGACGGGCCCACGACGGTCAGCAGCTCTCCGGCCTCGACCGCGAGGTCGAGCCCGTCGACGACCGGGCTCCCGCGGTGCCCGAGCCGCGCGCCGCGCAGCGCGAGCCGGGCCCCGCGGGCCCCGGCCCGGACACCGGTGCCGGCGTCGGTGTCGGTGTCGGTGCCGGCGTCGGTGTCGGTCCGGCTCATGCGGCCACCTCCCGGATACGGGCCTTCGTGTGCTCGGGGTCGCGCGAGGGCAGCCAGCGCGTCAGACGGCGGCCCGCGCGCTCCACGGCCGTGGAGGTCAGCCAGCCCAGCGCGCCGATGGTGACCATGCCGACGAAGACGCCGGGGTAGTCGACGACCGTGTAGTCCTGCCAGGTCCGGTAGCCGACCCCGTACTGCCCGGAGATCATCTCGGCCGAGATCACGCAGATCCACGAGACGCCGATCCCGACGGACAGGCCGCCGAAGATCCCCGGCAGGGCCCCGGGGAGGACCACGGAGAAGAGGATCCGCCCGCGCCCGCCGCCCATGGTCAGGACCGCCTCCTCCCAGACGGGGGCCAGGGCCCGCACCGCGTGCCGGGTCGAGACCAGCACCGGGAAGAAGGCGGCCGCGCAGGTGATGAAGACGATGCCCTGCTCGTTGGTGGGGAACAGCAGGATGGCCACGGGCACCAGGGCGATGGCCGGGATCGGGCGCAGCACCTCCAGGACCGGCCCCAGCACGTCGGACGCGGTCCGGGAGCGGGCGATCGCGGTGCCCACCGTCACGCCCAGGACGGCCGCGAGGGCGAAGCCCGCCACGATCCGGCGCAGGCTGGCGGCCAGGTCCTGCCAGAACGGCGCGGCCCGGGCCCGTTCGGCGCACTTCGCCGCGATCTCGCCGACCGTCGGGAACTGCTCGAACCGCAGCCACAGGTTCACGTCCAGGGAGGTCAGCACCTGCCACAGCAGGAGGGCCGCGCCGAGCGAAGCCACCCGCAGCAGTCGGCGTCCGGCGGTCATGACGCCAGGGCTCCGGCCTCGGCGAAGCTCACGAGCCGGGCCCCGGACGCCGCGTGCCGGTCGACGTACGACGTCGCTCCCGCACGGGTGACGAAGGCGCGCAGCTCCGGGCCCTCGGCCACCCACACGGCCCGGTCGGCGAACCAGAGCGTGCCGGTGACCGCGTCCGGCACGTACGCGGCGCGGACGTCGGCGCCGCGCGCCGCCTTCAGCAGTTCGCGCGGGGAGTCGTAGCTCTGCGTGCGGTCGTGCCCCTTCAGCCACAGCTCGGGCCGGGCGGGCGCGGCCTCGGGGTAGGGGGCCGTTCCGGCCGAGGCCCGTCGCAGGGGCTCCGGGTCCACGAAGGCGTCGACGTCGACCTCGCCGACCAGCTCGGCGGCCCGGAGGACGGGGACGTCCTGCTTCAGTGCCTCGATCAGCTGCGGGCGCAGCTCCGGGTCGAAGGTCGCGATGCCGTTCGCGCCGTTGTAGAGGTGGACCACCTCCGCGGGCAGCCCCGTCTCCTTCGCCACCGACTCGGCGGCCGCGACCGGCTCCGTGCGCAGGTGGTCGGTGGCCCTGCGCTGCGCCCGCAGGAAGTCCTCCAGCACGCCGTCCCGTTCGCGGGCGAACTTCTCCCGCACCGTGACCCCGTGGAAGGTGGGCAGGTTCAGCTCCGCGCCGTCGTAGAGGGCCTTCGCGCGCCCCTCGTACGCCAGCTGGCCGGGCCAGGCCACGAACTGCGACAGTGCGTCCACGCTGCCCGCCTGGAGCGCCGAAGCGCCCACGCTGGGCTGCTGGTTGAGTTTCTCGATGCCCTTCTCCGGGTCGATCCCGGCCCGCTGCAGGGCCCGCACGAGGGTGCCGTCCGCCGCCGAGCCGACCGAGGTCGACACCTTCTTGCCGCGCAGGTCGGCGAGGGACTCCAGCTTCGAGTCCGGCGCGGTGACCACGGTGTTGAGGCCGCCGCGCAGGTTGTACCCGGTCACGGACACGAGGCGGGTGGGCTGCTTCAGCTCCTTGCCGCGCGCCGCGTTGAGCAGGAGCGGGAAGTCGCCCATCGACCCGATGTCGATCTTCCCGGCGGTCATCTGGGCGGTGATGGGGGCGCCGGTGGCGTAGTCCTGCCAGTCGACCTTGTAGGTGTTCCCGTCCTTCTTGCCGCGCGCGGCCAGCTCCTCCTCGAAGTAGCCGAGGGAGCGCAGCAGCGTGCCGGCGGTGACGGTGTTGATGGTCTTGGACTGGTACCCGACGGTCACGGTGACCGTGCGCGGACCGGCCGCACCGGAGGCGTCGCCGCAGGCGGTGGCGAGGGGGGCGAGGAGCAGGACGAGAGCGGGGGCGAGGGCTTTCGGACGGCGGACGGGCACGGCGGGCATGACGGGGAGACCTTTCACCGGAGCAGGTACGGCATGTTGACGGTGACCGCGCCGGTGGGACAGCGCGCGGCGCACGGGCCGCAGTACCAGCACTCGTCCACGTGCATGTAGGCCTTGCCGTCCTCCTCGCGGATCGCGAGCGAGTCGAGCGGGCACATCTCGACGCAGAGGGTGCAGCCGTCGATGCACAGGGACTCGTCGATGGTCACGGGCACGTCGCCGCGCTGGGGGACCAGAGGCATGGCTGTCTCCAGGAAAGGGGTGGGGGCGGTGGTCTAGAGGGAGCGGTGGAGCAGCCCGCTCATGGTGATCCGGTCACCGCGGAAGCGGATGAACTCCAGGTCCACGGGGCGTCCGTCGGCGAGGTGGCTGAGCCGCTCCAGCATCAGCAGGGCGGCCCCGCGCGGGGCCTGGAGCACGGCGGCGGAGTGCGCGTCGGCGCTGACGGCCTCCAGGGTGATCTCGGCCCGGCCGAGGGGCTGTCCGGTCACCTGTTCCAGCAGCCGGAAGACGTCGGTGTGCTCCAGGTCGCGGTCGAGCAGCTCCGCGCCGATGTCCAGGGGGACGTAGGTGAGGTCGAGGGAGAGCGGCAGCCCGTTCAGGCGGCGCAGCCGTTCGATGTAGAGGACGTCGCTGTGTTCGGGCAGGCCGAGCCGCCCGGCGACGGGCGCGGGGGCGCGGACGGGGCCGGCGGTCCTGACCTCGTTGGTCACCCGGCCGTGCTCGTGCAGGGTCTCTGCCAGTCCCTGGAGGCGGTCCAGGCCGTGCGGGTACTTCTCGCAGACGACGACGGTGCCCACGCCCGGGCGGCGCTCCACGAGACGCTCGCCGCGCAGCAGGTCGAGGGCCTGGCGGACGGTGTTGCGGCCGGCCGCGTAGTCGGCGGCGAGGACGTCCTCCAGCGGGAGGACCCCGCCGGGGTATCCGCCCGCCAGGATCTGGTGGCGCAGCAGGTCGGCGAGCTGTCGCGCCCGGTCCGCGCGCAGCCGCCGCCGGCGCGCGGCGGCTACCGGGACGGCGTGCTCACGGGTGCGTTCGGCTGGCATGGCAGGGAACGTACCGGCGGCCCGGCGGTGATGGTGTTGCCGCAGTGTTGCGCCACCGGATGCCCCCGGCACAGCGGCTCTGACCTGCGGTTCCGGCGGGGCGTCGGAAAGATCCGCCACCCCGCCGACCACATGCCGGACTAGCGGGATCCCACGATGCGGCCGGTGACCTCGCCGAGGCCCACGCGGGTGCCGTCGGCGCCGGGGGCCCAGGCGGTGAGGGTGACGGTGTCGCCGTCCTCCAGGAAGGTGCGCTTGCCGTCGGCGAGTTCGATGGCGTCGCGGCCGTTCCAGGTGAGCTCCAGCAGGGAGCCCCGCTGGCCGGTCTCGGGGCCGCTGACGGTGCCGGAGCCGTAGACGTCGCCGGTGCGCAGCGAGGCGCCGTTGACGGTCATGTGGGCCAGCTGCTGGGCGGCCGTCCAGTACATGGAGGCGAACGGCGGCCGCGCCACCTCCTGCCCGTTGACGGCGACGCTGATGTGCAGGTCGAATCCGCCGGGGCGGTCGCTGCCCGCGTCGTCCAGGTAGGGCAGCAGGGGGTAGTCGCGGGCGGGCGGGGCGACCCGCGCCGCGTCCAGGGCCTCCAGCGGGGTCACCCACGCCGAGACGGAGGTCGCGAAGGACTTGCCGAGGAAGGGGCCCAGCGGCACGTACTCCCAGGCCTGGATGTCGCGCGCCGACCAGTCGTTGAGGAGGAACAGGCCGAAGACGTGGTCCTCGAACTCGCCCAGGGACACCGGGCGGCCCAGCTCGGACGGGGTGCCGACGACGAAACCGACTTCGGCCTCGATGTCGAGCTTGACGGAGGGGCCGAAGACGGGCGCCGGGTCGGTGGGGGCCTTGCGCTGCCCGGAGGGCCGTACGACGTCCGTGCCCGACACCACGATCGTTCCCGCCCGGCCGTGGTAACCGATCGGCAGGTGCTTCCAGTTGGGCGTGAGGGCGTCCCCGTCCGGCCGGAACATCTTCCCCACGTTGGTGGCGTGGTGCTCGCTCGCGTAGAAGTCGACGTAGTCGGCGACCTCGTACGGCAGGTGCAGCACGACCTCGTCCAGCGGCAACAGGTGCGGCTCCACCGAGGGGCGGTGGCCGGGGTCGGTGACCCAGGCGGTCAGGGCGCGCCGCACGTCGCGCCAGGCGGTCCGCCCGGCGGCCAGCAGAGGGTTGAGGGAGGACTGCCCGAGCAGCCCGGCGTACGGGGAGCCGAGCGCGGCCGCGGCCGCCCCCGCGTCGAGCACGTGCCCGCCGATCCGCACGCCGATCCGGCGGCGCGCGGGGTCCTGTGGGGTGGAGAAGACGCCGTACGGGAGGTTGTGCGGCCCGAACGGGTCGCCCTCGGGGACATCGAGGGGGCTCTGCTGGGGCATGGGGTGCTGCCTCGCTTTCGACGCGGTCCGGGGGTGTCCCGGGGGCTGGTTGACACGTTACGTGGCCGGTGGGGCGTGCGGGAGGCGGGATTCGGGCGTAATTTGTAGGACTTGTCCAAGGGGGTCCGTATCCTTGGCGCCGTGACTTCCGCCCTCCCCTATGCCTTGATCGCCACCGACCTGGACGGGACCCTGCTGTGCGCCGGAGACGCCGTCTCCGCCCGCTCGTACCAGGCCCTCGCGACAGCCCGCGCGGCCGGCGCACAGCACATCGTCGTCACCGGCCGCCCCGTGCCACAGGTCCGACACGTCCTGGACCGCCTCGGCTACACGGGGCTCGCGGTGTGCGGGCAGGGCGCGCAGGTGTACGACGCAGCGCGCGGCCGGCTGCTGCACTCCGTCTCCATGGACCGGGGGCTGGCCGAGGTGGCCCTCGGCAAGATCGAGGCCGAGATCGGCGAGGTCTACGCCGCGGTCAACCAGGAGGGGGCGGACGCGGAGATGCTGATAGGGCCGGGCTACCGGATGTGGCACCCGCACCTGCCGACGGTGCGCGTGCCCCGGCGCGCCGACCTGTGGTCGGCCCCCATCAACAAGGTGCTGCTCCAGCACCCGGAGCTGGACGACGACGAGCTGACGCGCGTGGCCCGGTCGGTGGTCGGGGACCTGGTGAACGTCACCATGGCGGGCGAGCACACGGTCGAGCTCCAGCCGCCGGGCATCGACAAGGCGACCGGCCTGGCCCGCGCCGCGGCCGTCCTGGACCTGCCGGCCTCGTCGGCGATCGCCTTCGGGGACATGCCGAACGACATCCCGATGTTCGCGTGGTCCGCCCACGGAGTGGCCATGGCCGACGCCCACCGCGAACTGGTGGCGGTCGCGGACGAGATGACCCTGTCCAACGAGGCGGACGGCGTCGCGGTGGTCCTGGAACGCCTCTACGCGTAGCGTCCCGAGCCGGGCCCGTCAGGGCAGCTCGGGGTCGGTGACCTCCCACGTGTGCCCGCCGGCATGGGACAGGTACTGACCGCATCCTGCGCCGCTGCCGTCGGTGGCCGGGCAGTCCGGGAGCACCAGGAGCGCGTCGGGGCCGCCCGCCTCGGACCACCGGGCCCACAGAGCGGCCCCCGCCCCGCCGTCGTGGACGAGGTCCATGTGGTCCCCGACGTGCCGTTCCAGCGAGCACCGCAGTACCGGACCGCCCCGGAGCACCTCCATGAGGGCGCGCCCGTCCGCGGACAGGAGCTGCGCCAGTGCGGTCAGGTGCGTCGCGGACAGGGTGCCGTGTGCGCCGCAGGCGAGGCGGTCGGGTGTACGGCTCACGCGATCCACTCCCGTGCGACGACGGCTGCCAGGCAGCAGGTCCAGGCGACCGCCCCGAGAGTCACGGTCACGGCCTCCCGCCGCGCCTCGTCGCTCGCCGGGCGGGAGCGGAGCAGCCCCCGGAGCCGGTCGGCCGCCGCCGCCACGGCCGCCGCGAACGCGTCCCGCTCCGCCTCCCGCCCGGCGATCGCCGTGTCCAGCCGGGACAGGAACAGGGCCCGGTAGGCGGGGTCCGACTCGATGCGGCGCAGCTCGGCGAGCGGCCGGTCCTCCTCGGACGGCTCCGGGTGCGGGTCCGCCGTCACAGCAGCCCCTCCGCGCTGCGGGCGTTGCGCCGGGCGATCTCGGCCCGTAGCCGCTCCATGGGCTCGGCGGGGCGGACGTCCCGGGGCTCCGCCTCCCACTCCGGCCCACCGCGCACGGGCCGGAGGGCCCAGTACGGGCCGGCTACCCCGCGGAACTCCCCGACGCGGTCGTCCCGTCCCGTGTCCACCACGACGGTGCCGGGGGGCGGGGGATGGGGGTCGTTCGATGCAGACATGGCCGTTCCTCTCCGTAGCCGAGTCGCTACCGATCGGGTTCAGAGTGGCCCTGGGCGGGGGAGGCTTCAACCTGTCGGATCGGAACGGAAGATTGGTCGACAGCCCTTGAACCGCAAGGAGTTGAACCCGGAGCGCGGACCCCAGGCAGCCTTCGGTGCGCGTCTGCGCAGCTTGAGGGAGGAGCAGAGCTGGACGCAGGAAACCCTGGGCGGGCGGCTCGGGTACTCCAGTACGCACGTCTCGGCGGTCGAAACTGGACGGAAAGTGCCGACTCTGCGTTTTTCGCGCAGTGCCGACGAGGTCTTCGGCACCGGCCAGGGCGAGCGGTCGTTCGAGCGCGAGTGGCGCGAGATCCGGCACGGCGTACTGCTGGAGGGCTTCCCGGAGTTCCTCGCCTACGAGAGCCGGGCGGTGGAGATCCGCCTGTACGAGGTGGGTGTCATACCGGGGCTGCTCCAGACGCCGGAGTACGCGACGGTGGTCACCGAGAGCACCGTCAAGAGGGGCGCCATCACTGCGGATCAGGCGAGCGAGCGCATCGCTGTCATTGCGGCGCGACAGACCGCTCTGCTCCGTACCCCGCCGCCCGTGGTCTTCGCGGTGCTGGACGAGAGCTGCCTCCGCCGACCGATCGGCGGCCCCGCCCTCATGAAGGGCCAGTTCGAGCGGCTGCTCGAATTCGCCGAACTGCCGAACACCGTGCTTCAGATCGCCCCGTTCGACATGGGAGAGCGTCGTCCGCTCAGTCTGCCGGTCACCGTACTGACGCTGCCCGACCGCTCGATCATGTCCTACGCCGAATCCGCCCAACGGGGCCATCTGGAACGGGACAACAACTCGGTGGTGCCCATGCTGACGGCCTACCATCAGCTCCAGGCCGAAGCGCACACGCAGGCGGCATCTGTGGCCATGATCGGTCAACTACGAAAGGGCACGTCGTGACGACTGAATCCCCCCGCTGGTTCAGGTCCTCCTACAGCGAAAACGGCGGCCAGTGCGTCGAGGTCGCCACCAACCTCGTCGCCTCGCGCGGTGTCGTCCCCATCCGGGACTCCAAGCGTGATGACAGCCCCGAACTCGACTTCACCGCCGCTGCGTTCTCTGCTTTCGTGGAGGGCGTCAAGGCCGTCTGACCGACCGAAGGGCACGTAGCGATGAGCGATTCCCCCCGCTGGTTCACGTCCTCCTACAGCGACAACGGCGGCCAGTGCGTCGAGGTCGCCACCAACCTCGTCGCCGCGCGCGGCATCGTGCCCGTCCGGGACTCCAAGCACACCGAGGGCCCCGTGCTCGGTTTCACCGCCGCCGCGTTCGCCACCTTCGTGGACGGCGTCAAGGCCGTCTGAGCGGTGGCCCGCCGGGCCCCGGCAGGACGCCCGGGGCCCGGCAGGTCAGCCCGCCGCCCTCGGCAGACGGCGCTGCCAGGTCCGGTGGAAGACGACCTCGTCCCCCTCCCGGCACACGACCTCGTCCGACGTCAGGAAACCGCCCTCGTCGCACGAGATCTCCGACCGGGTCTCCACCCGCGCGTCCCACCCCAGCTCCGGCCGGTGGAGCCGGATCTTCCACTCCGAGCGGGTCCGCGCCGAGAGCGGATCGGCCTCCTGGATCTCGTACACCTCCCGCGCGTCCTCGCTGAACTCCAGGCCGTCCGGGTACACCCGGGTGCCCCCGTACCGCGGGTCGACCTCCAGCCGCCAGGTCCCGCGCGCCACGTCCCGTACGACGAGCCGCTCCGGGCGCGGCTCGTCCAGGGTCGCGGGGAAGACCACCCCCAGCGGCTCCGCCTGCTCCGGCTCGTCGAAGACGATCCCGTCGTCGCCCGGGGACGGCGTGCGGACCGGCAGGGTCAGGGTGCTGCCCGCAGGGTCCAGCGTCCAGCCCGCCTCGGAGCCCGCTCGCGGCCAGATCCAGGGCCAGTAGGCCGAGGACACCGCGAGCCGGATCCGGTGCCCGGGCGGGAAGGAGTGCCCGATCCCGTTCAGCTCGAAGGTGACGTCCTCGTACGCGCCCACCGGCCACGGCACCGCCTGCTCCCGGCCCCGGCGCGCGGAGAGGTTCAGCGCTCCCCGGGTGACCAGCGTCGAGGAGCCGTCCGGCGCCACGTCGCACAGCCGGGCCACGGCCTGCCCGTACGGCACGTCCAGGCGCAGCCGCAGCGTCACCGAGGGCCGGCCGAGGACCTCCACCGGTTCGCCCTCGCCCACCGGGAACTCGAAACAGGCCGATTTCGCGTCCTCCTCGCGCTGGTCCGGCGGCAGGTCGGCCTCGTTGCCGAAGGGGAAGAAGCGGCCCGCGTCCACCCCGGTGTGCTGCGGGGAGGCCACGAGCACGGGGGCGCCCTGGAGCCCGTACGGGACGGGGACGACGGACGCCGACGGCCAGGCCTTCTCCCCGACCCAGCGGCCCGGCAGCTCCTCGTACACGGTGGCGGGCGGGTGGGAGTCGCTGATCCAGGCGCGGAGCAGCGGTTCGCGCATGACGCCGGTGTCCGCGCCCTTGAGCCAGTGGTCCCACCAGCGCAGGGTCTCCTGGAGGAAACCGATCGCCGGGCCGGGCGGGAGCCCGCGGTCGGGGTACTGGTGCGACCACGGGCCGATCAGGCCCCGTACGCGGTCGGCGGGCAGGTGCTCGACCAGCCGGAGCACGGTGTCCCGGTAGGGGTCGTGCCAGCCGCCCACGGCCAGGACCGCCGCGCCGATCGCCCCGTAGTCCTCGCAGACGCTGCCGTGGCGCCAGTAACCGTCGCGGGTCTGGTGGGAGAGCCAGGTGTGGACGAGCGGTTCGAGGGACTCCAGCCGGTCCAGCCACTGCCGGCGCCAGCCGTCCCCGGCGAAGAGCGGGTCCGGCGGGCGGGAGGCGAAGGCCAGCATGGCCGCCGCCCAGGCGTGCATGTCCACGGCCAGCACCGAGCCGCCCATGTAGTGCACGTCGTTGTCGTACCGGTCGTCCGTCGAGCAGACGGTGACGACCGCCTTGAGCGGCTCGGGGGCCAGGGCGGCGATCTGGAGGGAGTTGAACCCGCCCCAGGAGATCCCGAACATGCCCACCGAGCCGGTGCACCAGGGCTGGGCCGCGAGCCACTCCACGACCGCGACGCCGTCGGCCAGTTCACGGGCGTCGTACTCGTCGCCGGGCCGGCCGCCGCTGCACCCGTGGCCGCGCACGTCCACCCGCACCGAGGCGTAGCCGTGCCCCGCGTACCAGGGGTGGCGCTGCCGGTCACGCGGCGCCGTCCAGTCCGTCAGGCGGTACGGCAGGTACTCCAGCAGGGCCGGTACGGGCTCCTCCGTCACCGGCCGCCAGATCCGGGCGTAGAGCTCCACGCCGTCGGCCATCGGGATCCGGACGTCCTCGCGGGTGGTCCCGTACGGGAAGTCGGTGCGGATGATCATCAGGTTCAGCCACCAATCGCCTCGGCCGCAGCCTCAGTGGACGGGGTGCATGGTGCGCCGCAGCCACGGCGCCAGCGCGATCACGACCAGGCCGGCGGCCACCGCGACGGCGCCGTTGAAGCCGAAGTACACGGGGTGGGACACCTGGCCGTAGACCTTGACCACCTGCGCCTGGATGCCGTCGCCAGAAGGGTGGCGAGCACGGCGAGGGCGACGCAGCCGGCGATGATCTTCGTCACGGCGGGGCGCAGCGCCCGGGGCGCGAGGGCGAACTCTGCGGAGTGCTTGCGTCCGGCCAGGTGCCGGCGGCCCAGGACGTACTGGACCAGGCCGGCGGTCATCCCGATCGCGGCGGCGGAGAAGCCCCAGTGCCAGCCCTGGCGCTCGCCGAGCCAGGCGGTGATCAGCGGTCCGGCGAAGGCGCCGATGTTGATGCCCATGTAGTAGAGGGCGAAGCCGGCGTCGCGCCGGTCGTCGTCCGTCCGGTACAGCTTGCCGACCATGGTGGCCACGTTCGGCTTGAGCAGGCCGGTGCCCGCGCTGATCAGGCCGAGGCCCGTCCAGGTCATGACGGCGGTCGGGACGGCCATGGCGTAGTGGCCGCAGGCGATCAGGATGCCGCCCCAGAGCACGGCGCGGTAGGAGCCGAGGATCCGGTCGGCGAGCCATCCGCCGGCGACGGAGACGAGGTAGACCATGGTCCCGTAGGCCGCCGAGACGGAGGCCGCGGTGCCCGGGTCCATGCCCAGGCCGCCGTCCGCCACCGCGTCCGCGAAGTAGAGGACGAGGATGGCCTGCATGCCGAGGAACGAGAACCGCTCCCAGACCTCCAGTCCGGAGAGGGTGGCCAGACCCCGGGGATGGCCGAGGAAGGCGTGGTCGTCACCCGGTGGCGGCTGGTCCGCCTCCGGGTCCGGCTCCTCCGTGTCGGGCGCAGTTCTGGACAAAACATGATCTCCGGTTGATTCGGCTCCTCAAGAACATACCGGTGCATTTGGGGCGGTGCGCGGGTGGCGGCCGGGCAGGCGCTCTCGGTGATCGAAAACAGACCCGATACGCTGGCTTGAGTGATGGCAGCGACACATCGACAATCCAGGTGATCGTCACCGTGATCGTCAGCAGACAGGAGTACCCCTCGTGACCGTCGTCGGGCCGTTCGGACTGAGCGTGCGGGACCAGGCTCTTGAGACCGATGTCCAGGCCGGACTGGCCGCCGTCGAGGCGGGTCTGCTGGAGGCCACCAAGAGCGAAGTCCCCTTCATCACCGAGGCCGCACAGCACCTGGTGCGCGCCGGAGGCAAGCGCTTCCGCCCGCTGCTGGTGATGCTCGCTTCGCGGTTCGGTGATCCGTACGCGCCCGGGATCGTGCCGTCGGCCGTGGTGGTGGAGCTGACCCACCTGGCGACGCTCTACCACGACGACGTGATGGACGAGGCGGACGTGCGCCGCGGGGTGGCCAGCGCCAACACCCGCTGGGGCAACTCGGTGGCCGTCCTGACGGGTGACTTCCTGTTCGCCCGCGCCTCGCACATCCTGGCCGACCTCGGCCCCGAGGCCGTGCGCATCCAGGCCGAGGCCTTCGAGCGGCTGGTGACCGGCCAGATCCTGGAGACGGCCGGCCCGCGCGACGGCCGCGACCCGGTCGCCCACTACCTCGACGTCATCGCCGGCAAGACCGGCTCGCTGATCGCCGTGTCCGGCCGCTTCGGCGCGCTGATGGCCGGTGCCGACGAATCGGTCGTCGACATCCTCACCCAGTACGGGGAGCGGCTCGGTACGGCCTTCCAGCTCGCCGACGACGTCCTCGACATCGCCTCCGACGCGCACGAGTCCGGCAAGACCCCGGGCACCGACCTGCGCGAGGGCATCCCCACCCTGCCCGTGCTGCGGCTGCGCGAGGCCGCGGCCCGCGACGGCCGGGAGGAGGACCTGGAGCTCGTACGGCTCCTGGACGGCGACCTGACGGACGACGCCCGGCACGCCGAGGTCCTGACCCGGCTGCGGGCGCACCCCGCCCTGGAACAGGCCCGCCGCGACACCATCCGGTACGCGGAGGACGCCCGGGCCACGCTCGCCCCGCTGCCGGAGTGCTTCGCGAAGTCGGCGCTGGAAGAGCTGTGCGACGCGGTGGTCCACCGCGCGGGCTGAGACGCCCCGAGACGATGGAACGGGCCCTTCCGCCCCGTCGACCCCTACGGGTCGGGGGAGAGGGGCCCCTTCCGTGTCATCCCACGGTCGTACGCGCAGTTGATTCCGGGGACTGACGCCCCCGGGCCCCGGATTTGGTCAGATGGAGTCATCAAACCCCACCAGATCGGGTGAGCGCGGCGACACGGGGGTCGCCGCCGTCGACACAGAGGGCAGGGCACTCACATGGCAGCGAATACGAAGACTTCTCGCAAGGTCGCCCGGTACGCCGTACCGGTCGCGGTGGCAGGTGTGGCCGCGGCGACCGTCGCGATGGTCCCGGCCTTCGCCAATGCCGGCGGACCCGACCTTCCGAAGGTGACGGCGCAGCAGCTGATCGAGAAGGTCGCCGCCTCCGACGTCCAGGAGCTGTCCGGCACGGCCAGGCTCAGCACCGACCTCGGCCTGCCGACGATCGCCACCGGCCTGCTCGGCGGAGGCGGCGTGGCGGGAGGCTCCGCCGACCCGGAGGACAAGGTCGCCCAGCTGGCGAGCGGTACGCACACCTTCCGTGTCGCCGCCGACGGCCCGGACCGCCAGAAGCTCACCTTCCTGGACGGCAAGGACGAGTACAGCCTCATCCACAACGGCGCCGACGTGTGGGGGTACGACTCCAAGTCGAACGAGGTCTTCCACGAGAAGGCCGAGCCGGGCAGGGACGGCGGCAAGGGCGAGGGCAAGGACCACAAGACGGGTGACCGCCTGGCCGCCTCGCCCCAGCAGCTCGCCGAGGACCTCCTGAAGGCAGCCGGTCCGACCACCGACGTCAGCGTCGGCGACACGGCCCAGGTGGCCGGCCGCGACGCCTACCAGCTGGTGCTCAAGCCCAAGCAGAGCGGCTCCACCATCGCCTCGGTCCAGATCGCGGTGGACGCCAGGAACGGCGTGCCGCTGCGCGTGCAGGTGCTGTCCACCCAGGGCGGCAAGCCGATCGTGGACGCGGGCTTCACCAAGGTGGACTTCGCCAAGCCGTCCGCCGACACCTTCGCCTTCACCCCGCCCAAGGGCGCCAAGGTGACCGAGGGCGCGGCCGAGTCGGCCCGAGGGGAGAAGGAGTTCAAGGCGCTGGAGTCCTTCCCGGGGCTGGAGGGCCTGATCGGCGGGGCGAACGGCAAGGGTGACGTGAAGGTCCTCGGCGAGGGCTGGGCCACGATCGCCCGGATCGACTCCGGCCAGGGCAAGGGCCTCAAGGACCTGGAGAACGACAAGAACGCGCCCAAGGAGGCCAAGCAGTTCCTCGACTCCCTCGGGGACAAGGTCTCCGGGAAGTTCGGCGAGGGCCGCGTCTTCTCCACCCGCGTGGTCAACGCGCTGATCACCGACGACGGCAAGGTCTACGTGGGCGCCGTCACGAAGGACGCACTGGTGAAGGCGGCCGACGCCAACAAGTAGTCGCAGGCAGTCAGTCACGAGCAGTCACCCGTAGGAAGACTGTCCGAAGGGTGGGCCGGGGATGTGTCCCGGCCCACCCTTCCGCCGTTCCCCTCCTGCGTACAGCACACCCGCTGTACGGTGGAGGGCATGTCGAGACACGTCACCATCCGCCTGGACGAAGAGTTCCACGAACGCCTGAAGGCGCGCGCGGCGGCACTGGGGACGACGGTCACCGCGCTGATCACCGAGGTCACGGAACGCGAACTCGACGAGGACCGGAAGAACTTCCTGTCCGGCATAGAGGAGTTCGCCGACCACTGGAGCTACTTCCAGGAGCGGTTCGGCAATTGAAGATCACCATGGAGTGGGCCTGGACCGCTCTGGCCCACCATCTCCCGTCCGACCCCGCCGTGTGGGACCCCTCGGGGGTGGCCGCCGCCGTCGCCCGTCACCAGAACGACCTCGTCCTGGTGCCCGAACAGCCCGCCCCGGACACCGCGTGGCGGGCCGCCGCGTTCCTGCACACCCTCGCGGTGTGCCCGGCGCTGGAATCCCCGATGAACGAGTTCTACGCGGCCGCCGCCACCCGCTCGTACCTGCGCGTGGCCGGCGCCGGCCAGCTGCCGTCGCCGGAAGTGCTCGGCGACCTGGTCGAGGCGGCGAAGCTGGGCCGCGCGGACGTCGCCGCCGTGGCCGAGGAACTGCGCGCCCGCATACAGGACCCGCTGCCCGCCTCGCTGCGGGGCGAGGCGGAGGACGCGTAGCACCACCACCCGGCGCCCCGCCGGGGTGCGGGACCCGCACGCGGTCCGCCGTACGCCCGGAGCGCCGAACACCTCGGCCGCCGCCGCTCCCGCACCGTGAGGGGGCGGGGTCCGCGGCGGCGGCCGAGGCCATGGGGGTGATCGGGGCGATCGGCCCGGAGACGGCTCCTGGGAGGCGGTCTCCTAGAAGCTGATCTTCCAGCTGTTGATGTAGCCGACGTCCTGCGCCGCCCCGTCCTTGGCGCGGAGCTGCCAGACCCCGTTCGCGACCTCGCTGGAGGCGTTGACGGTGTACGACTGCACGAGGTTGTCGGCGCTGCCGCCGGAGCGGTTGTGCAGGTTGTAGACCGTGCCGTCCGGGGCGACCAGGTCGACCACCAGGTCACCGCGGTAGGTGTGGACGATGTTCACGTCGACCTTGGTGGTCGCGGGAGCGTTGCCCGCCACGCCGGAGACCGTGATCGGCGAGTTCACCGCGGCGGCGGGGGAGTCCGGGATGTTCACGTCGGCGGTGTTCTCGAAGGACGGGCCCGGCGGGACCGGGGTGGCCGCCCCGAGGTTCCAGATCGCGTAGGCGACGGCGTCCGCGTTGCGGTCCAGCGCGGTGTCGTTGATGTTCGACAGCGAGTCGCAGGAGGAGTGGTAGCAGCGGTCGAAGGCCTGACCGGAGGTGCCGCCCCACTTCTGTGCCTGAGCTGCCGACTTCGTCCGGCTGGCGCCGGTGAACAGGCCGCCGACCGGGATGCCGACGTTCTTGAACGAGGCGTGGTCGGAGCGGCCGTCGCCCTCGGTCTCGATCTCCGTGGGCACGCCGAGGCCCGCGTAGTAGTTCTTGAAGGTCTGCTCGATCGCCGGGTCGTCGTCGTAGACGAAGTAGCCCGGGTTCGGCGAGCCGATCATGTCGAAGTTCAGGTAGCCCGAGAACTTCGCGCGTTCCGCGGCCGGCAGGTTGTTGACGTAGTGCTTCGAGCCGATCAGGCCCAGCTCCTCCGCGCCCCACCAGCCGAAGCGCAGGTGCTTCGTGGGCTGGAGGCCGGCCCGGGAGACCGCGAGGGCCGTCTCCAGCACGGCCGCGCTGCCCGAGCCGTTGTCGTTGATGCCCGCGCCCGAGCTGACCGAGTCCAGGTGCGCGCCCGCCATCAGGACCGAGTTGGGGTCGCCGCCCGGCCAGTCGGCTATCAGGTTGTAGCCGGTGGCGCCGCTGGAGGTGAAGGTCTGCAGGGTGGTGGTGAAGCCCGCCGCGTCCAGCTTGGCCTTCACGTAGTCGATCGAGGCCTTGTAGCCGGGCCGGCCGTGCGCGCGGTTGCCGCCGTTGTTGGCGGCGATGGTGGAGAACTGCGACAGGTGGGCCTTGACGTTGGCCAGCGGAATGTCGGGAGGCGTCGGCGCCGCGGTGACCGCCGTGGGGGCGGCGAGTGCGGCGGGAGTGGCGGTGGCGAACAGGCCGGCGACCGCGAAGGCGGTCACAGCGGCAAGGCGCCGGGAGACGGACAGGCTCATGGGGGGCTCCGGGATTCCGCGGGGATATGACGGAACGTGCGGTGGTGGCGCGAGTGAGCATTCGTGCGTCAGTGCGTCAGTGCGAGCCTGATGGTCAGCGAGAACATGACAATCGGTCAAGACCATAATCCGGTCAGGGCAGTTCGGAAAACGGACGATCCCCGGTGCGGGGGGTCCGCACCGGGGATCGTGGGGGTGGAGCGTGTGCTGTTACGCCGGCTCGCGCGTCGGAGCCGCGACCGCCGCCGGTGCCTTCGCCGCGGCCGCGAGCCGCATCCGCGACCGGCGGTTCGTGCGCAGCGCGTCCCAGGTCAGGAGGGCGAGCGCGGCCCACACCAGCGAGAAGCCGGCCCAGCGCTCGGGGGGCATCGCCTCGTGGAAGTACAGGACGCCGAGGCCGAACTGGAACACCGGGGCCGTGTACTGCAGCAGCCCGAGCGTGGACAGCGGGACCCGGATCGCGGCCGCGCCGAAGAGCACCAGCGGGATCGCGGTGACCACTCCGGTCGAGGCGAGCAGGGCGGAGTGGCCCAGTCCCTCGGTGGCGAAGGTGGAGCGGCCCTGCGTGCCCAGCCACAGCAGGTAACCGAGGGCGGGCAGGAACAGCACGGCGGTCTCGGCCGTCAGTGACTCCAGCCCGCCCATGTCGAGCTTCTTCTTGATCAGCCCGTACGTGGCGAAGGAGAAGGCCAGGACCAGTGAGATCCACGGCGGCCGGCCGTACCCGATCGCGAGCACCAGCACGGCCGCGAAGCTGATGGCGACGGCCGCCCACTGCGCCCGGCGCAGCCGTTCCCCGAGCACCAGCACTCCGATCGCGATGCTGACCAGGGGGTTGATGAAGTAGCCGAGGCTCGCCTCGACGACGTGGCCGTTGTTGACGGCCCAGATGTACAGGCCCCAGTTCACGGTGATCACACAGGCGGCCAGCGTGGTCAGGGCGAGCTTGCGGGGGCGGCGGAGCAGCTCCCGTATCCAGCCCCAGCGGCGCAGCGCGAGCAGCGCCAGGCCGACCACGGCCAGTGACCACACCATGCGGTGGGCGAGGATCTCGACGGGTGCCGAGGGCTTCAGGAGGGGCCAGAAGAGGGGGACCAGCCCCCACAGCCCGTAGGCGCCGAATCCGCTGAGCAGACCCGCGCGCTGATCGTTCTCCGCCTTCACGGGACCTCCTGTACGCATTCCAGCCAACCGTGACGACGGTAGCGCCGCGCGAGCCCGATGTCATGTCCGTCTTACGGAGATACTCATGACATCTCGGCCGGTGGTGCCCGGAGGGGGCCGGAGCCCGCAACGCACGGAGCCCGGATCTCTGGGAGATCCGGGCTCCGTGCGTTTGCGGGGCCGCGTCCGGCGGTGTGCGCCTCCGGCGGGTCGCCGCGCCGGCAGCTCAGCCGACGACGGTCCAGGTGTCGTTGCCGTGCAGGAGGGTGGTGAGGTCGCCCTTGCCGTTGCGGTCGATCGCGGTGTCGAGCTGGTCGGCCATGAGGGTGTCGTAGACGGGCCGTTCGACGTCGCGGAAGACCCCGATGGGCGTGCGGTGGAGCGTGTCCGGGTCGGCGAGGCGGGAGAGGGCGAAGGCGTGGGTGGGGCTGGCGACGCCCGTGTCGTGGACGAGGACGCGCGCCTCGTTCTCCGGGGTCACCGTGACGACCTCCAGGTCGCCGGTCGCGGGGTTGCGCACGACCCCGTTGGCGTCGTCGGCGCCGAAGCGGATGGGACGGCCGTGTTCGAGGCGGATCACCGCTTCCAGGGCCTGGTCCTTGTCCTTGAGCGCTTCGAAGGCCCCGTCGTTGAAGATGTTGCAGTTCTGGTAGATCTCCACCAGGGCGGTGCCCTGGTGGTCCGCGGCCCGGCGCAGCACCTCGGTCAGGTGCTTGCGGTCGGAGTCGACCGTGCGGGCGACGAAGGAGGCCTCGGCGCCGATGGCGAGGGACACCGGGTTGAAGGGGGCGTCCAGGGAGCCCATCGGCGTGGACTTGGTGACCTTGCCGACTTCCGAGGTGGGGGAGTACTGGCCCTTGGTCAGCCCGTAGATCCGGTTGTTGAACAGCAGGATCTTGAGGTTGACGTTGCGGCGCAGCGCGTGGATCAGGTGGTTTCCGCCGATGGACAGGGCGTCACCGTCACCCGTGACGACCCAGACGGACAGGTCGCGGCGCGAGGTGGCCAGCCCGGTGGCGATGGCGGGGGCACGGCCGTGGATGGAGTGCATCCCGTAGGTGTTCATGTAGTACGGGAAGCGGGAGGAGCAGCCGATCCCGGAGACGAAGACGATGTTCTCCTTCGCCAGGCCGAGTTCGGGCATGAACCCCTGGACGGCGGCGAGGACGGCGTAGTCGCCGCAGCCGGGGCACCAGCGGACCTCCTGGTCGGACTTGAAGTCCTTCATCGACTGCTTCGCGTCGGCCTTGGGCACCAGCGACAGCAGGTCGCGGTGGCCGGCGGGAGCGTCCGTCACCTCAGTCATTGATGGCCTCCTCGAGAACCGTGGCGAGCTGCTCGGCCTTGAACGGCATTCCGTTGACCTGGTGGTACGACTGGGCGTCGACCAGGTATTTCGCCCGGATCAAAGTGGCCAGCTGCCCGAGGTTCATCTCCGGTACCACTACCTTGTCGTAACGCCCCAGGACCGCCCCCAGATTCCCCGGGAAGGGGTTCAGGTGGCGCAGGTGCGCCTGGGCGACGGGCCGGCCGGCGGCGCGCACGCGGCGGACCGCGGCGGTGATCGGGCCGTACGTGGAGCCCCAGCCGATGACCAGGGTCCGGGCGCCGTGGGGGTCGTCCACCTCCAGGTCCGGGACCGTGATGTTGTCGATCTTGGCCTGGCGGGTGCGGACCATGAAGTCGTGGTTGGCCGGGTCGTAGGAGATGTTCCCGGTGCCGTCCTGCTTCTCGATGCCGCCGATGCGGTGCTCCAGGCCCGGGGTGCCCGGGACGGCCCAGGGGCGGGCCAGGGTCTGCGGGTCGCGCTTGTAGGGCCAGAAGGCCTCGCTGCCGTCGGGCAGGGTGTGGTTGGGCGCGGTGGCGAACCTGACCTTCAGGTCGGGCAGGTCGGCGACCTCGGGGATCCGCCACGGCTCGGAGCCGTTGGCGAGGTACCCGTCGGAGAGCAGGAACACCGGCGTCCGGTAGGTCAGGGCGATCCGGGCCGCTTCCAGCGCCGCGTCGAAGCAGTCCGCCGGGGTGCGGGGAGCGACGATCGGGACCGGGGCCTCGCCGTTGCGCCCGTACATGGCCTGCAGCAGGTCCGCCTGCTCGGTCTTGGTCGGCAGGCCGGTGGACGGGCCGCCGCGCTGGATGTCCACGATCAGCAGCGGCAGCTCCAGCGACACCGCCAGCCCGATGGTCTCCGACTTCAGCGCCACGCCCGGCCCCGAGGTGGTCGTCACCGCCAGGGCCCCGCCGAACGCCGCGCCCAGCGCCGCGCCGATCCCGGCGATCTCGTCCTCGGCCTGGAAGGTCCGCACGCCGAAGTTCTTGTGCCGGGACAGCTCGTGCAGGATGTCGGAGGCCGGGGTGATCGGGTACGAGCCCAGGTACAGCGGCAGGTCCGCCTGCTGGCCGGCCGCGATCAGGCCGTAGGACAGGGCGAGGTTCCCCGAGATGTTGCGGTAGGTGCCGGTGGGGAAGGCCTGGCTCGCGGGCGCGACCTCGTAGGAGACCGCGAAGTCCTCGGTCGTCTCCCCGAAGTTCCAGCCCGCCCGGAACGCGGCGACGTTCGCCTCCGCGATCTGCGGCTTCTTCGCGAACTTCTGCCGCAGGAAGGCCTCCGTACCCTCCGTCGGCCGGTGGTACATCCACGACAGCAGCCCCAGCGCGAACATGTTCTTGCTGCGCTCGGCCTCCTTGCGGGGCAGCCCGAAGTCCTTCAGGGCCTCGACCGTCAGCGTGGTCAGGGGGACCGGGTGCAGGTTGTAGGCGTCGAGGGAGCCGTCCTCCAGCGGGGAGGTCGCGTACCCGACCTTGGCCATCGGGCGCTTGGTGAACTCATCGGTGTTGACGATGATCTCCGCGCCGCGCGGCACGTCCCCGATGTTCGCCTTCAGCGCCGCCGGATTCATCGCCACCAGCACGTTCGGGGCGTCGCCCGGCGTGAGGATGTCGTGGTCGGCGAAGTGCAGCTGGAACGAGGAGACGCCCGGCAGGGTTCCGGCAGGTGCCCGGATCTCGGCCGGGAAGTTCGGCAGCGTCGACAGGTCGTTGCCGAACGACGCCGTTTCCGACGTGAACCGGTCACCGGTGAGTTGCATACCGTCACCCGAGTCGCCTGCGAATCGGATGATCACACGATCGAGGCGGCGGACTTCCTTGCCGCCGGGGGCCGCCGGAGTGCGCTGTCCGCCGACGGTCGCTCCGTCGGCCCCGTCGGCCTGCTCGGCTGGGCTGCTGACCTGGCTGGTCACTGAACTGGACCTCCTCCGAGGCGTGGTTCCCCAAGACCCACCCTACGTCCGTAGCGATCAGGTCCAAGAGGGCGACCACATTCTGGACCGTCGGACCGCCCCTTGAGACGATCCGACCGGTATGCCATATCTGACAGAGTGTCAGTCGATCACGATCTCAGGTAAGTGAGAACGGCCAGAACACGCCGGTGATCCCCGTCACTGGGCGAGAGGCCGAGCTTCATGAAGATGTTGCTGACGTGCTTCTCCACCGCCCCGTCGCTGACCACCAGCTGCTTGGCCACGGCGGAATTGGTACGGCCTTCGGCCATCAGGCCGAGCACCTCGCGCTCGCGCGGGGTCAGGCCCGCGAGCACGTCCTGCTTCCGGCTGCGGCCGAGCAGCTGGGCCACCACCTCGGGGTCCAGGGCGGTACCGCCCCGGGCCACGCGGACCACGGCGTCCAGGAATTCCCGCACGTCGGCGACCCGGTCCTTGAGCAGGTACCCCACCCCGGTGCTGGAACCGGCGAGGAGTTCGGTGGCGTACTGCTCCTCCACGTACTGCGACAGCACCAGCACGCCTATCCCGGGATGCTCGCGACGCAGCCGTACGGCAGCCCGTACGCCCTCGTCGGTGTGGGTCGGCGGCATCCGCACGTCGGCCACCACCACATCCGGCAGCGCGTCCTCCGCCGCCAGTTCCCCCACCGTCTTGATCAGGGCTTCCGCGTCCCCGACGCCCGCGACGACGTCATGCCCCCGGTCGGTCAGCAACCGGGTCAGGCCCTCGCGCAGCAGCACTGAATCCTCGGCGATGACCACCCGCACCCTGTCTTCCACGATCCAGCAGCTCCCGCGTCCACTCGTTCCCGCATCCCGTTACCCAGCCAAGCATCCCAGCCTCGAGGCCGGATCCAGGCAGAGCCGGGACAACGGGTGGACGTGCGGCGGGAGTTTTCGGGTCCGGGCCGGGCGGGACGGCGGTCACGCACGCCCGTCCCGGCCGGGCGGGACGGCGGTCACGCGCGCCAGGGGAGCTCGGCGGTGACCGTGGTCCCGCCGCCGGCCGGGGAGTCGACGACCAGCAGCCCGTCGACGGCGTCCAGCCGCCCGGTCAGCCCCGCCAGCCCCGTCCCGGCCCCGGCGTCCGCCCCGCCGCGGCCGTCGTCGGCCACCTGGATCAGCAGCCGCTCCCCGGCCTTCCACACGTCCACGGAGGCCGACCGGGCCAGGGCGTGCTTGCTGACGTTCTGCAGCAGCTCCGAGACGGTGAAGTACGCGATCCCCTCGATCGCGGCCGCGGGGCGGGCCGGCAGGTCCACGGACACCCGCACCGGCACCGCGCACCGCGCCGCCACCGACGACAGCGCCGCGTCCAGGCCGCGGTCGGTCAGCACCGCCGGGTGGATCCCCCGGGCCAGGTCGCGCAGCTCCTGGAGGGCGATCTTGACCTCCCCGTGCGCCTCGTCCACCACCCGGGCCGCGGCCCGCGGATCCTCGGTGAGCTTCTCCTTCGCCAGCCCCAGGTCCATGGCGAGGGCGGCGAGGCGGGCCTGGGCCCCGTCGTGCAGGTCCCGCTCGATGCGCCGCAGGTCGGCGGCGGCCGTGTCCACGACCACCCCGCGGCCGGACTCCAGCTCGCTGACGCGGTCGTCCAGGCGCGACGGCCCGAGCAGCCCGCCGACCATCAGCCGGTCGACGCAGGTCAGGGCCCGCAGCACCCACGGGGTGGCGAGGGTGAGGACTGCCCCGACCAGGAAGGTCAGGAGGATCGCGGCGGGCGAGTCGAGGTAGTAGGAGTAGTCGCCGTTCTGGAAGAGCTGCAGGCCGGGCTGGTCGGTGAAGGCGGGGAAGACCCAGAACCAGACCGGGTACAGCAGGAGGCTCCAGCCGGTCGTCCAGAACGTCAGCGCCACGCAGAAGCCGAACACCGCCCACGGGAAGTGGACCACGGAGTACAGCAGGTGCCGCCAGGCGCTCCCGCTCTTGAGCATCGCCCCCATGGCGGCCAGGGCCCCGCCCTTCCGCGCCCGGACCGGCGCGGGGCCGGCGAAGCGCACACCGAGCAGGACCCGTGCCCGGGCCCGCTCCAGCTGCCCGAACCCGCGGCACATCGCGAGCACCCCCGCCAGCACGGGGATCCCGAGGAAGGTCACCAGAAGCCCGGCGCCGACGCTCACGCCGGCCACGGCGAGGGAGAAGTACAGGGTGCTGAGCGGCAGCCCGAGCAGCAGGTACCCCAGCTCCCGCCACGTCCGCCCGGCGACGGGCGCCCGCAGCGCCGCACCGATCCCCGTCCCCGAACCCAAGCCGTCGTCCATGCTCCCGACCCACCCTTCCCGTCTTCTCTCCACACCCCCCACCCTCCCGCCCCCCATGCCGCCGGACCATGCGGCGAGTGGGCCTCTCGACAGGGGGGTTAACCCCCCACCCACACCCGGACGGACTCCAGCCCGGCCGAGCCCGGGCAGCCGGGGGGCAGATCCGGTCCGGCCGGCGTTCGAGGCGCGGGGTCCGGGGCGGCGCCCCGGGAGGCGTCGCCGCGCGGACGCACGAACGGGGCCCCCGCCGACCCGGCCGGGAGCCCCGCTCAAGCACCACCACCCCACCTACCCGCGGCCGCGCCACGGCAGCTCCGCCGTGACCACCGTCCCCGCCCCCTCGGGGGAGTCCAGGACGAACACCCCGTCCACCGCCCCCAACCGCTCCGCGAGCCCCGCCATCCCCGTCCCGCCGGACAACCGCGCACCACCCCGCCCGTCGTCCGAGACCCGGATCAGCAGCCGCGCCCCCGACCGCCACACCTCGACGCCCGCACCCTGCGCCCGCGCGTGCTTGCTCACGTTCTGCAGCAGCTCCGACACCACGAAGTACGCGATCCCCTCGATCGCCTCCGCCGGCCGCGCCGGCAGGTCCACCGACACCTTCACCGGCACCACGCACCGCGCCGCCACCGACGACAGCGCCGCGTCCAGACCGCGGTCGGTCAGCACCGCCGGGTGGATGCCCCGCGCCAGGTCCCGCAGTTCCTGCAGGGCCAGCTTCACTTCCCCGTGCGCCTCGTCGACCATCGCCGCCGCCCCCTCCGGGTCCTCCAGCAGCTTCTCCTTCGCCAGGCCCAGCCCCATCGCCAGCGCCACCAGCCGCGCCTGCGCCCCGTCGTGCAGGTCCCGCTCGATGCGCCGCAGGTCGGCGGCCGCGGTGTCGACCACCACGCCCCGGCCGGACTCCAGCTCGGCGATCCGCCGCTCCAGCTCGTCCGAGGGCGACAGCAGGCCCCGTACCATCGCCCGGTCCGCGTTCGCCAGGCCGCGCACCACGTACGGCAGCACCGGCCACAGCACGAACAGCCCGGTCAGCGCGATACTGAAGGTCAGGACGCCCCACGGCAGCCGGATCAGCTCGTACAGCACGGTCCGCCAGCCGACGGGATCCTTGATGGACGTCCACAGCCAGGGGAAGAACCCCCCGGCCCGCCGTGGACCGGGAATCGGCGTCGGCTCGTCCACCCGTACGCCCAGGAGCGCGCGGGCCCGAGCCCGCTCCAGCCGTCCCAGCTGCCGGGACCCGAAAAGACCGCAAGCGAGCAGCGGAAGACCGATCGCGGTCACCGAAAGACCGCCGGCGGTGGCAACCATGACAACTGTGTAAACGAATCCGACGATCGCCACCGGCAGGTTGGTCAGGAGATGGGCCATCTCCTTCCACGTCGCGGCAGCGAAGACGGCACGCACGGGGGGAGGCTGGTCCCCGTCGGGGATGTCATGGCTCGTGGTCATGCGCCACAGCCTGTCAAGCGCGACGCACTGATGCCATGGGGTGGCCGGGGTGCTGTGAACGGGGGATAACCCCACCCCGTGTGAGGCAGGCCCTAGACTCCCGTGCGTAACAGATCGCCGACAGTGGCCAAGGAGCGAGGAACGGACGTGTCCGACCCAACGGTATCGACCGTAACCGTGCTCGCAGCCGACTATTTCCGGAGCTATTCGGTCGTCGGCCTGCTGGCCGTCCTCGGTGTGCTGTTCGTGGCCGTGGCGTTCGGCGCCGGCCGCCTGCTGCGCCCCGTCGTACCGACCCCCGAGAAGCTGCTGACGTACGAATGCGGTGTGGACCCGGTGGGCGAGGGCTGGGCGCACACCCAGGTCCGCTACTACGTCTACGCCTTCCTCTACGTCATCTTCGCCGTCGACTCGATCTTCCTGTTCCCGTGGGCGACGGTGTTCGCCGCCGCCGGTTACGGCGCCACGACCCTCGTGGAGATGTTCATCTTCCTGGGCTTCCTGGCCGTCGGCCTGCTCTATGCGTACAAGAAGGGCGTCCTCGAATGGACGTGACACCGGCCCGCACACCGGCCGAGCCCCAGCTGCTCCCGGAGCCGAAGCGTCTGGGAGTGCTCTCCCGCCTCGCGCCGGAACCGATGAAGGTGGTCCTGAACTGGGGCCGCCGGTACAGCCTGTGGGTCTTCAACTTCGGCCTCGCCTGCTGCGCGATCGAGTTCATCGCCGCGTCGATGGCCCGCCACGACTTCATCCGCCTCGGCGTCATCCCCTTCGCACCGGGGCCCCGCCAGGCCGACCTCATGATCGTCTCGGGCACCGTCACGGACAAGATGGCGCCCGCGGTGAAGCGGCTCTACGAGCAGATGCCGGAGCCGAAGTACGTCATCTCCTTCGGCGCCTGCTCCAACTGCGGCGGCCCCTACTGGGACTCGTACTCGGTGACGAAGGGCGTGGACCAGATCATCCCGGTCGACGTCTACGTCCCCGGCTGCCCGCCCCGGCCGGAGGCGCTGCTCCAGGGCATCCTCAAGCTCCAGGAGAAGATCGCCCGCGAGTCGCTCGCCGACCGCTACGCGACGGACCCGTCCGTGTCCCAGCTCACCAGCGGCCTGGTCACGCCTCCGCAGGCCCCCGGGAGCGGCGCGTGAACCTCTACGACTCCCTGCCCGACGCGGCGCCGGCGGTCTTCGGCGAAGAGGCCGTGGGCTCGTTCGCGTACGACGTCCTGACGGTGGACGTGCCCGTCGGCTCGTGGATCTCCTCGCTGGAGATCGCCCGGGACAAGCTGGGCTGCACGTACTTCGACTGGCTGAGCGCCGTCGACGAGCCGGGCACCGGCTTCCGGATCTGCGCACACCTGGTCTCGCTGGAGAACCACCGCGTACGCCGGCTGCTGCTCCGTACGACCGTCCCGCACACGGCCCCCGCCCTGCCGTCCGCGGTCGCGGTCTACGCGGGCGCGGAATGGCACGAGCGCGAGACCTTCGAGATGTTCGGGGTGACCTTCACGGACCACCCGAACCTCGTCCCCCTGCTGCTCCCCGAGAACTTCGAGGGGCACCCGCTGCGCAAGGACTTCGTCCTGGCCGCGCGCGTCGCCAAGGCCTGGCCCGGTGCCAAGGAGCCGGGCGAGGCCCACGACCCGGACGCGCCCAAGCGCCGCCAGATGCTTCCGCCGGGCGTCCCGGACCCGAACGACTGGGGGCCGATGAAGGGCCAGCTCCCGCCGGCCCCCGCCCGCCCGGCCCGTACCCCCCGCGCCGCCGGCGCCGCCCGCGAGGGCGCCCCGGCCCGCCGCCCCCGCCCCGCGGCGGAGGGCACGGCCGCCCCGGAGCCGGAGGCCCCGGTGCGGCCGGTGCGTCGTACCCGTTCGGTGTCGGACGGTTCGGCGAGTCAGGCGGGTCCGGGGTCGGACGCCCCTGTTTCGGAGTCGGAGGCCCCGGTGCGGCCGGTGCGTCGTACCCGTTCGGTGTCGGACGGTTCGGCGAGTCAGGCGGGTCCGGTGTCGGACGCCCCTGTTTCGGAGTCGGAGGCCCCGGTGCGGCCGGTGCGTCGTACCCGTTCGGTGTCGGACGGTTCGGCGAGTCAGGCCGGCCCGGGGTCGGAGCCGCCGCAGGCTCCCGCCCGCCCGGCGCCGCGCAGCTCCGACGCCCCCTGGCACGACCCGAAGCCCGCCTTCGATGAGCCCCCGGCGAAGCCGGCCCCCGCGCCCGCGGCGAAGCCCGAGCCCGCGGCCGACGCGCAGCCCGAGCCCCAGCCCGAGCCCGCGGCCGACGCGCAGCCCGAGCCCCAGCCCGAGCCCGCCGCCGACGCGCAGCCCGAGCCCCAGCCCGCGGCCGAACCGCAGGACAAGCCCACGGCGAAGCCCGAGCCCGCGGCGAAGCCCGATCCGGCGCCCGCGCCCGGGCCGAAGACCGCGCCCGAGGCCGAACCCACCCGCGACAACGGAGGCGACGCGTGAACGAGGTCCTCGACGTCGCCCTGCGGCTGCTGATCGTCTTCGCCGTCTTCCTCGTGCTCCCGCTCGTCGTCGGGCAGACCGAGCACAAGGTGATGGCGCACATGCAGGGCCGCCTCGGCCCCATGTACGCCGGCGGATTCCACGGCTGGGCCCAGCTCGTCGCCGACGGCGTGAAGTTCGCGCAGAAGGAAGACATCGTCCCGGCCAATGCCGACCGGCGGATCTTCCAGCTCGCCCCCGCCGTCGCCCTGCTCCCGTACCTCCTCGTCCTCGTCGCCGTCCCCATCGGCCCCGGCGAAGGCGCGGTCGGGCAGGTCATCGACGCCGGCGTGTTCTTCGTCCTCGCCGTCATGGGCGTCGGAGTCCTCGGCTCGCTGATGGCCGGCTGGGCCTCCGCGAACAAGTTCTCGCTGCTCGGAGGCCTGCGCACCGCAGCCCAGCTGCTCGCCTACGAGCTCCCCATGCTCCTCGCCGCGGCCTCCGTGGCCATGGCCGCCGGGACGGTCTCCCTCCCCGGCATCGTGGACGCCTTCCAATGGTGGTGGCTGCCCTGGCAGATCGTGGGCGCGCTCGTCTTCTTCACCGCCGGCCTCGCCGAACTCCAGCGGCCCCCCTTCGACATGCCCGTCGCCGACTCCGAGATCATCTTCGGCGCGTACACCGAGTACACCGGCCTGCGCTTCGCGCTGTTCCTGCTCGCCGAGTACGCCGGCATCGTCGTGCTCTGCGCCCTCACCACCGTCCTGTTCCTCGGCGGCTGGCACGGCCCCCTCGGGGCCGACGGCCTCGGCTGGGTGTGGACCCTCCTCAAGACCGCGGTCCTCGCCTTCCTCGTGATCTGGCTCCGCGTGAGCTACCCGCGGCTGCGCGAGGACCAGCTCCAGAAGCTCGCCTGGACCGTACTCATCCCGCTCGCGCTCGCCCAGATCGCGCTCACCGGCATCGTGAAGGTGGCGATCAACTGATGCCCATCCCCGGATCCGGCCTCGCCAAGGGCCTGGCGGTCACGCTGCGCACGATGACGAAGCGCTCGCACACCGCCCAGTACCCCGAGGTCCAGCCCGAACTCCCGCCCCGCTCCCGCGGGGTCATCGGCCTGTTCGAGGAAAACTGCACGGTCTGCATGCTGTGCGCCCGCGAGTGCCCCGACTGGTGCATCTACATCGACTCCCACAAGGAGACGGTCCCCGCGTCCACCCCCGGTGGCCGCGAGCGCAGCCGCAACGTCCTCGACCGCTTCGCCATCGACTTCTCCCTCTGCATGTACTGCGGCATCTGCATCGAGGTGTGCCCCTTCGACGCCCTCTTCTGGTCGCCGGAGTTCGAGTACGCGGAGACCGACATCCACGAACTGACGCACGAGCGGGACAAGCTCCGCGAGTGGATGTGGACCGTCCCTGCGCCGCCCGCCCTGGATCCGGCCGCCGAGGAGCCCAAGGAAGTCGCCGCCGCCCGCAAGGCGGTGGAGAAGGCCGAAGCCGCCGCAGCCGCCGCCGAGGCCGCCGCCGAGGCCGCCGCGGAGGCCGCCACCGCGGCCGGGACCGGCACGGAGACCGAACCGCCGACCACCGCGACCCCGGAGGCAAACGCGTGACCCCCGCCGCCACCCTGGCCGCATCCGCCTCGGCCGGGCCCGGTTTCCTGTCCCCGACCGGCGTCGAGATCGCCTTCGTCCTCGTCGGCCTCGCCACCCTCGGCGCGGCCGTCGTCACGGTCACCACCAAGCAGCTGGTGCACGCCGCGCTCTGGCTGGTCGTCGCGCTCGGCGGCATCGCCGTCGAGTACCTGCTGCTGACCGCCGAGTTCATCGCCTGGGTCCAGGTCCTGATCTACCTCGGATCCGTGGTCGTCCTCCTCCTCTTCGGACTGATGCTCACCAAGGCCCCCATCGGCCGCTCCCCGGACGCCGACTCCGGCAACCGCTGGGTCGCGCTCGGCGTCGCCGTCACCGCCGCCGTCGCGCTCGTCTGGGTCGTCGTCGACGCCTTCCGCACCACCTGGATCGACCTCGACGGACCCGTCCAGGGCTCGACGAAGGTCTCGGGCGAGATCCTCTTCCAGCACTGGGTGCTGCCCTTCGAAGCCCTCTCCGTCCTCCTCCTGGCCGCCCTGATCGGCGCCATCGTGCTGTCCCGCAGGACCGGACCGGCCGACGCCGAAGCCGGCACCCCAGCGGCCACCGCCGCCGACGCCCGTGACAAGGGGCAGCGCTGATGCACCTCGCCTACCCCGCCGTGCTCGCGGCGCTCCTCTTCTGCACGGGCCTGTACGGAGTGCTCGCCCGCCGCAACGCCATCCTGGTCCTGATGTCCGTCGAGCTGATGCTCAACGCCGTCAACCTCAACCTGGTGGCCTTCGACGTCTGGCTGCGCGACACCCTCCACGCGGGCCAGGCCCTCACCCTCTTCACCATCGCCATCGCCGCCGCCGAGATCGGCATCGGCCTCGCGATCGTGCTGATGGTGTACCGCAACCGCGGCACCTCGGACGTCGACAGGCTCCGTGACACCGCCGAGGGCCACGAGCCCGCGTCCACCACGCCGACCAGCCCGAACGCGCAGAGCGAGGCCGCCGCGTGACCACCCCGACCCTCGCCGTGCTCGTCCCCCTCCTCCCCTTCCTGGGTGCGGTGGCCGGACTCCTCCTCGGCCGCAGCGCCCCCGGCTTCGTCCGGCCGCTCGCCGTGCTCCCGACCCTGGGCGCCGCCGTCCTGGCCGTGCTCGTCGCCGTCCGCCAAGGCGGCGGCCCGGCCATCGCCACCGCGACCGAGCTGACCCCGACCGGCTCCGTTCCCATCGAGCTCTCGCTCCAGCTGGACGGCTTCGCCGTGCTGGTCGCCGTCCTCGTCGGGATCGTCGCCACCTGCGTACAGCTGTACTCGACGGCGTACCTCCGCGAGGACCCCCGCTACCCCTCGTACGCCGCCCTGGTGTCCCTCTTCACCTCCGCCATGCTGCTCGTCGTCTACTCCGGCGACCTGATGGTGCTGCTGGTCGGCTGGGAGATCATGGGCATCTGCTCGTACTTCCTGGTCGGCCACTACTGGGAGACCGAAGCGGCCCGCTCCGCCTCCCTCAAGGCCTTCCTCGTCACCAAGCTCGGCGACGTCCCCTTCCTGATCGGCCTGTTCGCGCTCGCCGCCGACGCCGACTCCTTCCGCATCACGAAGATCCTGGACACGGTCGCCGCGGGCGGCCTCGACCACCCCACGCCGATCGCGCTGCTCCTGCTCGCCGGCGTCGCGGGCAAGTCCGCGCAGTTCCCGCTGCACACCTGGCTCCCGGACGCCATGGCGGGCCCCACCCCGGTCTCCGCGCTGATCCACGCCGCGACGATGGTCGCCGCCGGTGTCTACTTCATCGCCCGCCTCCTCCCGGTCTTCGCGGCCTCGCAGGCCGCGCTGGTCGTCATGGCCGTCATGGCGGCCGTCACGATGATCGGCTCGGGCCTCGCCGCCCTCGCCCAGGACGACATCAAACGCGTCCTCGCCTACTCCACGGTCGGCCAGCTCGGCTACATGACCGGAGCCCTGGCCGTCGGCGACCGCGGCGCGGCCGTCTTCCACCTCCTGTCCCACGGCGCCTTCAAGGCGCTCCTGTTCCTCGGCGCAGGCGTGATCATCCACGCCGCCGGGACGAACTCCCTGGCCGCCATGGCCCGCATGGACGGCCTGGCCAAGCGCATCCCCGACGCCTTCTGGACGATGACGGTCGCGCTCCTCGCGCTCGCCGCCTTCCCGCCCTTCGCCGGCTTCTTCTCCAAGGAAGCCGTCCTCGTCGCCGCCGAAGCCGCCGCCGCCGGACACGCCGAGCAGGCACCGGCCGCCGCCGGCTGGCTGGTACTGGTCGGCGGCCTGCTGACCGCCCTGCTCACCGCCGCCTACGCCACCCGGCTGTGGCTCATGGCCTTCCGCGGCCGGGGCGCCGCCGCCCCCGACCACGGCAAGGAACCCGTCGCCATGACCGGCGTCCTGTGGCTCCTGGCGATCCCCTCGCTCGCCTTCGGCGTCGCGGCGTGGCCGATCGCCGACTGGTTCGACGGCGGTCAGCTCGTCCCGACCCTGACGACCTCGCTCCTCGGCACCGGCGCCGCCCTCATCGGTGTCCTGCTGACCTACGGCCTGTGGCAGAACGCCGTCGCCAGGAGCGCCACCGGAGCCGGAACCGGCGCCGCAGTGCCCGTGGCGGCCGCCGCCGCGGAATCGGCCGCCGAGACCCCCGAGGTCGCCGAGGTCACCCACGACCACCCCGCCGTCCCCGCCGGCACCGCCCCCGACCCCGGCAAGGCACTCCTCGGCCCCCTGCACCGCCACGCAGCCGACGGCTTCCACCTCGACGCCGTCTACGACCGGCTCTTCGTCCGCCCCGTACGCGGCGCCGCGAGCCTGGTCCGCTTCCTCGACCGCGAGGTCGTGGACGCCTACGTCCGCGGCGCGGGCATCGCCCCCCGGCTGCTCGGCAGCCTCGTCCGCCGCGCCCAGACCGGCAACGTGCAGAGCTACCTGAGCGCCCTGCTCGCCGGCGCCGTGGTCCTGGCGATCGCCACCGCCGTCCTCGCCAACGTCAACGCCGGATCGTGAGCCGTGAGTCAGCCGTGATTGATATCAGCCCGTCCGTGATGCAGTTCCTTCTGGCGTTCCTCGTGGCCGCACCGCTCCTCGGCGCCGCCGCGGCCCTCCTGCCGCCCCCGCCCGGGCTCAGGGGCCGCAGCCCCGAACAGGCCGTGCTCCGCCACGGCGTGACCGTGACCGGCGTGATCCTCGCCGCGGCGATCGCCCTCACCCTCGGCTTCGACCACGACGCCCCGTCCCGCTTCCAGGCCACGACGGACATCAGCTGGATCCAGGCGCTGAACGTCCGGATCCACCTCGGCGTCGACGGCATCTCGCTCCCCCTCCTCCTGATGACCGCGCTGCTGTTCTTCCTCTGCGCGCTCTACAGCTACTTCAAGCTCCCCGAGGGCCCCTCCCCGAAGGCCTTCGTCGCGCTGCTCCTCGTACTCGAGTCCGGCACCCTCGCCACCTTCGCCGTCCTCGACCTGCTGCTCTTCTTCCTCGCCTTCGAGATGGTCCTCATCCCGATGTACTTCCTCATCGCCCGCTGGGGCGGTGCTCAGCGGCAGGCCGCCGCCTGGAAGTTCATCCTCTACACCCTCCTCGGCTCCGTCGTCATGCTGCTCGGCCTGCTCCTCATCGGACTGAACAGCGGCACCTTCGACATGGTGGCACTGGCCTCTGACAACGGCCGCGGACTGACCCGCACCACCCAGCTCCTGGCGGTCCTGGCCATCGGCATCGGCCTCGCCGTGAAGACCCCCATGTGGCCGCTGCACAGCTGGCTCCCGGACGCCCACACCGCCGCTCCCACCGTCGGATCCGTCCTGCTGGCCGGCGTCCTGCTCAAGATGGGCACGTACGGCTTCGTCCGCATCCTGCTCCCCGTCACCCCCGACGGCATGCACACCCTCGCCCCCTACCTCGGCGCGTTCGCGGCCGTCGGCATCGTCTACGGCTCCCTCGCCTGCCTCGCACTGGCCCGCAAGGGCAACAAGGGCGACCTCAAGCGCCTCATCGCGTACTCCTCCGTCGGCCACATGGGCTTCGTCCTGCTCGGCATCGCCTCCATGACCCCGACCGGCGTCAACGGCGCCCTGTTCGCCAACATCGCCCACGGCCTGATCACCGGCCTCCTCTTCTTCCTCGTCGGCGCCCTCAAGGACCGGTACGGCACCGCCGACCTCGACACCCTCGCCGGAGCCACCGGCGCCGCCCTCTACGGCCGCGCCCCCCGCCTCGGCGCACTCCTCGCCTTCGCCGCCGTCGCCTCGCTGGGCCTGCCCGGCCTGGCCGGCTTCTGGGGCGAGATGCTGGCCCTGTTCGGGGCCTTCGACCCGGCCGAGGGCTTGTCCCGTCCCGCGTTCCTCACCTACACGGCCATCGGCGCGTTCGGCACCCTGCTCACCGCCGCCTACCTCCTGATCGTCGTGCGGCGCGTCTGCATGGGCGACCCGAAGGCCGAGAGCGCCGCCCCCGGCGCCCTCGCGGACGTCCAGCGCTACGAGTTCGCGGCCTGGACCCCGCTCGCCGCCCTCACCGTCCTCGCCGGCCTGTGGCCCGCTGTCCTCCTCGGCCTCACCGACCCGGCCGTCCAGAAGCTCCTCGCAGGAGGCAACTCATGACGGCCCTGTCCACCACAGCCGCCACCGGACCGACCGCGAGCCTGGTCCAGTCCGTCGACTGGCTCGCCATCGCCCCCGTGGTCGTCACCGCCGCGGTCGCCCTGGCCGTCCTGGTGGCCGACCTGTTCGTGGCCGAGCGGCGCAAGCCCCTCCTCGGCTGGATCTCCGTGGCCGGGCTGGCCGTCGCGACCGCCTCCCTGCTGCCGCTGCGCGCGGGCGACCGCACCACCTTCTGCCTCACCGGCGACCCGGCCGCCTGCAGCTACACCGCCGACCACTTCGCGCTCGCCGTCCAGTTCCTGGTCCTCGGCGGCGCCCTGGTCACCGCACTGCTGTCGGTCACCGCCGTCCGCGACACCCGCCTGCCCGCCGGCGAGTACTGGTTCCTGCTGCTCTCCTCCGCCGCCGGCGCGGCCCTGCTGCCCGCCTCCCGCGACCTCGCGACCCTGATCGTCGCCCTCGAAGTGGCCTCGCTGCCCGCCTTCGCCCTCGTCGGCATGCGCCGCGGCGACCGGCTCTCCTCCGAGGCCGCCCTCAAGTTCTTCCTCTCCTCCGTCACCGCCACCGCCGTGTCGCTGATGGGCGTCAGCTTCGTCTACGCCGCCACCGGCTCCCTGCACCTCACCCAGGTCGCCGACCGGCTCGAAGACGTCCCCGGGCAGCTCGACACCCTCGCCATGGCCGGTGTCGCGCTCACCCTCGTCGGCTTCGCCTTCAAAACCGCGGCCGTGCCCTTCCACTTCTGGGTCCCCGACACCTACGTCGGCGCGCCCCTGCCCGTCGCCGGCTACCTCTCGGTGATCGGCAAGGCCGTCGGCTTCACCGGTCTGATCCTCGTCACCGTGATCGCCTTCCCGGCGTACTCCGACATCTGGGGCCCCGCCCTGGCCGTCCTCGCCGCCCTCACCATGACCCTGGGCAACGCCGCCGCGCTCCGCCAGTCCGCGGACCGCCCGAACAGCGCCGTACGGCTGCTCGCCTGGTCCTCGGTCGGCCAGGCCGGGTACCTGCTCGTCCCGATCGCCGCGGCCGCGTACGCCGACCGGGACCAGATCGGCTCCACCGTCGCCTACGCCCTCATGTACGCCGCCGTGAACCTCGGTGCCTTCGCCGTCGCCGCACTGGTCGCCCGGACGAAGCCGCTCCACCGGATCAGCGACTACCGCGGCCTGTACGCCGAGCGCCCCCTGGCCGCGCTCGCGCTGGCCTTCTTCCTGCTCTGCCTGGCCGGCCTGCCCCCGGGCATCATCGGCCTCTTCGCCAAGGTCACCGTCTTCCGCTCCGCGGTCGACGCGGGCCTGGGCTGGCTGGCCGTGGTCATGGCCGTCAACGTCGTCATCGCCCTCTACTACTACCTGCGCTGGACGGCCCTGCTCTTCCGGACCCCGGAGACGGCCGACGCCCCGGCCGGGACCCCCGCGCGAGCCCCCCGGCCGGTCACCGCCGCCATCGCGCTCACCGCGGCCGCGGCGCTCGTCCTCTCGGGCGCCCCGCAGCTGGTCCTGCGCTTCGCCACGGGCAGCCTCTTCCCGCTGTAGCCCGTACGCCGCGACCGCGGTAACCCGTACGGAGCAACGCCCACCGCCGCCCCACGGCCCCGGCCACGGGGGCGGCGGCCCCGGTGCGCCCTGGGAACCAGAAGCCTCCATCTGGCGTTGACCAGGAAGGGAGCGTCCACTGGACCGTAGACCCTCAGCTCTGCAGATCCTGGACGGGGTCCCCCTGCCGCACCACTAGGAGGGCGTACCGTGCACCGCCGGCACAACGGGCTCAAGACCGCCGTACTCCTCGGCGGGCTGTCCGCACTCATCATCGTCATCGGCAGCTTCTTCGGACGGACCGGCCTGGTCGTCGCCGTCCTCATCGCCCTCGGGACGAACGCGTACGCGTACTGGAACAGCGACAAGCTGGCTCTACGCGCGATGCGCGCCCGCCCCGTCAGCGAGTTCGAAGCCCCCGAGCTGTACCGCATGGTGCGCGAGCTCTCCACGTCCGCGCGTCAGCCCATGCCCCGGCTCTACATCTCGCCCACCGAAGCACCCAACGCCTTCGCCACCGGCCGCAACCCGCGCAATGCGGCCGTCTGCTGCACCGAAGGCATCCTGCGCATCCTCGACGAACGGGAGCTGCGCGGAGTCATCGGCCACGAGCTGAGCCACGTCTACAACCGGGACATCCTGATCTCGTCGGTCGCCGGAGCACTCGCCTCGGTGATCATGTTCCTGGTGAACTTCGCCTGGCTGATTCCTGTCGGCCGATCGAACGACGACGAGGGCCCCGGCCTCTTCGGGATGCTGCTCATCATGATCCTCGGGCCGCTGGCCGCTTCCGTCATCCAGCTCGCCATCAGCCGCTCCCGCGAGTACGAGGCGGACGCGTCCGGGGCCCAGCTCACCGGGGACCCGCTCGCCCTGGCCAGCGCCCTGCGCAAGCTGGACGCGGGCACCAAGCAGCTCCCGCTGCCCCCCGAACCCCGATTGGAGACCGCGAGCCACATGATGATCGCCAACCCTTTCCGTCCGGGTGAGGGCCTCTCCAGGATGTTCTCCACCCATCCCCCCATGGCCGAGCGCATCGCCCGGCTCGAACAGATGGCAGGCCGCCGGCAGTGAAGACCATCCTGAACCTCATCTGGCTCGTCCTCAGCGGCATCTGGCTGTTCCTGGGCTACTGCCTCGCGGGCGTGATCCTCTGCATCACCGTCATCGGCATCCCCTTCGGGATAGCCGCCTTCCGCATCGCCCTCTACGCCCTCTGGCCGTTCGGCTACACCACGGTGGAGCGGCACGACGCCGGAGCGGGCTCCTCCGTCGGGAACGTCCTGTGGCTGGTCCTGGCAGGCTGGTGGCTCGCCCTGGGCCACATCGTCACCGGCATCGCCCTCTGCATCACGATCATCGGCATCCCCTTCGGCATCGCCAACTTCAAGATGGTCCCGCTCTCCCTGCTCCCTCTGGGCCGCGAGATCGTCCCGACGGATGCGCCGTTCGCCTCGCGCTGACGGAGTTCCGCCCCTCCGGGGACGAGGACGGAGCCCGCTCCCGGCACCGCCGGGAGTGGGTTGTCCACAGGCCGAGCGCGATGTCGGCGGTCTCCGCCACCATGGGGTCATGAACCAGACCGAGCAGTTGCTGCAGCAAGTCGCCGGCCGTGTACGGACGTCCGCGAAGGCGTCCCGAAGGCCTCTGCCCGTGCCCGTACCCGTGCGCCTGCTCCTGCCCGTGCGTGTGCGCCTGCCCGCGCCCGTGCCCGCGCGCCCCGGCAGGACCGCCCGCGGCGAAGCCGGACCCGGCTCCGCCCCCGGGCGCGCCCCGCCGCCCCTGCCCGGATCCGCCGCCCATGCCGGATCCGGCGCACCGGGCCGGATTCACATCCCGGATCCGAACCGCGCCCACCCTGCCCGCACCCCGTAGGCCAGTGCTCCCACAGCCAGCACCGCCGCCCCCGTGGCCACCGACGCGACGGGCAGCGTGCAGGCCAGCACCACACAGCCGGACAGCCCGACCGCTGCCACGGCCCGACCCTTGACAGCTGAATCGAGAGTCCAGGCGGAAGCGTTCGCGATCGCGTAGTAGACGAGCACGCCGAAGGACGAGAAACCGATCGCACCCCGCAGATCGACGGTGGCCGCGAGCACCGCCACGACCGCACCCACGACCAGCTCCGCACGGTGCGGCACCTGCCGCCGGGGATGCACGGCGGCCAGCCCCCGGGGCAGATGGCCGTCCCGGGCCATCGCCAGCACGGTCCGCGAGACCCCGAGGACCAGGGCCAGCAGCGAACCCAGCGCGGCCAGTGCCGCGCCCACCCCGACGACCGGGGCCAGTCCGGGCCGTCCGGCCGCCCGGACCGCGTCGGCGAGCGGCGCCGCCGACCCCGCCAGCCCGTCGGCGCCGAGCACCGACAGAGCCGCCACCGTCACGGCCGCGTACACCAGCAGCGCGATCCCCAGGGCCAGCGGCACGGCCCGCGGGATGGTGCGTTCCGGGTCGCGGACCTCCTCGCCCAGGGTGGTGATCCGGGCGTACCCCGCGAAGGCGAAGAACAGCAGCCCGGCGCCCTGCAACAGCCCCCCGGCCGTCCAGTCCCCCCCGCCCAGCCGCCCGGCGCCGGCCGCGCCGGAGCCCAGGCACACCACCACCACGGCGGCCAGCACCGCCAGCACCGCCGCCACCACCAGCCGGGCGATCCGGGCCGACTTCTGCACCCCGCCGTAACTCGCGGCGGTCAGCGCCACCACCGCCGCGACGGCCACGGCGTGCTGCCGCCCCGGCCAGAGGTACACGCCGGCCGTCAGCGCCATCGCGGCGCAGGAGGCGGTCTTGCCGATCACGAAGCCCCAGCCGGCCAGATGGCCCCAGAACGGCCCCAGACGTTCGCGCCCGTACACGTACGTGCCGCCGGAGGACGGGTAGCGGGCCGCGAGCCGCGCCGAGGAGTGCGCATTGCAGTAGGCGACGAAGGCGGCCAGCGCGAGGGCCCCGAGGAGCGCACCGCCCGCCGCGCGCGCCGCAGGCGCCAGGGCGGCGAAGATCCCCGCCCCGACCATCGCGCCGAGTCCGACGACGACGGCGTCGGACACTCCCAGGGTGCGCTTCAGTCCGTGATCCACGGCTGGAGGGTAGCCGGGCTGGATGACGCCTTCCCGGCCGGGCAGCGGCGTTCGTATGCGCTCCCACCCCTCCAGGGCGGTGAGGCAGGCGTGGTCGAGATGGCGCAACCCGCTCAGGTCGAGCCACACCGGCCGGCCGTGCGGCAGCGCGTCCAGGGCGTCCAGCAGCTTGGGCAGCCGAAGGAAGCTGGCGTTCCCCACCATCCGGACGCACAGCTCCTCGCCCTCCCACACCTCCTCGACGTGCACGTGGGAGGTCTCCCACGCGGCCTTCGCGACGGCGAGCCCCAGCCCGACCAGCACGCCCTCGAAGAGACTGGTCACCACGATCGCGCCGGCCGTCGCCACCAGCACCCCCTGCCACGCGGTGATGGATGCCACCCAGCGTGCTGGGCGCACCCGCCCCCGCCCAAGTGCCCACCGAGGCCCGCACAGGCGCACGCGCCGCTCACGCCCCCGCACCCCGTACCTCCGCAACCGCCGCGGCCCGGCGGTCCGTGAGGACCGCCGGGCCGGCGTGGGAGCGGGTCGCGGACCTGGGTCAGCGGTAGTTCACGTACTGGATCGCGAAGTCCAGGTCCTTGCCCTTGAGGAGCGCCTGCACGGTCTGCAGGTCGTCACGGCTCTTGGAGCTGACGCGCAGCTCCTCGCCCTGGACCTGTGCCTTGACGCCCTTGGGGCCCTCGTCCCGGATGATCTTCGCGACCTTCTTGGCGTTCTCCTGGGAGATGCCCTCCTCGATCGTGGCGAAGATCTTGTACTCCTTGCCGGACAGCTGCGGCTCGCCGGCGTCGAGCGCCTTGAGCGAGATCCCGCGCTTGACCAGCTTGGTCTCGAAGACGTCGAGGACGGCCTTGACGCGCTCCTCGGAGTTCGCCTCCATCAGGATCTTCTCGCCGGACCAGGCGATCGTGGCGCCGGTGCCCTTGAAGTCGTAGCGCTGCGAAAGCTCCTTGGCGGCCTGGTTGAGGGCGTTGTCGACCTCCTGCCGCTCGACCTTCGAGACGATGTCGAAACTGGAGTCGGCCATGTGCTGTGGCTCCTTGAAGTCGGTGGTGACAGGCCCCGGAGGGCGCGGCCGGAC
The DNA here is from genome assembly GCF_042716875.1 of Streptomyces sp. NPDC058646. Lineage (NCBI taxonomy): Bacteria > Bacillati > Actinomycetota > Actinomycetes > Kitasatosporales > Streptomycetaceae > Streptomyces > Streptomyces sp. NPDC058646. The sequence goes on along the minus strand of NZ_JBHXRK010000019.1, from coordinate 8,354 downwards.
GGGCCCGGACCGTTCCGCAAAGCCTAGCCACCACGCCCGCCGGAGGCGCTGATCAATCCGGTGGCGAAGCACCCCCGTGGATCGGGTATCGTTTACGTCGTTGCCGCAGAGCACCGCCGAAAGGCGGAAAACCGGCAGCATCCCATGGCGGTGTGCCCGAGTGGCCAATGGGAACGGACTGTAAATCCGTCGGCTCTGCCTACCCAGGTTCGAATCCTGGCGCCGCCACGCGAGTGAGGCCCCCGTTTACTGCGGAAACGCAGTGGACGGGGGTCCTCTTCGTATGTGCCCACGGAACGGCGCGTCGCCGCCGAGCCCTTCGGCCGTTCGACGGCCGCACCGCCCATGGCCCGCATCGTCGCAGTCCCCCGTTCGTTCACCGGACGTGAAGTGGACATCTGACACACGGGGAAAGGTCGGGGGGAGTCCTGCTCGCCCTCCTCGGCGCCGGAATTCCCGCCCTGGTCGGGGCAGCGCTCCACCCCGAGGTGGGGGAGCCGTACCGGGAGACCCGGCTCTATTTCGGCACCGAACGCCCGGACGGCCGGGGCGCCGTCGGCGAGGGCGAGTTCATGCGGTTCCTCGGCCGGGAGATCACCCCCGCCTTCCCCGAGGGGCTGACCGTCCACGACGGGTACGGCCAGTGGCGCGGCAAGGACGGGACGAGCATCCGGGAGACCTCGTACGAGGTGGTGCTCCTCTACCCCGAGAAGGACGCCGACGAGCGCAGCGCACGCATCGAGCGGATCCGGCAGACCTACGAGGACCACTACCAGCAGGATTCGGTCGGACGCTCCGACGACAAGGTGACCGCCGGGTTCTGACCCGGCCGACGGCCCGTCAATTGCCCGCCATGTCCTTGACGGCCACCGACACCGGAGTGGAACCGGAGACCAGCTCCAGGGTCAGGCCCGCCGTCGCCGGGGTCTCGACCAGCTCCGCCAGCACCGCAGCCACGTCGTCGCGCGGGACCGAACCGCGGCCCGTGCGGGCCTCCAGACGGACCGCTCCCGTACCGGCGTCGTCGATCAGGGATCCCGGGCGCAGCACCGTCCACTCCAGGCCCAGCCGGGTGCGCACGTGGTCGTCGGCCTCACCCTTGGCCCGCAGGTAGACGTCGAACACGTCATCACCCTCGTGCCGGGCGTCCGCACCCATCGAAGACACCATCAGAAAGCGCCGGACACGGGCCCGTTCGGCGGCATCGGCGAAGAGCACCGCCGCACCGCGGTCCACGGTGTCCTTGCGCCCGACGCCGCTGCCGGGCCCCGCACCGGCCGCGAAGACCGCCACGTCCGCGCCCTGCAGGATGCCCGCCACGTGCTCCACCGAAGCCGACTCCAGATCGCACAGCACCGGCTCGGCCCCCGCCTCCCTGAGGTCGTCGCCCTGCGTGTGGTCACGGATGATGCCCGCGACCTCGTACCCGCGCGCGGCGAGCAGTCGCTCCAGCCGCAGCGCGATCTGACCATGTCCACCTGCGATGACGATGCGCATGACCCGACCGTACGACGAGCCGGGCGCCGCCGCCCGCGAACGCACGCCGACCACTCAGGGTCCGGCCTCCGTACGGCCCTGCCGGGGCAGGTCCAGCGCCACCGCCACCGCCGAGTCGCAGTACTCGCGCACAGCACTCGTCCTGGCCACCACGCGCCCCCGGTGGATCACGATCCTGCTGTACGCCAGGGAGAGCACGCCCGCGATCCGGTCCCCCCGCACGGCGAGCAGCTCCGCCGGGAAACCGGCCTCCACCCGCACCTCCGGCAGGCCCATCGCCTCCCGGGCGGCGGCACTGACCGACGCGTACGCCTCACCCGGCCGGAGCCCGCCCTGGGAGGCCAGCAGGTACGCCGCTTCCAGCGGGTCGCCCCGGCCGACCGGGTTCCCCGCGTCCCGCAGCGCACCGCTCCCGGCGCAGACCCGCACCCCTGCGGTCCGCAGCAGCCGTACGGGCGCGGTCCGCAGGCCGCGCCGCTCCAGGGCCGCGCAGTCCCCCTGGGGCAGGCAGGTCACCCGTACGCCGGCGGCGGCGAGCTGATCGGCGGCCCGGGCGGCCACGTCCAGCGGGAGCCGCGACAGGCCGCCGCAGGGCCCGATGGTCACCCCCGGGCGCAGCCCGCCGGCCATCGCCGCGAGGCGGGCGAGGCGGCCCGGGTCGTCACCGTCCGTGTGCAGGTCCACGGGGCAGCCGTGCTCGGCGGCCAGGTCCAGGACGGCCTCCAGGAAGCCCGTCGGGTCGGGGTCCAGGTCGGGGCAGCCGCCGATCACGGAGGCGCCCATCTTGACCGCGTCCCGCAGCATGGCCAGCCCGTCCGCGCCCGCAACCCCGGTCAGCAGCCGGGGGACGGCCACCGCGGTGAGGTCGGTCAGCCCGCGCAGCGACCGGCGGGCCTGGAGCACGGCCTCCATCGGGCCGAGCCCGTGCACGTCCGCGATCCGGACGTGCGAACGGACGGCGGTGGCGCCGTGGCCCAGCTGGAGCAGGGCCGCCTCGGTGGCCCGGCGCTGGACCTCGTCGGGGGTGTACGAGACGGGCCCCTCCCCGTCCGCCGTCAGGGCGGTGTCCCCGTGGGCGTGCGGCTCGGCCGGGGCGGGGAGCAGCAGGTAGCCGCCGAGGTCCACCCGGGACAGGGCGGGGGAGGGGAGGCTGCCGGCGGTGCCCACGGCCTGGATCCGGCCGCCGCTGAGGCGGACGTCGACGGTCCGCCCGTCCGTCAGGCGCGCGCCGGCGAGCAGCAGGGTGGTGGCCTCGGCGGCTGCCGCGCTGCCGCTTCCGGCCCCGGCCCCGGCACCGGCTGCCGCGCTGCCGGTGCCGGAAGTGCGCGCCGGGCGACCGGAGGAGCCGTGCGTCCCGGGTACGTCGGCGGGTCCGTGGGTGCCGCCTTCGCCGTGGCCGCTACGAGGGGAGTGGGACGGCTGCTGCGGCTGGCTGTCGGACATCGCGCGCTCCTGCGGTGGCTCGGGCGGTTCCTGGGCCTGGCCGTGGCCCGCGGCCCAAGATCACGCAGCGTGCTCAGAGCCTAGGGCGCGGCGCACCCCGCTTCAGGGAAGAGCGCAATAGTCGTACCGGTGTGGTGCCCACGCGCCCGGCGCCGCAGGAGCGCCCCGCGAACGGCGCCGACGCCCCGCTGCTGCATCCCCGGGTGTGAGCCCGCACACAATCCGGGCGGAATCGGCACCGAAAGCCCTTGGCGGCCTGATCAAGAAAGCCGTACGAAGCCCCCCGGAGCCCAGCTCCCGCAAAGGATTTGGGCGATCGGCAGGCAACCGTGTAATGTCTTCATCGCTCGCCCCAATAGCTCAGTCGGTAGAGCGTCTCCATGGTAAGGAGAAGGTCTGCGGTTCGATTCCGCATTGGGGCTCTGGTGAGAGAGGTTCCCCACCTTCGGGTGGGGAGCTGATCACATCAAAGCGGCGTAGCTCAGTCGGTAGAGCAAGCGGCTCATAATCGCTGTGTCACCGGTTCAAGTCCGGTCGCCGCTACACACAGTAGCCGATTGCGGGGTCGGTCTCCCGGTCGGCTACTCTTGTATGCGTTCATCCGTCCCAATTTCCGTCAAGGAGCACTCACGTGGCTGCCACCGACGTCCGCCCGAAGATCACGCTGGCCTGCGTGGAGTGCAAGGAGCGGAACTACATCACCAAGAAGAACCGGCGTAACGACCCGGACCGTCTTGAGATGAAGAAGCACTGCCCGCGTTGCAACTCGCACACCGCGCACCGCGAGACCCGCTGACCCCAGCGAAGTCCCGTATACAGGCACCGTCATGAGGTCGTCCCCTTCATTGGGGGGCGGCCTTGTGTCGTTTCTGTCACCAGCCCCGTGAGGGGCCCCAGGTTGCGCAGATGCCATTGCTTCCGGCTTCGCGTCTGCCGCTGTACCTGACTTTGTGTCTTTCAAGTCCCTTCACCAGGAGGTAGTGAGTCATGGCGCTCGACCAGTCCTTCGTGGGGCGGAGCTACCCGCCCACCGATCCGTACGAGGTCGGCCGGGAGAAGATCCGCGAATTCGCGGTTGCGGTGGGTGACGCGAATCCCGTCTACACCGACCCCGAGGCCGCCAAGGCGTTCGGCCACCTGGATGTGATCGCCCCGCCGACTTTTGTGTTCGCCATCACTTTCGCGGCAGCCGGCCAGGTGGTCGCCGATCCGCAGCTGGGGCTGGACTACAGCCGTGTGGTGCACGGCGACCAGAAATTCGCGTACACCCGGCCGGTGCGCGCCGGTGACCGGCTCACCGTGACCTCCACCATCGAGGCCGTGAAGTCGATGGCGGGCAACGACATCATCGACATCCGCGGCGAGGTCCACGACGAGACCGGCGAGCACGTGGTGACGGCGTGGACGAAGCTCGTCTCCCGCGCCCCCGAGGAGGCCTGACATGGCAGCGCAGATCAAGTACGCCGACGTCGAGGTCGGCACCGAGCTCCCGGCGGCGTCCTTCCCCGTGACGCGCGCCACGCTGGTGCAGTACGCCGGAGCGTCGGGTGACTTCAACCCGATCCACTGGAACGAGAAGTTCGCCAAGGAGGTGGGCCTGCCGGACGTCATCGCGCACGGCATGTTCACCATGGCCGAGGCGATCCGCGTGGTCACCGACTGGGTCGGAGACCCGGGCGCGGTGGTCGAGTACGGGGTGCGCTTCACGAAGCCCGTCGTGGTCCCCAACGACGACCGAGGCGGCCTGATCGAGGTCACCGCCAAGGTCGCGGCCAAGCTGGACGACAACCGCGTACGGGTGGACCTGACGGCCATGAGCGCGGGCCAGAAGGTCCTGGGCATGTCCCGCGCGGTGGTCGTGCTGGGCTGAGGGGGCTGTTACCCCTTCTCGGGATCAGGGAGGGTTTGGGGGTTTCCCGCCAGTCCTATCGTCTCTCCGTGGCGGGGCGGGCCCTCAAGGGCGCTCCTTCGTCGCGTCGCTTCGCGATGGCCTTCGGCCCCCCTTGACCGCCCGCCCCGCCACGGAAAGACAGGACCGACGGGAACCCCCCAAAAAGACGCTCACCGGGGACCGATGCCCATGCGGGGCGGTCAGCGTTGCAGGGCCTGGCCTCCAGGGCCCTTGCCGGAGCCAGACCTCGACCAGATCATCGGCAGGAGCGGGGAGCGCATCCACTCCCCGCACACCCTTCTCGTTTCGGCGCCTGTGACCCGTCTGGGTCTGGGCACAGGCCGCCACCGGTCCGGTGGGCACGGCACGTTGCTTGGCGTCTGCGGTCCGTCCGGGGTTGGACAGTGAGCCGCCACCATGTGGGGAGACACTGCATGCCTCTCGGCGCCTGCGACCCCTGTGGAGGGGGAGACCGGCGGCCGCCGCCCCTGCTCCGGTGGGCGCCGGCGGTCGTCTCGGAACCCACCGGCCCCCTGCGGCAGTCATAGCGGGACCGTCCCCGCGCTGTGGATCACCCCGGCCCCGGCTCCCGCAAGGCCGCCGCGTACATGGAGGAGTCGGCCTGCACCTTCTGGACCGTGCCCGCGGCCGAGGTCCCGGGCGGCTGGGGCGAGGCCGAGCGCCGTCGCGCCGAGCAGGGGACGGCCTACCGGACGGACGGCTCAGCGGCCCGCCGTACGGGGCTGCCGCGTCGCGGTCCGTGGCCCCGCAGGGATGCGAGGGGTACGGACCGTACTCTTGTCCACGTGCAGGAACTCCACGACGCCCCCCTCGCCCCGCTGACCACCTTCCGCCTCGGTGGGCCCGCAGCCCGTCTGGTCACCGCGACCACCGACGCCGAGGTGATCGCCGCCGTCCGTGCCGCGGACGACAGCGGCACCCCGCTCCTGGTCATCGGCGGCGGCAGCAACCTGGTCATCGGCGACAAGGGGTTCGACGGCACCGCCCTGCGCATCGCGACCACCGGCTTCACCCTCGACGGCACCGCGCTGGAACTCGCCGCCGGCGAGAACTGGAGCGACGCCGTCGCCCGCACCGTCGAGGCCGGCCTCGCCGGGATCGAATGCCTCGCCGGGATCCCCGGATCCGCCGGTGCGACCCCGATCCAGAACGTCGGGGCGTACGGCCAGGAGGTCTGCGACACCATCACCGAGGTCGTCGCCTACGACCGCACCCGCCGCGAGACGGTCACCCTGACCGCCGCCGAGTGCGACTTCCGGTACCGCAACAGCACCTTCAAGGACCAGCCCGAGCGGTACGTCGTCCTGCGCGTGCGCTTCGCCCTGGAGGACGCGGGCGGCCTCTCCGCGCCGGTCAAGTACCCCGAGACCGCCCGCGCCCTCGGCGTCGTGGCCGGAGACCGGGTCCCGGCCGCCACCGCCCGCGAGACCGTGCTGCGCCTGCGCGCGACCAAGGGCATGGTGCTCGACCCCGCCGACCACGACACCTGGTCGGCCGGCTCCTTCTTCCACAACCCGATCCTGAGCGACGAGGCCTACGCCGCCTTCCTCGCCCGCGTCCAGGACCGCCTCGGCCCCGAAACCGCCCCGCCCGCCTACCCCGCGGGCGACGGCCGTACGAAGACCAGCGCGGCCTGGCTGATCGACAAGGCCGGCTTCACCAAGGGCTACGGCGCCGGCCCCGCCCGCATCTCCACCAAGCACACCCTCGCCCTCACCAACCGCGGCGAGGCCACCACGGAGGACCTCCTCGCCCTGGCCCGCGAGGTCGTCGCGGGCGTCCACGCGGCCTTCGGCGTCACCCTGGTCAACGAACCGGTGACGGTCGGCGTCAGCATCTGAGGAGTCCCGGCCGCCCATGCTCTGTCCCCTGCACGGGGCCGGTACGGACCCCACCCGCCTCGTGGGGCGCACGCTCAGCAGAGTCGTCGCGTCCTGGCACATCAGCGAGGGCGAGCGGTCCGAGGCCCCCCTCGACGTCTGGCTGATCGACAGCATCGGCGACTCCATCCGCATCACCACGGGGTCCGACCAGTGCCTCATCGTGGAGTCCGCCGCGCCGCACGAGCCGTACGACCTGGGGGAATGGGGCCGCATCGAGGTCGGTGAGGACCTCGGCGACCACCCGTTCCTGCGCCACCTCGGCGAGACCATCGCCTCCGTGGCCGAGTACGCGCTGCCCGAACAGGGCCGCACCCACCTGGAGATCGGCTTCCCCGACGGCGGACGGGTCCGCGCCGACTGCTACGAGGGCGACCTCAGGCTCACGCGCTGACGCTCACCCGGTGAGCCAGTGGTCGATCCCGGTCAGCAGCTTGGCCTGCACGTCCTCGGGCGCCGCCGACCCGCGCACCGACTGCCGGGCCAGTTCGGCCAGCTCCGGGTCCGTGAAGCCGTGGTGGGTGCGGGCGATCTCGTACTGGGCCGCCAGCCGGGACCCGAACAGCAGCGGGTCGTCCGCGCCCAGCGCCATCGGCACGCCGGCCTCGAAGAGCGTGCGCAGCGGCACGTCCTCGGGCCGCTCGTACACCCCGAGGGCCACGTTCGAGGCCGGGCAGACCTCGCAGGTGATCTGCCGGTCGGCGAGCCGCTTCAGCAGCCGGGGGTCCTCGGCGGCGCGTACGCCGTGCCCGATGCGGGCGGCGTCCAGATCGTCGAGGCAGTCACGGACCGAGGCCGGGCCGGCCAGCTCGCCGCCGTGCGGGGCCGCGAGGAGACCGCCCTCGCGGGCGATGGCGAAGGCCCGGTCGAAGTCGCGGGCCAAGCCGCGGCGTTCGTCGTTGGAGAGCCCGAAGCCGACGACGCCCCGGTCGGCGTAGCGCACGGCGAGGCGGGCCAGGGTGCGGGCGTCCAGCGGATGCTTCATGCGGTTCGCGGCGATCAGGACCCGTATCCCGAGACCGGTCTCCCGGGAGGCACTGTCCACGGCGTCCAGGATGATCTCCACGGCCGGGATCATCCCGCCGAGCAGGGGGGCGTAGGAGGTGGGATCCACCTGGATCTCCAGCCAGCCGCTGCCGTCCCGTACGTCCTCCTCCGCGGCCTCCCGGACGAGCCGCCGGATGTCGTCCGGCTCGCGCAGACAGGAGCGGGCGGCGTCGTAGAGCCGCTGGAAGCGGAACCAGCCGCGTTCGTCGGTGGCCCGCAGCTTGGGGGGCTCGCCGGCGGTCAGTGCGTCGGGCAGCCGGACGCCGTACTTGTCGGCGAGTTCCAGCAGCGTCGACGGTCGCATCGACCCCGTGAAGTGCAGGTGGAGGTGGGCTTTCGGCAGAAGCGTGAGATCGCGTACGTGCTCCATCTGGTGATCCTGCCGTACGGCTGCGCTCGGCGGGAGGGGGTTTTACCGATCGGGGGCTTGCCCGAACGCGCGAGCGGGCCCGCGGGGCTCCCCGCGGGCGGGCCGGACATGACTGAGCGGGGGGGCGGGGCGGGGGGCGCCCCCGCCCACGCGCCGGGGGGGGGGTGGGCGGGGGAGGGGGCCGCGGGGTGTGGAGCGGGGGCAG
>NZ_JBHXRK010000018.1:0-165741 GCF_042716875.1 Streptomyces sp. NPDC058646 | reverse complement strand
GCCGGCCCGCCGCCGGCGCGCCACGCCGCCCCCCCCCTAGAGCCCTCAGCTACCGCGGCGTCGGGCCCCCCCCCCCCCCCGGGGGGGGGGGGGGGCGCCCCCCCCCCCCGGGCCCCCCCCCCCCACCGCCATGCCGTGTCAGCAGGCCCTCGCGAACACGGAAGTAATAGAGGCGGATACAGGGGGCATCCGGAGAGCAGCCGGGACGGTCGCCGTGATGCAGCAGGGGACCTGCTCACCTCCAATGATCGACGGCCGCCCCGGTCCCGGCTTTCGACCGGGGTGTGTGAAGTCGTCAGGGCGGGGCAGGCGGAGTCCAGGCGGAACGCAGCACAACCGCCGAGCACGACGTACGGAACAAGGAGGATCGGTGGAGAATGCGTTCTCCCGCCGTCCTCCGTTGACCGGAGGAGTTGTTTTTCGCGTGACTGAACATGTGTGGAGTTACCAGCCGACCTCGGGCCACCTGGCCGGTACTGATCTGACCGGTTACAAGGTCGAGGCGACCGACGGCAGCATCGGTAAGGTCGACAAGCACTCCGACGAGGTCGGTGACGCCTACGTGGTGGTCGACACCGGTGTGTGGATCTTCGGCAAGGAGGTCCTCCTGCCGGCCAGCACGGTCGTCCGGATCGACCCGGAGGACAAGAAGGTCTTCGTGGACCGCACGAAGGAACAGATCAAGGCCGCGCCCGAGTTCCACCGGGACGAGCACCTCGGCGACGCCGGGTACCGGGCGGAGCTGGGCACCTACTACGGCACCGGCGCCCCCTTCGGCGGCCGCCCCGCCTGATCCCGCTCCCGCACGACGACGCCGGTCCCCGCACCCAGGAGGGTGTGGGGGCCGGCGTCGTCGTGGGAGTCACCGCCGGTTTCAGCGCAGAACCGCCCTCTGGACGGGGCGTAGGCCCGCCCGCGAAGCTCCACGCCGCAGGATCGCCCTCACGACGCCGAAGACATGCGCTCCTCGATTCTGGAGAGCAGCTCCTGGTGCGGAATGTCGTCGAGGGTGAGGGCGTCGAGCGGGCGCAGGTAAGGGAGGTTGTCGCGGATCGGGTAGCCACGCCGGAGGCGCGGGTTGTAGAGGAGGTCCTCTTCAGGGACGTGGATGAGCGGGCCCTTGTCCACGGGGCAGGCGAGGAGGGCAAGGAGCTGAGGGTCGGGCTCAGTGGGTTGCGGCATGGTGGGGTTCTCCTTGGCGGGTCGGTGCCGGTGGCGGTCGGTCGTGGCGCGGGAGGGTGAGCAGGACCAGGATGGCGAGTGCGGTGCCGCCGAGGCGGAGCGCCAGCCGGAGCGGTTCGGTGGGCAGGTCTTCGTCGAAGACCACGGTGCCCGCGATGACGGTGAAGATGCTGGACACGGTGGTGGTGACCGGGACGATCACGGAGGCGCGGCAGCGTTGGAGCGCCGTCTGGGACAGGGCGAGACCGGCCACTCCGGTGGCGACGAGCAGCCAGGGGTGGGGTCCGCGCAGAAGCTCGGGCAGGGCCGCCGTCAGCGACCGGTCGGCGAGTGTGGCCGAGGTGCCCTTGATGGCGAGTGAGCTCACCCCGTACAGCAGCCCGAGGGCGACGCCGTACGGCACGCCGGAGCTGCGGCGGCGGTGCCGGCGGCCGGCTCGCCGCAGTGAGGCGAGGAACAGCAGGAGTCCGAAGGCGAGGCAGGGCAGACAGACGGCGAGCAGGGGCAGGACGGGTGCCGCCGCACCCACCCGGTTGCCGTCGCCGTCGCCGAGTGAGCCGATGACGGCGAGCAGGGCGAGCAGGATGACGCCGGTGGCGAGGACTTCCCGGCGGCCTGGGCGTTCGCCCAGTACGGCGGCGGAGAGGGCGATCAGGAGTACCGTCCCGGAGAGGAACACCCCCTGGGCAGCGGCGATCGGCAGCAGTTGGTAGACCTTCAGCTGGGCACCGAAGCCCAGGCCCAGCACGGTGAAGCCCACCAGCCAGCCGGGGCTGGAGGCCAGCGTCCGCAGCAGGTGCAGCGGGCGGCGGGGGTCCAGCGCGGGGAGGACGGCCAGCGCGCGCTTCTCGAGGACGAAGCCCGCGCTGTAAAGGACGTTGGCGAGCAGGGCGACCGCGACTCCGAGAATCAACGGCGTCCTCCGTCCCTCGCCAGTGCGTCCAGGATCTCGGCGCAGCGCCGGGCGATCTCGGCGGCGGCAGGTTCGGCGAGCAGCTGGTGGCAGTGGCGGACGGCAAGGTGGAGGCGGCCGCCGAGGGTGAGGGCGCTGACGGAGAGTCCGCGGGGCATCCGGACGGGTGCCGAGAACCACAGCGCGTCGGCCGGGCCGGCGGAGCCGAAGTCGAGGGGGTGGGTCACCCTGCCGAGGTTGCTGACCAGGACGGTGGACGTCCAGGGGGCGGCGATGCGACGCAGGGCCCGGGTCAGCGGGGCCTTGGCGCCGACGGGTAGCCAGGGGGTGCTGACCAGGCCCGCGACGAGGCCGCCACCGGTGACGGGGGCGGCCTTGGCGGCGCGGGTCTGCGCGCTGATCCGGCCCAGCAGCGTGGCGGCACCGGCGTCGGGGGCGGGTGCACCGGCGCGGATGGTGGCCAGGTGGTTGTGGTTGCCCATGGGGGCGCCGGGGGCGAGTGGGCCGTTCGGGCGGTCGTCGATGGGCATCGACAGGTGGATCGGGCCGGTGGGGTGGCCGTGCCGGTGGTTCCATTCGGCCAAGGTCAGCTGGACCGCCGTCAAGAGCAGGTCGTTGACGGTCGGCTGGGGCCCATGGGCGCCGGTCCGGGCGAGTGGGAGCACGCTGAGGTGGACACCTGTGCCGGGAGTGGGACGTGCGGCGGGCGCGATGCGGACCGGGCGTCCGCTCCGGGCGGTGACCGCGGCCGGGGCATCGGCCGAGGCATCGGCCGAACCGTCGGAGCGCTGCCCGGCGCGGTCCCCCGAGTGGCGCCCGGGCCGACCGCCGGAGTGGCGCCCGGCCGGGGCGCCGGAATAGTGGTCGGCGACGTCGCAGAGCAGTCGCAGGCAGGTGCCGGCGTCCGCGAGGGTGTGCGCTGCCGTCAGCAGCAGGGCGGTGCCGCCGCCGGGTGCAGGTGCGGTCTCCAGGCGGAGTGGGGGGCCGGCCGCCAGCGGAGGCGGTTCGGTGAGGGCACGGTGGCGGGTGGGGCCGAGGTCGGCGGTGGCCGCCACGGCGGTGGGGCCGATCGGCGCCGGCTCCCAGTGGTAACGGCGGTGCCACCAGCGGGAGTCGGCCTGCCGAACCTGCAGGTTCGGGTGGGCGGCCAGCACACGGGTGAAGGCGGTCCGGAGCCGTTCGACGTCGACGGTGCCGGGGAGGTGGGCCTCCAGGTGGACGGTGTCCGCGTCCAGGTGCTCCTGGAGCAGGTGGCGTGAGTACTCGTCCATGGCCGGGAAGGGAACGCGCCCCTGCCGCCCGGACGGGGTCCGGGCGGCAGGGGCGGCGAGGGACGGGCGGGTCACGGAGCCTCGGCCCGGTGCCGGGACACGGTGGCCTGGCGGTCCGCCGTGACCAGCGTGGCGGCAAGTGCCAGCAGCGCGAGCACCTCGGCGGCCGGGCTGAACGCCCCGCTCGGGGGCGTGAGGACCGCCAGCAGGCCGGCGCCGGCCATCGCCGCCCCGGCGACGTACGGCAGCAGGCTCGGCCACCGGAACGCGACCAGGATCAGCGGCACCGCCAGCAGCGCGAGCGGACCGCCGACGACACCGAGGACCAGCAGCGGGAAGACCACGCCGAGCAGCCACCGGGGCGCGTCCGATGCGTCCCAGTCCTGCGGGCCGGGCTGGTCGTGCGGCCGGCTGCCCCGGCGCCGCAGCGCCGGCACCACGACCAGCCCGGCGAGCACCAGGAGGGCGAGGCCGCCGAAAACGAGCCCGAGGTCGTACGTGGTGGCGGGGGCGTAGGAGAGCAGTACCGTTCCGCCCGTGCCCGCCGGGACCACGTAGCCCTGCTGCCAGCCGTCGAGTCGGACGGACTGCAGCGGCTTGCCGTCGAGGGTTGCGCGCCAGCCGGAGTTGGCGTTCTCGTGCACCTGCAGGTAGGAGGCTTCGCCCCCGCCGACCCGCACCCTGCGCTCGTCCCCGGACCAGGACATGACCTCCACCGTCCGGCGCGAACCGGGATCGGCAGCCGGGCCGGCGTCGCGGGCGGAGAGGGTGAGGTCGGTGACGGCCAGTGCGCCGTCGTCGGAGGCGGACACCCGGTGCTTGCCCTGGCCGAGCGCCAGGGTGGACCCGGTGGCCGGGCACAGGGTCACGGTGACGGGATGCCGCTGCTGCAGGGCCGTGACCGTGCCGGACACGGAGGTCTGGTGGGAGGTTCCGTCCACGGTGAGGACCGGGCCCTTGCCGCACGGCAGAGTGAAGGCGGTGTCCTGGGTGTCCTGGGCACCCTGGGTGTCTTGGCGGACCATCAGGTCAGCCAGGGCCGGGATGTGCACCTCGCTCAGGCCCGCCGGCAGCTGGAGGTTCTGCCCGGCGAGCGGGTTGTGGACGACGACAGGGGCGGTCGCGGTGACCGTGATCGTCAGCTGGTCGGTCGTCAGCGGGGCGAACCGGACCAGGCCGTTGGCGTCCACCGCCGCGCTGACGGCGTCGGTCGGGGTGCTGAGCTGCACCTGGGTCGGCCGGGAGGAGAGACCGCCGGCGGCACCGAGCACCAGGTGGTCGATGCTGCGGCTGCCCTGCCAGGCGAGCCGGACGGCGGACTTGCCGCCCGCGATCCAGGCGGTGGTGAGGTCGCCGTCGAGCAGGTTGCGGGGGCTGCCGGAGGTGGTGGAGTCGGCCTCGATACCGATCCTTCCGGTGGCCCGGCCGGGGGCGACCTGGTCCAGCAGGGCGTCCAGGGCAGGACCGGGGAGGGCGACTGCGCTGCCGGTCACCTTGAAATCGCCCGCAGCAGTGGTGAGTTGACGGTTGAGTCCGGTCTCGGTGGTGCCCGACTGGGAGCCGCCGAGGTCGAGGGTGCGGTGCAGCGAGTAGGAGTCGGCCGTGGCAGCCGGGAGCGACAGCACGCGGGTGGCCTTGACCCCGGGGATCGAGATCTCCGAGAACCCGGCCCCGCCCACGCCGGTGGAGGCGTCGAGGGCGCCCTCGATGGTGATCTTCACCCAGGCCGCGGGCCCCGCCGGAGCGGTGACGTTCTGCGCTACGGCCTGCGGCTGCAGCACGCTCACCTCCGAGCCCCGGTCCGTGGTGATCCGCACCTTGGTGATGGTGGGCCGCAGCGAACCCCCGGCGAGCGGGGTGACCTTGAGGAGAGCGGGCAGGTCCACCGACCCGTCGAAGTCGATCCGCAGCCACTGGCCCACCGGGTCCGCGCTGCTGCCCTCGGTCCAGGCCGTGCCGGTGTTCCCGTCGAAGGCCCCGACCGGGTCGTACTGCGGCAGGGCGAACAGCCAGGAGCCGTAGGAGGAGGCGGTGACCGACTTGGCGCCCTCGATCACCGAGGTGGTCTGCTCGGCGGCGGAACCGGCCGGGCCCGAGGGCAGGATCTGCCGCGGTGCGCCGCCCGGGTCCTGGCCGGCGTCCTTCGGGTTGGTCCCGGTGGCCGTGTAGGTGTACGAGTTGTTGCCGTCGACCAGGCCGAAGAGCGTGTCGCTCCGGCGCTGCCCGTCGGCGGTGGCCCGCAGTGCGGCGCCGGTGCCGGCCGGCAGGGGGTCGCCGGAGAGGATCACCGGGCGGTCGGTCACCGTACCGCTCGCGGAGAGCTGCAGCAGGGACTCGGGGCCGCCGCTGACCACCGTGGTGTCGGCGACCGGGCGGGTGGTGGCCCGGCCGGGTGCGGCGTCATCGCCGGTGGGGGCGAAGATCTCCACTGCGGCGTACTGCTGGTACAGGCCCTGGACCTGGACCGGGGTGTCGGGCGGGAGCTGCCCGGAGGTGATCGGGGAGCCGAAGCCGGTCACCCGCTCGTAGCCCGAGGCCAGCAGGGTGGCGCGTACCGTCCGGGGCGGGATGTAGCCGACCTGCGCGGGATCGAGGTCGTTGCGGACCACCAGGTGGTGCACGCCGGACCGCTCGAGGAAGGCGCCGAGCCCCGGCACCTTGGTGCCGGTCGCCAGCGCCTCCTGGATCGCCTCCAGGTAGCGGCGCTCACCGGCCTGGCCGAAGGGCACGAAGTTGTACTGGGCCCAAGGGGAGTCCGCCAGCACGTCGAGTGGCTCGTCGATGGTCGAGCCCCAGGTGTAGAGGCCGTGCGCGTCGGCGGGAACCACCAGGGCCCGGCTGTCGGGCGCCTCGGCGGTCAGGTACGCCGCGGTCTGCTTCCACTGGGAGGGCAGCGCCTTGAAGGAGCCCGGCTGGACGATGTTTCCGTTCAGGTAGGGCAGCGCGAGGCCGGGCAGTACCGCGAGCGCGACCAGCACCGGGACCAGCCGGGGGCGGGCGGTCGTGCGGGGCAGTGGCCGCCCGCACAGGTGCGCCAGGCCCAGGGCCAGCGCCAGCGCGAGGCCGGTCTGGAACTTGTAGATGTTGCGCAACGGCGCCAGCGCCCCGTCGAGCAGCTGCTGCACCGCGCCGTGGAAGGGCGCCCCGAGGGAGCCGCCGTACCCGGCTAGGGTGATCAGCGCCACGGTGCCGACGACCAGCAGCAGCCAGCGCCGCTCGGGCAGGTCACGGCGGGCGAGCCCGGCCAGGCCGAGCGCTGCGGCGAGCGCCGAGCAGGCGATCACCAGGACGTTCGCCGCCACGTCCCAGCCGGCGGGCAGCCAGGCCGAGCCGAAGTGCAGGTAGGCCACCCAGTTCCCGGCACCGCGCAGCAGCTCGGTGGCGGACATGGTGGCGGTGGTGGTGGATGCCTGCTCGATGTAGCGCAGGAAGTCGGCGCCGTAGGAGTTGAGCAGGAGCAGCGGCACGGCCCACCAGGCCGTGGCGAGGAGCACGCCCGGCACCCACCAGGCGATCAGGCGCCATTTGCGGCTGCCGCCGGGCCGGCTGAGCAGGTAGAGCCCGACCGGGAGCAGTGAGGCCGCGACCGAGGTCGCGTTGACGCCGCCCATCAGCGGGATCACCAGTGCGGAGCGGAGTGCGGCGGCGCGCGCCGAGACGAAGCGGGTGAGCGGCAGCAGGACCCAGGGCAGGACCGCGCCGGGGAGCGCGGCGGCGGAGGTGGAGCCGACCACGATGGTGAACACCGGCCACAGCGCGTAGCAGGCCGCGCCGAGCAGCCGGCTCGGCCGGGTGCCGTACCCGAGGCGTTCGGCGAGCCGCAGCGCGCCCCAGAAGGCGGCGGTCACCACGAGCGACAGCCACAGCCGTTCCGCCAGCCAGACCGGCAGCTGGAGCAGGTCGGTGATCAGGTAGAACGGAAGCATCGGGAAGGCGTAGCCGACGTACTGGTTGGACAGGGCGCCGAAGCTGCCCCCGCTCTGCCAGAGCGTTCCGAGTGTGCCGAGGAAGCCCACCGGGTCGAGCGCGACGGCGAGTTTGGTGTCGAAGGCGATCCTCCCGGGCGCGGCGGCCAGGAAGGCGGACAGGACCAGCAGCCAGAAGGCGGCGAGCCAGCGGCGGCCGGCACGCGGCTCGGGGCGCGGCCTCGAGGGCGGCGCGTCGGGGAGCTGCAGCGTGGGGGCGCTCATTCGGAAGTTCTCCGCATCACCAGGAGAAGGTTCCAGGACGCGATCTCGCGCAGGCCTGGAATACGGACGAGGGTCTCGGCCAGGAACGGCCAGTAACGCGATCGTGCGGAAAGGACCTCGACGTCGCCCCGCCCGCGCACGTGACGCAGCACCGGGCCGATGTGCACCCGGTGGAGGTTTTCGCCGAGGGTGTGCTTGGCACTGTGCCCGGTGCGCCGCTGGTAGCGGCGCCGGGCCCGGTCGGCGCCGAGCAGGTGCCAGGGCGAGGTCTCGTGGCCGCCCCAGGGGGAGAGCCAGTTGGTGTAGGAGACGTACACCAGGCCGCCGGGGCGGGTGACCCGCACCATTTCGCTGATGAAGGTCTCCGGGTCGGGCACGTGCTCCAGCACGTTGGAGGAGAAGCAGACGTCGGCGGCGCCGTCGGAGAGCGGTAGCCAGTACCCGTCCGCGACGACCGCGTGGTCGGGTGTGCGTCCGCCGCGCGAGTGAAGCTCGGCGAGGTCCGGTTCGAAGAGGAAGGCGTGCGCGCCGCGGGCCCGGAACGCCTCGGTGAAGTGGCCGGCGGCGCCGCCGACGTCGGCCACCACCGCCCCGGCCAGGGGTGTGTACCGCTCGACCTGGTCGGCGGCGTCCTCGGCCAGCAGTGTGTAGAACCTCTCCGGGTCGCTCTGCTCGCTGCGGAAAGCGCGGAACAGCGCGAGGGAGCGGCGCAGGGAGGGGTCTTTCACGAGCGCTCCGCCGTGGTCGGGGCCGGGGGCTCGGCCGTGGTGCGTCTGAACCCGGCCCGCCCGGAGCGGTGCAGGGCGACCGCCTCGGCGGCGGCGGCCTGGAAGCGGTCGACGCTGTGCTCCCAAGAGAACTGCTCCGCGTGGCGGCGGGCCGCCGCCCCCGTCGCGGCGCGGCGTTCGGCGGACAGTGCGAGGGCGCACCAGGCCGCGGCGAACCCGCTCTCCCCCTGGGCGAGCAGGCCGGTGCGGCCGTGGACGACGGAGTCCCGCAGGCCGGGGATCTCGAATCCCACCGTGGGTGTGCCGCGGACGGCGGCCTCGGTGACCACCAGGCCCCAGCCCTCCAGCGAGGAGGGGTGCAGCAGCAGCCAGCTCCGGCAGAGCAGCCGGTGCTTCTCGGCTTCGTCGACCCGCCCGGCGAAGACCACGTCGGGTCCGGCCTGCGCCTCCAGGCGGGTGCGCTCCGGGCCGTCGCCGACGATGACCAGCTTGCCGCCGGTGATCGGGCGGACCCGCTCCCACAAGCGCAGCAGCAGGTCGATGCGCTTGTACTCCACCAGCCTGCCGACGGCGGTGAACAGCGGTTCGTCGGATTCGGGGAGCAGGGGCGCGGGGGCCTCGACCCCGTTGGGAACGATGTGGATGCGGTCGGGCGGTACGCCCATGCGCGCCATCGCCTCGGCCGTGGAAGGGGATACCGCGACCATCAGGCTGCGGGAGTGGGTACGGGTCAGCGCACGGTGCTCCAGCATCCTGCCGACCCGGGCGACGGGGCCGGGCAGGCGCTGGTCCCACAGTGCGGTGTGCACGTGGTTGACCAGGCACATCACCGGTCCCTTGTGCCACAGCGGCGCCAGGTAGGGGACGCCGTTGCAGACTTCGACCAGCAGGTCGGTCTCGCCGACGCTGCGACCGAACGCGCGGGGGGTTCGCAGGAAGTGGTCGTACGTGCCGCCGGAGGAGACCACGCGGTAGGCGCGGTCGACGGACGGTTCCGGGCCTGCGCAGAGCAGGGTGACCTCGTGGCCGCGGTCGGCCAGCCCGGAGGCCAGCCGGTCGACGAGCAGTTCCGAGCCGCCGGCGGCGGGGTTGGCCAGGTCGCGCCAGGCCAGGACGGTGATCCGGTGCGGGACCTCCGGCAACGGCCTGGCGGCCGTCAGGGCAGGGGGTGGGTGTGGGGACGTCTGATGTGCCATGGGAGCTCCTGGGAGGGGCGGTGCTCAAGGCAGTGAGGGTCAGGGCAGTGAGGGCATGGCTCAGGGGACCGGGGGTGACCGGTGGGGCAGTCGCACGGGAGGGACCGGGGGATGCGGCTGGCGGCGCGCTGGTGGCGCGCGCCGCCAGTCTGTGCTCTTGCTACCGCCCGGTACTACTCACGTAATTGCTAAATTCCGGTCGAGTTCGCGCGGAATACATGGTTCCTCTGTCACCGGGGCGAGTGACGGGTGTCAGCGCGAGGCGCGGCGGCGCAGCAGCACGCCCGCAGCCAGCAGGCAGACGAGGCCCGCGGCGCCCGCGGCGACGGGGGCGGTGGTTCCCACCAGCTCGAGCTTGCGGGCGGCGGCCTGCGCGGTCCGCACCTGGCCGTCCTTGGTCCCCTCCGTCATGGTGAGATCCGCCCGCAGAAGGACCAGCAGGTCAGGGCCGTCCGCAGAGGTCCGCAGGGTCACCTGCGGCTGCGTACGGGCGTCCATCACGGTGCCGGTGACCGGGTCCACGACCACGCTGAACCCGGCGTTCGCGTAGTACCGGTCGGCGACGACCTGGCTGCGGTCAGCCAGTCCGAGCAGCTTTCCGGGGACCTGCTGGGTCCCGACCTTGGTCGCGCCCAGCACGGCGCCGTAGCGGTAGCCGGACCGGCCGTTCACGGTCGCGGTGCCCTGGAAGTCGAGGGTGACGGTGTCGCCCAGCGTCGAGTCCCAGTAGGCGTACGGGCGCTTGACCAGGCCGAACGGGAACTTCAGGTACGCCTCGCCGGAGAAGGTCGGGGTCTCCCCGTGCGAGTGCAGCGGCAGGTTGGTGCGCCGGTCGGTCACCCAGCGTTCCACCGTCCACTGGACGGACTTCCGCGGGTCACGGAGTTCGAGCGTGGCAGCGGTGTCGATCTGGGTGGAAATGTCCATCACTGCGCGGGTCGGGCTGCTCTGCGCGACGTTGCCCAGCACCCGCCGGGTGAGCGTGAGGTCCTGGACCGGGCTGACGGCGACGGCCTTGGTGTCGAAGACCGTGCCACTGCCGGTGAAGACGGTGGTGGTGTTGGTGTCGATCGGTGTCTTGCGCAGGTTCGGCAGCGCGTACCAGTGCAGAAGCGGCGCCAGCACCAGAAGGAAGGCCGCGACTGCGGTCAGCACCAGACCGGCGCGGGACAGGCGGCGGGGCGCCGGGGCGGGTTCGGGAAATTCGCCGGCGGGCTGGTCAAGGATCTGACCTGTGGACACGGACATGATTACGCTCCGTAAGGGATTGGGGTCGGCACAGACCGTGCGGTGGTGAAGGCGGTGGTGCGACGAAAGGTCCCCAACGGCTGCCGAGAGTGAGGCAGGCCCCGTGTACATCCCCTGAGCGCGGAACCGTAGGTCCCCCCTTGACGGATTGTCAACGCCAGGGCAAAACTGTGCGGGCACGGGACCGGGCCGGTGCGAATGGTGTCGCCTGCTGTTCCGCCCCGCTCGCGCGGGGCCCACGAAGGGACGATCCGCAGCCATGCGTACCCGACACCCCGTTCTCGCCGTCGCCCTCAGCGCCGCCACCGGGGCGGTCCTCGCCGTCGCCGCCGCGCTCGGCCTGGTCGCCGTGGCGACCGCCGCTCCCGCCCAGCCCGATGCGCCGCTCGTGTCCTTCACCGGCTGATCTCGGCGCACCCAGGGAGGCTGCCCGCATGAGCGTACGAACCGATCCCGCTCCGACCGTCGCACTGCGGTCGGCCTCCGTGTGGAGCACCGTCAGCGCCGCCGACACCGAGCGGTTCATCCGCCTCGCCTCCGCCGAGATCCCCACGCTCTCGGTCGAGGTGATGCAGCAGATCCACGCCCAGTTCCCGCAGATCGTGGAGATCTACGACGACGACGGAGTCTCGGGGGTCCTCACCCGGATCAGGCAGGCCCTCGGCCCCTTCGTCGAGAGCGTCCGGGCGGCCGGCGGCCCGCAGATCTCGGGAGACGGCGGCATACGTTTCCGCGAGGTCGCCGCCTCCCTCGACCGGCGCGAGACCCTGCCCGGCCGGGCTCTCGACTTCATGCGGGCGGTCTACCGCTTCGGGGCCCGGGTGTCCTGGCGCCGGCTCACCGAGATCGCGGACGGAGTGGGGATCCCGCCCGCCGCCATGTACGAGCTGGCCGAGGCCGGCTTCGACTACATCGAAGCGCTGGTGATCGACGCGGCCCGGGACCACCTCGGCAACGAGTCCCTGGCCGCCGGCGAACGGCTCCGCCGCCAGCGCCGTCTGGTCGAGCTGCTGCTCACGGACCAGCCCGCCGACCCCAGGGCGACGGCCCAGTACGCCGCCAACATCGGCTGGCGGCTCCCCGAAACGGTCGCCGTCGCAGTCCTCAAACGCAACGAGAAGGCGCTCCTGCCACCGGAGTTCAGCACCGGCATCCTGCTCGACTGGGAGAGCGAGCAACCCCGGCTGGTCGTCCCCTCCCCCGCCCCGGCCGGCCGGGCCGACGCGCTGCGCCAGGCGCTCCCGGGCTGGAGCGGCGCGCTGGGGCCGACCGTACCGCTGGCCCAGGCGGCACGGTCGTTGCACTGGGCGCAAACGGCGGTCGGGCTCATCACGGCCGGGGCCCTGCCCTCCCGTGGTCTGCTCGACTGCACCGAACACACCACGGCGCTGCTCCTGCTGCCCCCCGCCGAACTGATCGACGACCTGGCCACCAGCTGCCTCGCACCGCTGGCGGCCTGCAGGCCGGGCCACGCAGAGCGGCTCGCGGACACACTGCTGGCCTGGCTCCAGACCCGGGGTGGCGCCGCGGAGGTGGCGGCGCGGATCGGCGTCCACCCCCAGACGGTCCGCTACCGGATGCGCCAGCTGAGGGAGTTGTGGGGTGACGCGCTGGACGACCACGATCAGCGCTTCGCCCTGGAGCTGGTGCTCCGGGCCCGGAAGCTGCGCTCGACCGTCCTCGCCTGACGGGCGCTCGGCCGTCCGGTGGCGGAGGTCAGACCGGCAGCCGAGCCGGGTCCGCAGCGCTGAGCGGGGGAGCCTGCCGCCGCCGTGGCCGGATCACCGGCTCACCGGCTCACGCGCAGGGTACGCATGCGGCCGTACGCGTACACGCATCCGGCGAGGGCGAGGTCGGAGAGCAGCATGAAGCCGATCGAGTACGAGCCCTTGGCGCTGTAGATGGCGCCCATCAGCAGCGGGGGCACGAATCCACCGAGGCCGCCGACGGCCCCGACGATGCCTGTGACACTGCCCACCTGGGATTGCGGAGTGACCTGGGAGACCAGGGCGAAGACGCTGCCGCCGGCGGCACCGAGTCCGGCCGCCATACACCGCAAGCGCGACGGCCACCACGACAAAGGGCAGGTCCTCGCCGTGCGCGGCGATGCGCGGGGTGAAGTAGCCCGAAAGGGCCACGCCTCCGGTGCCCATGCCGAACACGCCGAGTGCGAAGCCGCGCCGCCCGGGCGGGAACCAGGAATTGACCAGGGGGACACCGATCGCGAACGTGGTCCCGCCCAGGCCGAGCAGGAGGGCGACCACCAGGAGCAACGCGTAGTCGTCCTTGACCGGGATCAGCAGGAGCACCGGGACGATGGTGAGGGCGGACACCAGCGGAAACATCAGCCGGGCGCCGTAGCGGTCGGTGAGGGCACCCGCCGGGATGCGTCCCAGGGAGCCGACCAGGACCGGGATCGCGACCAGCAGGGACTGCTGGAAGGAGCTGAGGCCCAGCCGGTCCTTGTACCCGGCTGCCAGCGGAGCGATCAGGTCCCACGCCCAGAACGTGAGCCCGAACCCCACCGTCGCCATGATCAGATTTCGGTACGCCACGGCAGAAGGCTGCTGGTCACTGTCCACGCCCCCAGTCAAGACACCCGGGCCATCACCGGCACGTCGGACTGCGCCGTACAGGTCTGCCGTGTCGCGGAGGGAGTTCCGCGGAGCCGGGGTCGCGGGAAGGCGGTAGGCAGGCAGGCCGACCTCCGCCGAATGGCCCGTGACAGGGGCTCATCGGCTACGCGGCTCCGGTGGGCGAGGTGCAGGAGACCGTCGGGCGCGTGATGGGCGCCCTGCGGACGGAGGCGGAGAAGGCGGCCCTGCGCTGACGCCCTGGGGCCGGATCGCGGCGCCGGAGGGCCTCCGAGGCCTGAAATGCGTTGCCCCTCGTTCACGCGGAGCGAAGAATGCTGCCGCATGGGACATGTAGAGGCGGGCCACCTCCAGTACTACCTGCCGGACGGGCGGGTGCTGCTCGGCGACGTATCGTTCCGGGTGGGCGAGGGTGCCGTGGTCGCCCTGGTCGGTGCCAACGGCGCGGGCAAGACCACCCTGTTGAGGCTGATCTCCGGCGAACTCCGGCCGCACGGCGGCACGGTCGCCGTCAGCGGCGGGCTCGGCGTGATGCAGCAGTTCGTCGGCTCCGTACGGGACGAGCGGACGGTGCACGACCTGCTGGTCTCCGTCGCGCAGCCGCGGATCAGGGAGGCGGCGGCCGGAGTGGACGCGGCCGAACACCTGATCATGACGGTCGACGACGAGAACGCCCAGATGGCCTACGCGCAGGCACTGAGCGACTGGGTGGAGGCCCGCGGGTACGAGGCGGAGACCGTCTGGGACATGTGCACCGTGGCCGCGCTGGGCGTGCCGTACGAGAAGGCACGCTTCCGGCAGGTGCGGACCCTGTCCGGCGGGGAGCAGAAGCGGCTCGTCCTGGAAGCGCTGCTCCGCGGTCCCGATGAGGTCCTGCTGCTGGACGAGCCGGACAACTACCTCGACTTGCCCGGCAAGCGCTGGCTGGAGGAGCAGCTCAAGGAGACCCGCAAGACCGTCCTGTTCGTCTCGCACGACCGGGAACTGCTCGCCCGCGTCGCGCAGAAGATCGTCGCCCTCGAACCGAGCCCCGCGGGCGCGGACGTGTGGGTGCACGGTGGCGGCTTCGCCACCTTCCACGAGGGGCGCCGGGAGCGCTTCGCCCGCTTCGAGGAGTTGAAGCGCCGCTGGGACGAGAAGCACGCCCAGCTGAAGAAGCTCGTGTCGGACATGCAGCAGTACGCGTCGCGCAGCGACGTGATGGCCTCCCGCTACCAAGCGGCCCGGACGAGGCTGCGGAAGTTCGAGGAGGCCGGGCCCCCGCCGGAACCGCCGCGCGAGCAGGAGATCACCATGCGGCTGCGCGGCGGACGTACCGGCGTACGGGCGGTGACCTGTGAGGACGTCGAGTTGACCGGGCTGATGAAACCGTTCTCGCTGGAGGTCTTCTACGGCGAGAGGGTCGCGGTCCTCGGTTCCAACGGCTCCGGGAAGTCCCATTTCCTGAGGCTCCTCGCGGGAGACCCGTCAGTGGCGCACTCCGGGCGGTGGAAGCTCGGCGCCCGCGTCGTGCCGGGCCACTTCGCGCAGACCCACGCCCACCCCGAGCTCCTCGGGCGCACCCTCGTCGACATCCTGTGGGCGGAGCACGCCAAGGACCGGGGCGGCGCCATGTCGGTACTGCGCCGGTACGAGCTGGAACGCCAGGGCGACCAGCCCTTCGAGAAGCTGTCCGGCGGGCAGCAGGCGCGCTTCCAGATCCTGCTGCTGGAGCTGGCCGGCACGACCGCCCTCCTCCTGGACGAGCCGACCGACAACCTGGACCTGGAGTCGGCTGAGGCGCTCCAGGAGGGCCTGGACTCCTACGAGGGCACGGTGCTCGCGGTCACCCACGACCGCTGGTTCGCGAGGAGCTTCGACCGGTACCTGGTCTTCGGCGCGGACGGCGTGGTCCGGGAGACCTCGGAGCCGGTGTGGGACGAGCGGCGGGTGGCCCGGGCCCGGTGAACCCGTACCCGTATCTGTACCCGTCCCCGTCAGTGACGGGCCGACGGGCCGGCCGGAGTTTCGTGGTCGGCCTGCGCAGCGGGTGAAAGGATCGGGGCCATGACGACCTCATCCGGTGATTTCGACCTGACCATGGACGAGTTGCGCGTCGTGACGCGCTACGCGGTGGAGAGCGCTCAGGAGGTCCTCCCGGTGTTCGAGGCGGCCGTTCCCGGTGATTCCCGTCCACGCGCCGCCGTGGAGGCCGCCTGGGAGTTCGTCAACGGTGCGAGGAGGAGCAACCTGCAACGCGTCGCGTCGCTGGAGGCCCACCGGGCCGCGAAGGAGGCGGGGACCGAAACCGCGCTCCTCGCGGCGCGGTCCGCCGGCGACGCCGCGGCCGCCGCGTACCTGCACCCGATTGCGCGGGCCACCCAGGTGGGCCACATCCTGCGCGCCGCCGCGACTGCCGCCCGCGTCGCGGAGTTGACCGCGGGCGACGACCCCGCCGTCGCGGAGCTGCAGATCGAGCAGGCCCGGCAACGCGCCACACCCGCGCTGATCTCCGTCCTGTGCCGGTACCCCTCCGCCCCGACCGGCAGGAATCGAGTGGCACAGCTCATGTCCGCCTTGGACGCCGCGCTCCGCGCGCCCCGTTGATCCCATGCGACCGCCCCCGTGCCCTGGATCGGGGCACAGGGCCGTGCCGCGATCCGGGGGAACCCGCCGACCGGACTCGGGCCGCTGCGGTGGCGCGGCCAGGAACGCGCGGACCTCCAGCCACGCGCGGATGTGCCTGCCGCCGGCCCCGGGGCGGCCGACAGCTCGACGGCGCGCTCTCGTAGCCGTCCATGTCGGTGGTCATCCAGCCGGCGACGAGGTCCTTCGTCTCGGCGAAGGGAACGTCCGCGGCCGGCGGCCGGCCCTCACCGCGGGCGTCTGGCGACCGGCCCGCCGATGTGGGCCGTGGGCGGCACCTGGAGCGTGCGTGCGCCGCGCTGACGGCCGACGCTGACGGAGCTCTGATGTGGGTCGTGTCGGTGGACTTCCCGGTCGTGAGCGCGGTAGCCGCGTGGTGATCCCTGTCCCCGCGGATCAGCGGGGCCACCGACTGCGTCGAGGCGCCGTGACGGCAGGCCACCACCGTCGACCGTGCGGCATACAACAGCGCAGCACGGTCGAGCGGTGCATCAGCCGCTTCGAGCAGGGGCGTGGACCGTGACCATCTACCGGGCCCGGCTCCGTGTCACGGCGGGGCGAGCGCGGAAGCTTTAGCGGACGACGTCGAAGACGTTCTTCTGCAGGCCGTTGGCGTAGGCCTCGTGCTCGACGAGCTTCAGCTTCTGGGTGTCCTTGTCGGTGGCGCTGAAGAGTCGCTTGCCCGCGCCGAGCAGCAGCGGGAAGACGATCAGGTGGTAACGGTCGATCAGGCCGGCGTCCGAAAGGGCCTGGTTCAGGGAGGCGCTGCCGTGGACGATGATCGGGCCGCCCTCGGTCTCCTTCAGCGCGGCGACCTCGTCGAGCGAGCGCAGGATCGTCGTCTCGCCCCAGTTCGACACCAGGTCTTCCTCGCCGAGGGTGGTGGAGACGACGTACTTCGGCATCACCTTGTAGTCCGCGAAGTCCTCCATGTCGGGCCACACCTGGCTGAACTCCTCGTAACTGGTCCGGCCCAGCAGGATCGCGGAGGCTTCCTTCTGCTCCCGGCCCTTGATCTCGAAGGCCTCGGGGAGGAACTCGACGTCCTTGAAGGTCCAGCCGGAGTTCCGGTAACCGGGCTCGCCTCCCGGGCCCTCCACCACGCCGTCGAGCGAAATGAAGGCACTGCTGATCAGGGTACGCATCTCAGGTTCCTCTGTGTCTCGTGTCTGTTCTCGAGGGTGCGGCCGGTGCACGCTTCGGCCACCCTGTGGCTGCGGTGCAGCTCTCATGATCTATGACTGTGGATCGTGGCGGAACTCATCGGTCGTCGCCCGCCCCTTGTCCGACGACCTCGGCCATGCCATGTGCACCTGGAACGGTTCCGTGCGCAGTGGGACCGGACGGTTGAGCGGGCCGGGCTCGGCACCGGTACGGAACTCCAGCCGTCCGTCACCACCGTCGGCCGCGCTATGGCGGGTCCACAGATCGACGTACCGTGCCGTGCTGACCGCTGCCGTTTCGACGGCACCCGCGACCACGGTGACCCGGGCAGCCGGGTTCCCGCCGGGAAGGGCCTCGGCCGTGGCCAGGGCGTGGTCCCCGCCGCCGGCCACGATCCAGCGGTCGGCGGCCGTCACGGGGATCCGCCCGTACACCAAGGCGTCGCCGAAGCAGAGCGGTCCGGCGGCGTCCTCGGTGGCCCGCAGGAAGGCGGCGAACGCGCGGAGCGCCTCGATCGGCGCCGTGGACGGGGTCAGCAGCGCCGGGTCGACGCGATCCAGGAACGCCAGCACGTCCACCGGGCCGCCCCCCTGGTCAAGGCCGACGAGTGCTGCCGCCGGCCACTCGCCACCGGACCCAGCCCGGCCAGGTCGGCCGGCAGCACACCTGCGGCCCGGTCGAAGGAGTGCAGCGCAGGGTCGGTGCCGGGCACGAGCTGTGCGGGCAAGCCCGGGGCGAGCGTCGGTGTCCCCTCGCCATCGACGATGACTCGGTCGGCGGCCCCTGCCGCCGAGGTCGGCGAGAACACCTCGGCGGAACACTCCCCCATATGGCGAGTTGACTCCACGTTCCACACCGTTCCTCTGCCTGTAGCCCCCGCGGTCGAAGGCCGGGCGGGCACTGGGCCATACGACGGGCCAATTTTCCCTTAACGTCACTTAGACGATAATAAGCTATTGTCAGCCCATGAACGAAGCAGCGAACGAGAACACCGGCTCCACGGACAGCTCAGCGGCCGAACACGCGCAGCGAGTAGCGGCGAAGGTCACCGCGGAGGCCGCGGGCGAGGAGTGGAAGCGGCATCACCACATGACCCTGACCTTCTTCTTGGCCGGCGCACGGTCGGCGCACGAAGAAGAACACCACGCCGGGCAGTTGGACGCCTGGAGGCAGCGGCTCGTCGACTCCCTGGAGGCGGACGCATACGCCGAGGTCGCCGAGCTGCAGGAGCAGCTACAGCACTGGATCCTGAAGGAGCTTCGGAAGCGTGACACGGCTCTGGACTCGCTACTGAGGGCGTACTCGCCGCCCAAGCCACCGCGCGAACCGCGTTCGGTCTTCCCGATGCCGGCCTCGGAGGTCCACGACGGTCAGGCCGAGTTCTACTTCGCCGACGTCTTCGACTTCGTCACCGGCTACCTGGCCCACACCATCCGCCGCCCCTTGGACGGCACGACCGCCACGTGGTGCCCGCGCTGGTGGGAGCATGTCGAGGCGGGGGCACGGCTGTCCGCGCTCTGGCTGGCCTGGGAACATCTGCGTCATGACTCGGGCCTCGGCATGACAACGTGGTGGATCCAGCACGCCGATCCGCACTTGCGCATCCTGATGGACCCCCAGCAGGGGCCGTTCGCCGCCTGTTCGCCCAAGGGCCACACCCAGACACCGTTCGCCCCCCTGCCGGTGGACCCGTACGACCCGGCCCCGTGACCCGAGACGGGAGCGAGATCTCCGCCTGCCCCGCCGCCCGACGATCCGCCGCCCACGGTGGATCAGGGCGCACACCGAGCGGGCTATGGACGCGGCTCCGCTCGCCCCGCGATCACCATGGCCCAACTGCTGAAACCCGTTTGCAAGACAATCCGAACGCCCGTCAACCCGGCGGAGTTTGACGGGAGGTCATTCTGCTGGTCCCGTACCACACGTGCACGCGCAGGCGTAGCGTGGGCTGGATGAACGATGCCGTCGAGGCGCGGGGCCCGCAACTGCCTCCGTCCCATCCACCGAAGTCGCCACCGCCGCAGAAGAAGCCGGTGGAGGCTCCGCGACCGCAGCCCGCGACGAAGCCCAAAGGCATGGTCGGGCAGGGGCGGATGCGGATGGCGGTCCGCAACCGGCGCACTGCCGCGCTGACCCACCGCTCCGATCCGTGGGCGGCGAGGAAAACCACCGCCAAGGCACTGTCGGTCGTGCGTGGCTGGGGATACCCGCGCCTGGATGCCGCGGACCTCGAGAAGGTCGTGCACCGGCTGGTCAGCACGGCGGTCGCCGACGGAGGCCGTCGTGTCAGCATTCATCTCGCCGACCAGGATCAGCGGATTCTGGTGATGGTCCTCAGCCATCACGCCGCCGACGGCTCTGGCGTCGAAGCCGTCCTTGGTGAACTCGCGGCCGTACGCTCCGTCGTCGGATGCGGTGCCGATACGGGAGAGGACGGTCGGCGCCTGTGGGCACTCCTGGACACCGACCCCGCACCCCAGCGCGCTCCGCGCGCCGACTGACCACAGCGCAGGAGCAGACCAGGTGGCCGCCGTCGCTCAGCTCCTACGCACACGGTCCCCGGTCCGGGCCCGGCAGGGGCCCGGACGCCACGATCGGCGCCACGCCGTCGGAGTCCGCCTCGTCGGGAGATCCCTCGGCGATGTGGTGGCCCGCACGCCGTGGGAGGGGACGGGAGGGGGCTGAACCGTTGGGTGGACAGTTGCCTTCAGCGGGAGACCTGCACGGTCACGGCAGACGTGAACCTCCGGACCGCTCGAAGCACCCGCTTTCCCAGGTCACCCGGCCAGGCGCCACGCCCCACGAGCCCCCGTCCTGTCCGGCCGGGGGCTCGTGCACGTGGCGCGCATCTCGCGGGTCAGCGGCGGCTCGTCTTGCGCCAGCCGAAGGGGCCGGGCAGGTCCACCGAAGTGGTGCGGCGCCCGGTGCTGCTGTGCGTACGGCGGGGGCCGTACTTGCCGCCGCCAGTGGTGATCGACCACGACTTGCGGTTGATGTTGAGCCGGACGCCGGGCAGGATCCTGAAGCTCTTGCGGAATGTCAGCGGCATGATGCCTCACTTCCTCGCTGCGTATGTGTAGGGACGGGGGCGGCCCGACTGTTCGTGTGTTCAGGCCAGTTGGCACTCGTGTGTCCGGCGCGGCCCGTTCCATGCGCCGCCGGCCGACTCCGGCGGTGCTGACCGAATCGAGCGAGCGTCTCTGCGGCAGGCCGGCGGGGTGAGGTCTCCGGAGGGCAGGGAGGCGGCCCTGACGGCAGCAGGGATCGACCGGCACCTCGGTGAAGACCGCGCCGCAGCCGGAGCCCGGGTGACGGCTTCGGCGGAGTCTGTCACCCGGCAGCGGCGTCCGCCCGCGGTGCGGGGGGGGGGATGCGCCCACGTCGGCGCTCGTTCGTCGTCGCACCACCGCCGGGCCCCTACGCCGACCCGATCACGCCTGAGCGTAGGGGACCTGAAGCGTGGCGAGTTCAGCCAGAGCGCGGGCCGCAGGTGCGGGGGCGACCAGCCACTTCAGGTGGCTGCCCTCCAGTGTGCGCACGTCGTACGGGTTGTCGGGCGTCAGCTCGTTGCCCTCCCGGATCAGCCGGTCCTGCAGGGCGAGGGGCAGACTCGCATCGTCGGCCAGCCGGATGTAGGTCTTGGGGATGCGGCCCCAGGTCGCGGCCTGCGCCCGGTCGGCGGAGCCACCGGCGTCCAGGTTCTCGTCGGGCTGGAAGGTGTTCAGGAACGTGAGGAACTCCTCGTCGGTGCCGTCGGCGAAGAAGGCCGCCTTGAACGCCGCGAGCGAATCCGGGTTCGCGGTGCGGAAGTTGACGCGGAGCAGGCCGAGTTCGGCAGGGTTCCCGGCCAGAGCCGAAGCGAAGGCAGCGGGATCGACCCCGGCCATCTCCGGCTCGGCGTAGTAGGCACCGATGTCGAGCCGGACCGGGCACCAGGCCGAGACGTAGACGATGCGGTCGATCAGGTCCGGGCGCGCGTTGGCCGCGGCCGTGGCCGTCACCCCGCCGCGGCTGTGGGAGACGAGGATCACGGGACCGTTCCGCTTGGCCCGTTCCAGGATCCCGATCAGGTGCGCGACGTTGTCGGCGAGCGTCACGCCCTTGATCGAGCCGGGCGCGGTGGCGAGCCCCTCTGGGTCCTGAGGCGCCTGGTAGGCGCGGGTGAAGGTCGCCTGGAAGCCGTGACCGGGGAGGTCGACGGCGACCGAACGGTGCCCGAGCAGGCCCAGTTCGGCCTGGAGAGGGGCGAAGGAGAAGGAGTTCGCGAAGGCTCCGTGGACCAGTACGAAGGTCGGTTGCACGGGTGTACTCACTTTCCGGCCGCCCGCGGTACGGGGTCGGCCATGGGTTGCGGTGTGGCGAGGCGACCCAGGGCCGGGGAACGGGCCCACGTGGTCGCACTCCTCACACATTCTGGGGGGAGAGATCGCCTGCACTGCTGCCCTGCCGACAGCGCTGCGCGATCAGTCCGATGTCCGTCGCAGGACCAGGCACAGGAATCCGAAGCTGTCCCGGTATGCGTGCAGCCACTGCGAACGCTGGGCGGTGGCGGTCTCCAGTACCTGTGCGGCGGCCGGATCGTCCCGGTGGTCCAGGGCCCACGAGGCGAGCGAGCCCCAGCAAGCCCACTCGTAGGCGTCCAGCTCACTGCGGGTGCTGACATGGCCGTGGACGGGGGTCCAGCCGTCGGCGACGACCCGGTCCACCGTGGTCGCCAGGTCGGCGAGGTCACCGAACATCTCGACGGCCGCTGGTGAGGGGGCGCGGTCCCAGAACGACTCACCGATCAGAACGCGGCCGCCGGGAGCCAGGTGCTTGCGGGCCGCCGCGAGGGTGGGGAGAAGGCCGCCGAAGGCGTGCGTGGCGCCGACGCTGATCACCAGGTCGAACGGCTGAGCAGAGACGAAGTCCGCGGCCTCCTGTCGGTGGAGGGCCAGGCGTTCGCCGACGCCGAGTCCGCTCGCTGCCTGGCGGGCCTGCTTCAGGGCGGGTTCCGAGACGTCGACGCCCTCGGCGTGCAGGTGGGGGCGCGTCGCCAGGGCGCGCAGAAGCCATTCCGCGGTGCCGCATCCGAGGTCGAGCACCCGCTCGTCGCCCCTCGGGAGACCGCGTTCGAGCAGTCGGCTGACCGAGTCGTCGTGGAGCGGAGACTTTATGGGGTGGTCGGTATGGGCGATCATGGAGATCTGTTCGCGGCTCACCGGCTCGGCGTCCCCCG
Source organism: Streptomyces sp. NPDC058646 (assembly GCF_042716875.1). Lineage (NCBI taxonomy): Bacteria > Bacillati > Actinomycetota > Actinomycetes > Kitasatosporales > Streptomycetaceae > Streptomyces > Streptomyces sp. NPDC058646. The sequence goes on along the minus strand of NZ_JBHXRK010000018.1, from coordinate 143,412 downwards.
ATTCGAGGAGCAGCTTCGAGGCCACTGCGGCCCCGTCGGTGCGTATGGTGTCGGCGAGGGCCTTGGCTCGTGCTTCCGTCTCAGGGGCCAGGGCGGTCCTGAGCGCGGCTGACAGGGACTCGAAGGTCGGGGTCGGGCCGTCGTGTGCCGCACCGATGCCCAGGTCGGCCACGCGGACCGCCCAGTGCGGCTGGTCCACGAACTGGGGTACCACCACCTGGGGTGCACCGGCCCGGGCAGCGGTGGTCGTGGTTCCCGCGCCGCCGTGGTGGACTACGGCCGCGACCCGGCGGAACAGTGACTGGTGGTTGACGTCCCCGACGGCGAAGCAGTCGTCCGAGTCGTCCACCAGGCCCAGGTCTGCCCAGCCGCGGGAGACGAGCACGCGGCGGCCCTGCGCGCGGGCCGCCGCCACCGCCGTCCCGGCGATGTCGGCGGCTGTGCTCATGGGCATGCTGCCGAACCCGATGTACACCGGTGGGGTGCCGGCGTCCAGGAAGCCCTCCAGGTCGGCGGGCAGGGGGCGTTCGTCGGGCAGGATCCATGCACCGGTCTGTACGAGGTCGAGGTTCGTCAGTTGCTGCCACGGGCCCAGGACCGGGTCCACCGCCAGCCACGGCCGGTCGGTGAAGACGTGGTCGCGAACGTTGTCCACCGGGGCAAGACCGATGGCCGCGCGGTGGGCGTTGAGGGGCCGGAGGTAAAGGGCGTTGACCTTCTGGGCGTCCAGGTCCCACAGGGCCTGGTTGTCGGTCATGTCGGGCGGAACAGGCGGGCCGGGCCGCGACGACGGTCGGTAGTGCGCGGAGGGCATCTCGAAGGGGTGGAAGCCCGCGTACACGTAGCGGATGCCCAGTTTCTCGGCCACCGAGCGGGCTCCCGCCGGCATGAGGCCGCTCGCCACCAGCACGTCACAGTCCTCGGCCGCCTTGCCGACCGTGTCGAAGTGCGCGGCGACCAGCTCGGCCGCGAACGCGGCCGCGTCCGACGGCGGCGCTCCCGTCCGCAGTGCGCGCACGTCCCTCCCGAAGGGCACGAGTTCCGCGCCGACACCGGCCAGGAGTTCTGCGAACTCCTGGTCCGGCGGCGCGCATACGCGTACCTCCGCGCCGTCCTGCCGCAGCTGGGCCGCCAGCCCCGCCAGTGGCGCGATGTCGCCGCGCGATCCGTACGCCATCAACAGCACACGCATGTCGTGTCTCTCATTCCTGTGGATGCCGGCTTCGGCCGGCGATGGTACGGCAGGGTCCCGGGGTTTCCGGGTCTCGCCCCGGGCCCCTTGGGGCAGCTTCTGGGTCGGGCGGCTGCGATCAGCGCGATCAGCGGACCCAGGGCAGTTGGCGGGCGCCGACGGGCAGGTCGTTCATGGCGTTCTTGGCCACGGCGAAGCGTCTGCGAACTCGTCGGGAACCGTGCCGGTCCAGTGGACAAGCCGGTATCCGGGGTGGCCGGCATCGGCCATCTGCAGCAGGTCGGCCTCGGGCCGCCACGCGGCGGCATCGGCGACCGACACGCTCTGGAGCTGTATGACATGTACAGATTCAGGTGCGGACAAGGTGATGGCTTTCGTGATGAGTGGCTCGTTCGTCGGGGACGCCGCGAAGGTGTGCTCCCGTCGGCCGACGCGCCACGGACAGGGCGGCGCGTGAAACTGCGTCAGCCCGTACTGCCGCCCGTGGACCAGCGGTCGAGTACGGCGTACGCGGGGATCCACCGGGCGGTGCAGGCGGAGTAGGCGGGTTCGGACAGCCGCGCGAGGAGCCTCTGTGCCGTCGATGCGTCGGCGCCGTCCAGCAGCCACGGCATCAGCAGCGGTGCGTCCTGGTCGAGGTGCTGGGCATGGACCCGCCCGAAGTGGTCCCACTGCTCGGCTGTGAGCATCCGCTGGATCAGAGGGACGGCCGCTTCCTCCTCGTGCTTGAGGTGCCGGGCCAGGCCGCAGACCAGCGCGTCGGCGAGCTGGCCCAACCGCAGCAGGTCACCGCCGGGGTCGGTCAGCGCCTCGTCGATGGCCCGGATCACCGGGTCGATGGCGGCGTGCTCGGCCTCCATCACCTCCAGCAGCGCCAGATCCTTCGGCCGGCCCGCCAGATTCCGCCGCAACGAAGGCCACAGCGCGTCGTCCTCGGCCGCGTGGTGGGCGTGGACAGCCTTCTTGAACAACTCCCATCCGGCCGCGGTGGCCAGCACCTGCCGTGGGTCACGGTCCACGGAGGTGGTGACCCGGTCCAGATGGGCCAGTTCCCGGCGCAGGGCATCGTGCATCGCGTACATCACGGTCAGATCGATGGCATCGCTCACGGGCAGTTCCAGGAGCCCCAGGACGTTCCGGCGAACTCACCGGCCCCGGCACCGACGTGACGGAAAGCGAGTAGCGCCGACACCGGGACGAAGGCGCCGGGGCGACACCTCGTCCCGTCCGACCGGATGCACGGGGGCTTCTGCACGCGTGACTTCATGCCCCAAACGATCTTGCCGTTCGCACGTATGATCAAGGAACATTTGCGCGCGGTTCGATAACCGCTGGGTTATCGACGAAGGGCCTGGGCCGGTGGAGCTACGCGACATCGAGATCTTCCTGGTGCTGGCCGAGGAGCTGCATTTCGGCCGGACCGCACAGCGGCTGCACGTCTCCCAGGCGCGCGTCAGCCAGGCCATCAAGAAGCAGGAGCGGCGCATCGGCGCCCAGCTGTTCGCCCGCACCAGCCGCACGGTGCACCTGACGGAGGTCGGACGCCAGTTCCGCGACGATCTGCAACCGGTCTACGCGGGCCTGCACGATTCGCTGGAACGGGCGCAGCTGGCAGCCCGCGGCATCACCGCACAGCTCCGCGTCAACCTGATGCCCTTCAACGTCGGCGATCTGCACCCCTACTGGAAGGCGTTCCGCGCGCGGCACCCCCAATGCGGACTCCAGATCCGTCAGGCGACCTTCACCGATGTGTTCGGTCAGCTCCGCAGCGGTGCCATGGACGTCCTGGTCGCCTGGCTGCCGGTGGAAGAGCCGGACTTCACCGTCGGACCGACCCTGTGCACGGACTCGCGGATCCTCGCCGTGGCCGCCGACCACTGGCTCGCGAAACGTGACGCGGTGCCACTGGAGCTGCTCGCCGACTTCCCGCACGGCACCGCCCACGGCCTGCCGGACTACTGGGAGGACAGCTACCTGCCCTTCCACACCCCACGAGGCCGGCCGATCGAGCGCATACCGTCCGCGGCATCGGACACTTCCGATCAACTGATCAGCCACGTCGGCATGGGCGACATCATCCACACCTTCCCCGGCCATGTCACCAGGTACTGGGGCATGTCGAACATTCGATGGCTCGCCCTCCCCGACATGGCAACCATGCACTTCGCTCTGGTCTGGCGGACCGAAGCCGAAAACGACCTCATCCGCGCTCTGGCCGACACGGTGCGCGACCTGGGCATGTTCCGCTTCTGATCCGACGTGCGGCGTCAGGCGGACGTCCGTGCCGGTCCCCAGGCCGTTTCCCGCCGCACATCGGTCGCGCAGCGATCTCGCTCCCACAGGGCCGCTCCCGGATCCAGGCCTTGTCGGCCTCTCGCTCCTGCGCGTCACCGGCGTACGGTCCGGCGACTGGCTCTCCGCTCCCGGTCCGGCCCCACGGCGTAAGGCCTGCCCACCCCAGCGGGCTCCGCGTACGGGACGACCCTGGCAGCGGTGCGAGTCATCGCTTCGGGCCGCGGCGGATGCCTCGCCGGTGGACAGGGCCACCCGTTCCTACGGCTGGACCGGAGCGACCTCGCCCATCTCCCCTTCACCGGTCGGCGCCTGGGGGCGGGTCTCCCCCCACCTCAGGCCTCTACAGGTGTAGAGTCTGACTCGCCTCCCCCCTCTACGGATGTAGAGGGTGGTCGGACCAGCCTCAAGGAGTCACGATGAGCGCCACCGCCCCCTCCGTTCTCAAGCACAGGCCCGAGCCGCTGCGACCCTTCAGGGTCGGGGCCGGTGGCTTTGTGCTGCTGGGTACGGGCCACCTCGCCCTTGCCGCCGCAGCAGCCTGGGGCGAGCCGACCCCGGAGCAAGAGGCCTCCTCCGCAGCCATGCGAGCAGCGAGCATGACGCTGCTGGGCCTGGAACGCAGCACCCTCGACCTCGTCAACGGCATGAGTTCCGTCATGGCCCTGTTCGTCATCTCCTGCGCGCTCCTTGCCCTGTTCGCCGCCCGGCACTCCCCCACCCTGGTCGAGCGGCGCACCGCCTTCGTGTGGACGCTCTTCGCCACCTCACTCGCAGGCCTGGCGATAGCAGCCCTCTTGCTGCCCCCTCCGCCGATCGCCGTCCTCACCGTCACCACCTGCGCCTTCGCCCTGTCCTTGCGCCGGGCAGCGCCCTGACCCAGGTGTCGCCGCTCGACGGCGACGGCAGGTTGTCGGGCGGGCCGCGCCCAGCACATGCTGGGCCGCCCACCCGCCCCTCCCCGTCATCCGCAGGACTACGGGGCCGGACGCGGAGGGGAGCTCTCGTGAACCGCACGAGCCGGCCGCGACGTTCGGTGTCCCTTCCCGCCGCAACCGCGCTGTTGTCACCTGACCTCAGCAGCCGTCGATGTGTCATGAGGTAGACGGCCGTCCGCGTCCCCGCACCAGGTCAAGCTCGGGCGGGACAGGGCTTGACCTCAAGTGAGGTTCGGGTCGGAGGCTTCTTCGTATGCCGCTGGCCATACGGCAGCGCAGCAGTTCACACGTTGGGGGAAGTCTCATGTCGAGCAGTGCCGTTCCGAACTCGGGCCCCGTTGCACCCGCCGCGCCCTCGGTCCGCCGTTCCGGCCCCACCTGGTGGAAGGTGCTCGTCACCGGCACGGTCGGCGCGGCCGTGGTCAATCTGATCGTGCTTGCCGTCGCCGAGCTGGCCGGCGCCTCGCTCACCGTGGTCGACGGCAGCGAGGAGCACCTGATCACGGTCGGGGGCGTCATCGGCGCCTCCGTGGTCCCCCTGGTCATCGGGACGGGCGCTGCGCTGCTGCTGGCCCTGTGGAAGCCGGCCTTCCTTCGGATCGCGCAGTACGTGGGGGGTGGGCTGGCACTGCTGTCGGTTGCCGGCCCGCTGTCGTCCGGCTCCGACGGCGGCACCGTCGCAGCTCTGGCCCTCATGCACCTCACCCTTGGCGTGGCGGTCGTCACCGTGCTGCAGCTTTTCCGCCGCCACCACTGAGCTTGCCCCTTGTTGGCCGCCTGCGCCTCAGGCGCCGCCTTGCAGGTTCCGCCTCGTTCCCATCCCGCGCCGAGGCTTCCGCATCCAGGTCCAGGACCCCGAAAGCGAACCGGGGGCGGGGAGGGGGGACAGCAGAAGGGCCCGGATCCTCTTGAGGATCCGGGCCCTTCTGAACAGTAGCGGGGACAGGATTTGAACCTGCGACCTCTGGGTTATGAGCCCAGCGAGCTACCGAGCTGCTCCACCCCGCGTCGATGGCTCCACCCTACGGCACTCTGGGACTGGACTGCGCCAGCATGTCCCCACCGGCGCGCTGTCCGGTGCCGGTGGCGGTGGCGAGCGTGGCACCCTCCCAGTCCGTCCGGTCAGGCGCCCCCTCAGATGATCCACGGACCGCTGCTGCTCCGTCGGCCCGCGTCGGTTCCTTGCCCATGGCAGGCGGGCAGAGCCACCGCCGTCCCCGCGGAAACGGACTTCAGAACTTCACAGGATCTCGATGGAGTTAACACCACGCGGCCCCCTCAGAGTGATCGTGCAACACCGGGGCCGAACCCCTCGGCGCCGCCGCCGCGTAGGGTTCTTGGTCCGGGGACCAAGGACGTGGATCCAGCAACTGCCTCACCGGTCCACGGCCCCTTGTCGGGTCCCGGCCGCGTGCGGGTGAGACCGCACGTACGCGGTTCGAGGGTCGACACTCACGATCGGCCGACGACGGAATCGCTCGCGTTGCCGGCGGCCGGCGCACGACAGAGGGCGGGGGCGGCAACCGTGGGGTTGCCGCCCCCGCCCGGGGCCTTACTGGTGACGGTCAGAGGCGGTGCGGGCCGTCGTAGTAGCCGCCGACCTCTCGGTGGTAGTCCGCGTCACCGAGGTGCTTCTCCTTGTCGAACTCCGGAGCGTTCTTGATCTGCTCCTTCGTCCGGTCGACATAGATCTTCTGGTCGTCCGGGTCGATCCGGCTGACCGTGCCCGCGGGAAGGAGGACTTCCTTGCCGAAGATCCACGGGCCGGTGTCGACCACGATGTACGCGGAACCGACCTCGTCGGAGTGCTTGTCGACCTTGCCGATGGAGCCGTCCGTCGCCTCGACCTTGTAGCCCGTCAGATCGGCACCGGTCAGACGGCCGGACGTCGCACGGTAACCCCACACGTTCTCAGACATACGAAAAACCCTCCATGAAGCTGGAAACTCAGCGGCCGCTCGGACCCGGCAAAGCCGGGGATGAGCAGCCTTTCCGAAAGCTCGCCTGCCCCGGCGAATCCGTCCTACACACCGGCAACGGAATTTCCTTCCCGAGGTCATGCGACGAACCACGCCGGCACGTACCCCGTGAACACGCGCCATGACAAAGGGACAGAGACATGTGTGGGGCCCGCCCCCTCGACCGAGGGCGGGCCCCACCACATCACAGCAGACCAGCGGCCTGGCTACCAGCGGTACCAACGACCGCTGCTGCCCTTCGGCCGGGCGATGAACCCGACCAGCCAGATCACCAGCACCGCGATGGCGATCCACCAAAGGATCTTCACCGCGAAGCCGGCACCGAACAGAACGAGAGCGAGAAGAAGAACGAGAAGCAGGGGAACCATAGTTATCAACCTCCGAAGATCCGAATGCCCCTGCGATTCCAGACCATGCGCGGCTTCTTACCCGTTTCTTATCGGCCCAGTTGGGAACTTGATTCCGCTCCTTCGACAGAGGTGAGCCGGCCCCTTCGTGGCAGCAGGTCCTGCTCCGATCACCCCGGGCCGACCCGTCGACCCGTCGCTCGCCTACGACGCCAGGAGGCGGATCTGACGAACACGCTCCTGCGGACCTCCGCCCCCGGGTGATCCGAAGCCCGCAGGAGCGGACACCGCGGTACGTCGGGGCTCCGCTGGGATGGACAGGCCCGGTGTGGGCAACAGCGGAACATGGCCGTCCTACGAAAGCTCGCTCGCCCCCTGCTCGCCGCTCCGTTCGTCACCGGAGGACTGCGTACCCTGCGCCGCCCCGAAGTCGTCGCGGAAACGGCCCAGCCTGTCATCCGGGCACTCGGAAAACGCATCCCGGCCCTCGCCGGGGACCCGAAGCAACTGATCCGCGTCACCGGCACGATCCAGACCGCAGCGGGACTGATGCTCGCGACGGGCCGTGCACCGCGCCTGGCCGCGCTCACACTCGCTGCCACGCTGGTACCAACCTCCCTCACCGCACACGCCTTCTGGACCGTGGAGGACCCGAAGGAGCGCGCACGGCAGCGCGCTCACTTCCTGACCGACCTCTCTGCCCTGGGAGGGCTCCTGATCGCGGCCGCCGACACCCACGGCAAACCCTCACTCGCCTACCGCTCCCGACACGCACTCGACCACGTGCACCCGGTCGAAACCGTCCGCCGCCCCGCCAAGGTAGCCGCAGCCCGGACGGCAACCCGCGTCAAAACGGTCGCGGCCTCCCTCACTCCCCACTGACAACTCACCCACCTGCCGCCGCACCCCCCGCGTCCGAGTGCTGACCACCGCCGGAACCCGGCCGTGGGGGGCACCGACCAGGCCATGGCAGTTCGGTGCCGTTGATTCGGCGGCGGCGACTCGCCCCTGCCCCGGTCGGCATCTCGCCGGAATCAGCCCGCCCTTGCCGTGTCCGCGGTCTTCCGGCCCGGTGGGTACGTCGGTTTGACCTGGACGCTGCGCCCATGGCGAAGGCCGCAGGCGGCTGGAGGTGTTCGGTGACCACGCACCTGAGGCCGGCGAGCAGTTGGCATCCTTGGCCGCCGAGATCCGTCACTTCCTCGAAGGCCAGGCCGGTGGTCGTCGGTCTCCCCACACCGCTCGCCGTCCCAGCCGGTGTAGTCCCCGAGAACCCTAGGCCCGCGCAGAACCCACCCTGTCCGCCCGCGATACGGCCGACGGTGCAGCGAGGCCGTCGGGCGCCGGGGCGCGATGGCCGGCGCGTTCCCCTACCTCGCGCTCCGCCGACAGCTCAGCCCTCGGGTGGCTCCCAGGTGTGCGGCATGGAACTGTGGTGCTCCACCGGGTCGTCCGTGCCGAAGCGGACCCACAGCAGGAATCCACCAAGACCCAGGGCGCACAGGCCGCCCGGTATGAGCACGGCGAGGAGCCAATCAGGCACGCCGCCTCCCCTCCGCCGCCACATCGGCAGCACCGTCTGCGGGGCCATGGCGTGACACCCGTCCGGGCTCAAGACGTCCCCGGCCACCCTGGATGCGCCGGCATCCTGTACGACGGTACGGCCGGCGTCCCGGTTCCCGGCGTGCGTAGCGGGTGCGGCGGCACTGCCGGCAGTCGGAGTCCCGCGAACGAAGTGCGTGTGGGGACACCGCACGCCCCGGAGGGTCAGCCGGTCAGGAGACCCAGTCCGTAGTACGTGACGTAGTAGCCGTCGACGTATTCGGCCTCTCCTCCCACGACGAGGTCGGCCGGATCGCTCACTCCCACCGCCTTGGCCGTGGCCACGAGCATCTCCGCGAGGGCACGGCCCTTCGGCTCGCCCGGTCCGCCGGCATCCACCCGCCACACCGGATCGTCCCCGCTCCAGATCGAGGCCGTGTTCGGGTGCTGGGCGGCGGTGCCCCACCCGAGAGCGGCGAGATCGACGGTGTCCGGGGCGAAGCATGCGATCGCCAGGCGCTCGCCGTCGCAGGCCACGTCGAAGAGGAGGGGTGCGCTGCCGCCGGTACGCCCGTAGAACGGCATGCCGACCTTGATGCCCAGGGCGGTGGTCTCGGCCGGCAGCGCTCCCAGGAAGTCGCCGAGGGACCGGACCAGGGTCTCCCAGCTCCGGGCGGTCCAGCCGCCGGGGAAGCCGAGGCCGGCGTTGGCCGGGTCGCGATTGCTGCCGAAGAACCCGCGGATCGAGTGCTCCTCGCCGACACCCTGCCGCCAGAACCATGCCTCCGCCGGGTCGGTGGGCTGCAGGACCAGCTCCGGCCCCGCCTCGCCGGCGCGCAGTTCCAGGGTGTCCGGGCTGCCGCGCCAGCGCATGAACGGGGCTCCCCAGAGCGGCCCGCCGGTGTAGAAGGGGCCCATGTCGCCGTGCGAACCGATGACGGACGGTTGACCCAGCTCCGTGGTCAGTTCCTGCGCGGCGGCGCGGAAGGACGCGGCCTGCGCCGCGGCGTCCGGCGCGGCACTCGCCACCGGGACGGCGAGTTCCACGTAGGACTCGCCGTCGACGTAGCGCTCCTCGTACGTACCGACCGGGCGCAGACGGGCATCGCCCGCCGGCCGGCCGGTGATCACGACGGGACGGTCGGGCGTGCCGCTCCAGTCCCAACCGAGCCCGGCCACCAACGCCTTCACCCCGTCCGGGGTCCAGCCACCGGTATCCGCGGCGACGAGTCGCCGGGCGAGACCGGCGACGGACTGCTCTTCGGTGCTTTCCTGCTGTTCGTTCACCTGTTCATCGTGCCGCATCCCCGGAACCGGCCGACGTACGGGGTGAACAGGCACGATGCGCCTTCTCCGGACGAGAACCGCACGGCTGCACACGCCGTCAGGAACGCGCTCCCCACACTGGTCCGCACCGGCCGGCCTGCCCTTGCACATCCCGCGCACCATCGAGCCCGGCGTCCTGTGCCGGCACAGGCGCCTGCCGCGCTTCACACTGCGGTGGGCCCCGCGGGCTCCTCCACCCGGCGGCGGTATTCGGCGTTGATGCGCTGGGCTTCTTCCAGCTGGTCTTCGAGGATGACGATGCGGCAGGCAGCCTCGATCGGGGTGCCCTGGTCGACGAGCTCGCGGGCACGGGCGGCGATGCGCAGCTGGTAGCGGGAGTAGCGGCGGTGCCCGCCTGCGGAGCGGAGCGGGGTTATCAGGCGGGCTTCGCCGATGGCGCGGAGGAAGCCCTGGGTGGTCCCGAGCATGTCGGCGGCCCGGCCCATGGTGTAGGCGGGGTAGTCGTCGTCATCGAGACGGTCGTACGAGTCATCTGTGGTCATTTGCACCTCTCTCATGGAACACATGGAGGGGCCCTGGCGCCATCTCGCGCCAGGGCCCCGAAGGAACTACTACACCATCCGCAGGCCCGGCCGATACGCTGCCGGGGGTGCGGGGATCGCGGATGCGTGACCGGAGACCACCTCACTGTCGGTGTCCTGCGGTACCCGGGCTACGCGCTGTCCGCCCGGGCGATCCTGAATGGCGCTCGGCTCCTCCGTTCTCCTCGGTGATCAACTACCTCCTCAGCGGAACACTGCGTGCCACTGGGTCCCGCGAACCGCTCGTACTGCTGCCACTGCACCTACCTGCAATGCGGTGGTGCAGGTCCTGCTTGCCGGCAGTTCGCCCCTGCCGGCCCTGCTGGATCTCGGCTACGCGAGAAACCATAACCACGGCAGGGGCAAATGTCTACTGCGGTCACGGTAGATTTTCGTCCGGTTGCCAGTGAGGTAATCGCGTGCTGTCGGATTGCATAATCGACGGCATGACACGCCAGACCGACCGGCTGCGCCAGGACAGCCGCCACCGGCGCAATACCCGGAACTGACCGCTACCCCGTGCCGCCGCCCGCGCGGCCTGCTTTTCGAGAGAGTGCTCCGTCATGACCGTGAATCCGTCAGGGACCGCCGGTGAGCCCGGCGTGGCAGTGGAGGTGCTGGACCATGCCGTGGCCGTGCGGCCCGTCGGGGAGATCGACCTCGCCACGAGCCCCCACCTGAGCCATGCGCTGGCCGAGGCCCTGCGGCACGCCTCGGCCCCCAAGCCGGTCGTCCTCGACTGCAGCCGGCTCACCTTCTGTGATTCCGCAGGTCTCAACGCCCTCCTCGTCGCCCGGCGAGCCGCCCAGGATGCCGGCGTCGCCCTCCACCTCGACTCCCCCAACGACCAGCTCCAGCGCCTCCTGGACATCAGCGGCACGCTCCCCCTCTTCCCCGTCAACCAGATCCCCTCCCACGGGACGCCGAGGTGACCGGGCCCGCTTGCAGCCCGACCGTCGATGACCGAGATGCCGAGGTCCTGCTGGTTCGGCTGCGGCGTGCGCTGGCCGAGCTCGGTTTCGAGGAGATCGCCACCGGCGCGGAAGGCGTGCACCTCATCGAGCACGCCCGCGGCGTGATGATCGGATGGATGCCGCAGGAGATCGCTCCACCCCGACGCCGCGGGCCCCGCCGCAACCGGTCCCCGGCCCGCGACCTGCCCGGCCTCCGGCGTGCCTTCGGGCTCGCCCTCGGCGCCGCGCTGCGCGGCGCCGGCTTCACCGTCGAGACCCGCGGCGACGCATGGCTCCTGGTTCTCGACACCGGTCCCGCCGAGCCGTGACGCTGATCCGCCGGCGTGCGGTGCAGAGGCGGGCGCTGACGAGGGCTTGCAGACCGGGGCGCCACCCCGCGGTCACCGGCTCCGGCCCGGCCGAACGGGCCGGGAAACCGAGGCCGGGCAGCCGACGGGTGGAGGCACTGCGCACCACGTCCTACGGTGGAAACAGGCGGCCGGGACTACGAGCGGCCCTCGACCGCCACACCAGTGGGCACCTGCCCCTACCCTCCCCCTCAGAGCAGGTGCCCACGCCGCTCAGCCGAGCGGGCCCGCGCCGCCCGGTCACCACCTGCTTCACTGCGCAGCTGCGTGTTGAGCCGGGCGGCCTGTCGCGTGAGGTGGTCGCGTTTCGGGAAGGTTGGGCGCCGACCGGGCGGCTCGGGCGTAGAGCCGGGCCGCGGTCACGGGATCGCCATCGCGTTCGTGCAGGTAGGCCGCGACGGCGGCGTGCCGCGGCAGGGAGGGGTCGAGTTCCGCGAGGGCGGTCGGGCCGGCCCGCGGGCCGTCGGCCTCGCCTACCGCGACGGCCCGGTTGAGGCGGGCCACCGGGCTGTCGGTGAGGCCCACCAGTTCGTCGTACCACTCGACGATCTGCACCCAGTCGGTCTCCTCGGCCGTCCGGGCGTCGGCGTGGAGTGCGGCGATGGCGGCCTGGGCCTGGAATTCGCCCAGGCGGTCGCGGGCGAGGACGGCCTGGAGCGTCTCGATGCCCTCGGTGATCAGTCGGGTGTTCCACGGGCTGCGGTCCTGCTCCGCAAGCGGCACGAGCCTGCCGTCGGGCCCGGTCCGTGCCGGGCCCCGGGCGTGGTGGAGCAGCATGAGCGCCAGCAGGCCAGCGGCTTCCTCATGGCGGGTCCTGGCCGCCAGCCGGCGAGTGAGCCGGATCGCCTCGGCGGCGAGGTCGACGTCGCCGGAGTACCCCTCGTTGTAGACCAGGTAGAGCACGCGCAGCACCGTGGCGACGTCACCGGGCTGGTCGAACCGGACGCCGGAGACGGCCTGCTTGGCCCTGCTGATCCGCTGGGCCATGGTCGCCTCCGGCACGAGGTAGGCCTGCGCGATCTGCCGCGTGGTCAGGCCGCCGACCGCCCGCAGGGTGAGCTCGACGGCCGAGGCAGGTGTCAGGGACGGGTGCGCGCAGAGGAAGTACAGCTGAAGCGTGTCGTCCACCGCCTCGCCCGGGCCGGGCATCGGCTCGGCCTCGACCAGGGCGTCCTGCACGGCGTCCTCGGCCGCCGCGAAGTCGGCTCCGCGACGGACGAGAACACCGATCACCGCGGGCACCAGCTCGCGGAGCAGCGGCTCGTTCACTCGGTGGTCGCGCAGTGCTCGGCGTAGAACGGGCGCACTTCGAGCCACTCGTGGATCGGCTTCCCACCCGCGCCCGGAGCCGCGGACAGCTCGCCGGCCACCTCGAGTGCGCGCTCGTAGGTCTCGACGTCGATCACCATCCAGCCGGCGATCAGGTCCTTGGTCTCAGCGAACGGCCCGTCGGTGACCGGCGGCCGCCCCTCGCCGTCGTAGCGGACGAACGTGCCCTCAGGGGAGAGCGCCTGACTGTCGACGAACTCGCCGGTGCCCTCGAGCCGAGCGGCGAAGTCCCGCATGTACTGCACGTGGGCGGAAACCTCCTCCGGCTCCCACTGGTCCATCGGCACGTCGTCGACCGGTGCCGGCGCGCCCCGGTAGTGCTTGAGCGGCAGGTACTGGGCCATCGTCCTCTCCTTGGTGAGGTGCGGCCCGTGGTGGCCGTGTCCGCACCTGGGACGGAGCCGGGCGCGGGTTCTCGACATCCCCGCGCGGAATCTGCCGGCGGGCTGCACAGAGTGCGTGCTGCGGACGGAGAGAACCGGCGCCGTCCCTCAGGGGTCACACAGGCGTACCGCGAGGGCGGCGATGTCGTCGTCGAGGCGTCCTCTGCTGTAGCGGAGGAGGTCGTGGTGAAGGGCCGTGAGCAGTTCGCGGGGCGGCGTCGGGGGCTGTCGGCGCATCCAGGCTGCCAGGGGGAAGAACTCGCCGTCCTGGGCGCGGGCCTCGGCGATCCCGTCGGTGTAGAGGAGCAGCAGGTCGCCGGGGGTGAAGTCGAAGGTGTCGACGTTGTAGTGATCGCCGATCAGCTCCGCGAGGCTCAGGAGTGGCGAGGGGGTGGCGGACTCGAGGACGCGGAGCTTCCGGCGGTTCAGGAGCAGCGGTGGGGGGTGTCCGCAGTTGAGGATGTCGATACGTCTGCCCTCGTGCGGGATCTGGACGAGAAGGGCGGTGGCGAAGCGCTCCATGGGCCCGTCGGGGGGAAAGGCGGCGTTGTAGCGGGTGCTGCTGGCGTCCAGCCTGCGTGCGACCTCGACCATGTCGGTCTCGTCGTACGCCGCCTCGCGGAAGGCGTTGACGATCGCCGCGGCCGCCCCCACGGCCGGCAGGCCCTTGCCCCGTACGTCACCGATGAGCAGTCTGACCCCGTACGGCGTGTCCACCACCTCGTAGAAGTCCCCGCCGATACGGGCCTCCGCCGCCGCCGCGAGGTACAGCGACTCGATCTCGATGTTCCCGAAGCGGCGCGGCATGGGGCTCAGCACCACCTGTTGCGCCGCGTCGGCGACGAGCCGTACCTGGAAGAGGGTGCGCTCCCGCTGGAGCCGCACGTGGCTTCCGTACGCGGCGGCCACGGTGACCGCGATGATCCCCGCGGCCGTCCACCACGTTCCGAGGTCGGGGAAGACGAGGCTGAGGCCGATCATCAGGAGGAGGCAGACGGTCCCGAGCAGGACGGTCGGGAGGACGGGCCACATGGCGGCGGCCAGCGCCGGCGCCGCGGGCAGGAGGCGGCTGAAGGCCATCTCCGGTGGAGTGGCGTAGGCCAGGCTGGCGATCACGACGGTCAGGATGACCGGCGACAGCCGCACGAACCACCCCCGGCCGTAGCGCCGACGGGGCCGCGGCCGTCCAGACTCGATCACACACCCCAGAATATCTGGGCAATAGGGGCATAGCGCGCCGACGGGGGGAGCCACCCCCTCCCATCTCCATGATCATTAGAGTTTCGGCATGACCTCACGTGACGACTTGCTCATCGATCTGATCAACCGGACGGAGATGGAGGGCGAAGGTCCTCGCATCACGGTCGTGGCCCAGGGCGTGGTGATCACCGGTCGCCTCGCGCCGCACCGGCAGTGGGCCACGGACGTCTCCGAGCGGCTCGGCGACGCGGGCTTGCCGGACGAACGATTCGCCGAGGACTTCGCCCGCGAAGCCGCGGAGATCCCCGCGTACCCGCCGGCCTTCCTGCACCTCCACGGGTGCCAGCTCATCTCCGGCGCCAGCAGCCTTCCCACCGCCCTGGGCGAGTCCTTCCGGATCCCGCTCGCCACGATCAGCGCGTGGAGCGTGCGGTGACGACCGCGACAGGCCGCGCCGGGCCATGCCCCCTGCGGGGTGGCCTTCGTCGCCGCAGCGCCCCTCCTCGTCGGCGGTGGTGGACTGCGCGCTCTGCGAGGACGGCCGGCGCATTCCCGGCCGGGCGGACCCGGGCTCGCCGTGCAGCACCCGGCCACCGCTTCGTGGAATCCTCCGGCCTGAGGCGCAGGCCCCACGCCGCGGTGCGCCCGTAGCCGGCCGCCGGGTGTCCGCAGCCGGCCGCACGCCGGGGACGCCACGAGCGTGCGGCACCTCGCTCAGGCGGTCCGGGGCACCAGGCCGTCGGCGGGAGGCAGCTTCAGGGGGCGGGTGACGGCGGCCCTGAAGTCGGCCAGGCCCACCGCCAGGGCGGCTCGGGAGGCCGCCGGCATCGCGGCCATCGCCTCGGTCAACGCCTGCTCCCTGCGCTGCCGCAGCTGCACCAGGTACGTCCGGCCCGCGGGGGTCAGCGTCACCAGCAGCTCACGCCGGTCCTCGGGGCGGGCCTGCCGTTCGAGAAGGCCGACGGCCTCCAATCGGTCGCACAGCCGGGTGACGGACGGCGCAGCGGCGCCGAGCAGCTGGCCCAGCGTGCTCAGGTTGATCCTGTCGTTGCCCTCGATGAGGAAAAGGACCCGGGCCTGGGCGGAGGAGACCGGCGGCGCGCTGACCGTGTCGCGGCCGCGCTCCCAGACCACCTCGAGCAGCTCGATCAGGTCACTCATCTCGGCTGCCCCGGACGCCGCATGGAGAGGGGAGCGATTCGGACTGCGACTCATGTGACACTCCCTACCTCACGCACTCGGCCCTTCTCCGACGGGCCGGCCGCTCGACCCCCATCTTGGCAGCTCCGAGAAAGGCAGGACCGAAGCCCATGGCGCCATCCGAGGGAGTGGAGCGCATTCTGCGCCGCGCCGCACCGCATGAGCTGGTCGACAAGGTACGGGACGTCCTGTCCCGGCACTACGGCGCGACGTCCGTCACCTTGTTGATGGCGGACTACGCCCTGGCACGACTCCAGCCCGTCACCGCACGCGCGGCCGATGCCGCCGAATCCGTCCCGGTGCACGGCAGCGCCCCCGGCCGCGCCTTCGGGGCACAGGAGGCACACGTGGTCACCCTCGGGAACGAGGTGACGGTCCATCTGCCGGTGAGCGTGCGCGGTGACCGTCACGCGGTCCTGAGCGCGGCGTTCCCCGCGGACGTCTACGGTCCCGGGATCCTCGGTGATCTCCAGGAGGTGGCCGACGCGCTGGCCCACGAGCTCGTCGTCGCCGACCGCGACACGGATCTCTTCCTCCGGGCGCGGCGTGCCGCCCGTCTCACCCTCGCCGCGGAGATCCAGTGGCAGCTCCTGCCGGGACGCTCCTGCTCGCGCCCCGAGTACGACCTCGGGGGTCAGCTGGAGCCCGCCTACGCGATCTTCGGCGACTGCTTCGACTGGTCGGAGTCCTCCGAGGACCTCGTCCTGACCGTCAACAACGGCATGGGCGAGGGGATCGACGCGGCGCTGCTCACCCATCTCACGGTGAGCGCCCTGCGCAACGCGCGCCGGGCCGGACTCACGCTCGCGGACCAGGCCGCCCTGGCCGACCAGGCGGTGTACGGCCAGCACCGGGGCGACCAGTACCTGGCGATGCTGCTGCTCCGCTTCTGCCTGGACACCGGGGAGGTGGAGGTCATCGACGCAGGATCGCCGCGGATCTGGCGGCTGCGCGACGGCGTGGTGGAGGCGGTCGAGCTGGAGGCCCAGCTGCCGCTCGGCATGTTCGAGGACACCGTCTACGCCTCCCAGCGGTTGCGGGTACTTCCCGGTGACCGGCTGTTCTTCCTGAGCGACGGGGTGTACGACGCCGTCTCCCCCGCCGGTGAGCCGTACGGCCTGCGCGCGCTGATCCGGGCCCTCATGAGCACCCGCCTGCTCCCGCCCTCCCAGGTGCCGCAGGCGGTGCTGAAGGAGCTGGCCGCGCACCGGGGCGACCTGGATGCCTCGGACGACGCCCTGGTCGTCTGCCTGGACTGGCACGGCCGGGACGGCCGGGAACCGGGCGGAGCCTAGGGCGGGCGGGGTACAGGGGCGGGCTCGCCCCGATCGTGCGCGCACCGGGGGGACAGTGCGCGTCGACCGGTGGCAGAGTGGACGTCATGTCCCCTCCCGGCGGTCGGTCCGGCACGGCGGATGGCCCGGCCGCTCCAGTCGGCGCTGCTGCGGCAGTGGGCGCCGCCGCCGAGTTGCTCGAGGTCCTGCTGGCGCGGGGCCAGGACGTCCCGACGCCCGCGGCCTCGCCTTCACAGTTGCGGGCGCTGCGCGTCGTGGAGGGGGCCGAGGGGATCAATCTGCGCACGCTGGGCTCCGTCCTCGGTTCACGGCCGCCGTCGGTGACGCGCCTGTGCGACCGGCTGGAGGCCATCGGTCTGCTGACGCGCACCCCGAGCTCCACCAGCCGGCGGGAGGTCGAGCTGCGCCTGACGGCGAGCGGTCGGGCTCTGCTCGACGAACACCGGGCGATCCGCGCGCGCGAGATGTCCGAGGTCCTCGGCCGGATGGAGGCCGGGGAGGTTCAGGCGCTGGTACGCGGCCTGATCGGGTTCCGGCGGGAGGCGGAGGACGTCCTCGCGACGGGACTCCCCGCGGGCCTTCCGGCCGGCGAGGACACGGCCGTACCGGACGACCGGGCGGCCGGCGGGGCAGAAGGCGGCGCGCAGCGGGATACCGGTCGCGGCGCCGGGCCCGTGTTCGGCAGCGCCTGAGGCAACCGGGCAGGAACGGCCCGGGGCGCCGTCGGCGCGGGCGGGAATCGGCCTCCGAGGGGCCCGCCGCTGCGGCTGCTGTCGCGCGAGGGTAATTGACCAGATGAAACATTGCCTAACGGCAAATAATCGCTCTAAGCTCAGGCCGACGCAACCAGGCGTCCGTCGAGAGTCGAGGGTGCGCACTTCGTGGCGAGAAGGGAAACGCGACGCGTGGAGAGCTCGCTCGGCCTGACCTCGTCCGTCGACGAGGACCGTTCCCGTGCCCTGTGGAGCGGGCGGCCACCCCACGTGCTGCTGATCGAGGACGACGAGGGCGACGCCCTGCTCGTCGAGGAGCTGGTGGCGGACAGCGGGATCGACGTCCGCCTCGGCTGGGCTCGCTCCCTCGCGCAGGCCCTGGACGTCCTGAAGTCCGAGCCGCCCCAGTGCGTCCTGCTCGACCTGCACCTCCCCGATGCCCAAGGCCTGGACGCCCTCAACCGGGTACTGGCCGCGTCCGCCGAGGCAGCCGTGGTCGTCCTCACCGGGCTGTCGGAGGAGCAGGCCGGGCTGGCGGCCGTCGCGGCCGGAGCCCAGGACTACCTCGTCAAGGGCCGCCTGGAGGCCGACGTCTTCATGCGTGCCATCCGCTACGCGATACAGCGCAAGCAGACGGAGCTGGCGGCCGTCGCACTGCAGGCGGGTCGGCTGCGGGCCGAGGAGAACGCCCGCCTCGAGCGCGGGCTGCTGCCGACCCCGCTGCTGCTGGACGACACCGTCACGGTGTGCGCCCGGTACCGGCCGGGCCGGGCCCAGGCCCTGCTCGGCGGGGATTTCTACGACGTCGTACAGACCCCGGACGGGGCCACGCACGCGGTCGTGGGCGACGTCTCCGGGCACGGCCCCGCCGAGGCCGCTCTCGGGGTGTGCCTGCGGGTGGCGTGGCGCGCCTTCGTGATGGCCGGTGCGCGGGGCAAGGACCTGCTCGACCTCCTGGAGGAGATCCTGCTCGCCGAGCGGTCCGGGCCGGAGATCTTCGCGACGCTGATCGCGGTCACCCGCGCCCCCGGCGGTCGGACCATCGCCGCACAGCGGGCCGGACACCCGGGCTTCCTGGTCCGCTCCCCGGGCGGCGTCCGCCTGCTGGAGGTGCCCGGCGGCCCTGCTCTCGGCATCATGCCGGGCTGGGGTTCGGGCTGGCCCGTCCACGAGGTCGAGATGGATCCGGCCGATGCCGTGATGCTGTTCACCGACGGCCTGATCGAGGGCCGCGTCGGTCCGGGCCCGGAACGCCTCGACGAGACGGGGCTCCTCGACCTCGCCCGCCAGCACTCGGAGCTGCCCGCCGAGACCTTCGTCGACACCCTGATCGGCGCGGCGCATGAGCTGGCCGCGGACTGGGGAGGCCTGGCCGACGACGTCGCCGTACTTCACCTCGAATGGAACAGTCCCTCGTGAGCGTCCCGGAACAAGCCGAATTCCGCCCCCGAGCCCACAGGGGGCCGAGCCTGCGCACGTGGTTCACGACGGCCCTCACCCTCCTCGCGCTGATGGTCATCGGCACGGCCGCGGTGGGAGCCGCCCTCCTGTCGAACACGACCGCGGCGGGCAACCAGCTCGTCGACGGCATCCTCCCGGCGCAACGGGAAGCGCTGCGGCTCGAGGCGGCCCTGCTGGACCAGGAGACCGGGATCCGCGGGTACCTCCTGGCCGGCGATCCGGCCCTCCTCGAGCCGTACGAGCGCGGCCGGCAGAACGAGCAGCGTGCCGTCGAGAGGCTCACGACGGTCCTCGACGGCGACGCCGGCGTACGGGCCGACATCGCGGCCGTGCGGGAAGCCGCGCGGGTCTGGCAGGACGAGTTCGCCACGCCCGCCGTCGCCGCGGCCCGCGGGGAGGGCGCAGCACCCTCCGTCCTGTCCGGCAAGGAGCGTTTCGACGAGGTGCGCCGAAGGGTGGAGGCGCAGCAGTCGCGCCTCGACCGGCTGCAGAGCCAGGCGCGTACGACCTTCGGTGAGGCCCGCTCCGAGCGGGACCATGTCCTCCTGGTGATCGTGGCGCTCTTCCTGGTGGCGGGCGCCGGTGTCGCCGTGCTGCTGAACGTCGGTGTACTGCGGCCGCTGTCCTCGGTGCGGGCCGCCTCCCGCAGGGTCGCGGAAGGGGCTTTCGAGGAGGAGATCCCCCAGCACGGTCCGTCCGACCTGCGCTCGCTCGCCGAGGCGGTGGAGTCCATGCGCAGGCGAACCGTCGCCGAGCTGACGGCTTCGCGGCGCAGCGCCGAGGAGCTGCAGCGCACGGCGGCGGATCTTGATGCGCAGGCGGCGGAACTGCGGCGGTCCAACGGCGACTTGGAACAGTTCGCGTACGTCGCCTCGCACGACCTGCAGGAGCCGCTGCGCAAGGTGGCTTCGTTCTGCCAGCTGCTGGAGAAGCGCTACGGGGACCAGCTCGACGAGCGGGGCGCCCAGTACATCGGCTTCGCGGTCGACGGCGCGAAGCGGATGCAGGTTCTGATCAACGACCTGCTGATGTTCTCCCGGGTGGGCCGCGTGCAGGACGCCCGGGAGACGGTGGCCCTCGACGGGACGCTCGACCGGGCGCTGCGCAACCTGTCCACCGCCGTGGAGGAGAGCGGCGCGGTGGTGATCCGGCCGGACCGGCTGCCCGATGTCCTGGGCGATCCGACGCTCCTCACGATGCTCTGGCAGAACCTGGTCGCCAACGCGGTCAAGTTCCGTGCTCCCGACCGCACGCCGCGCGTCGAACTGGCGGTGAGCGAGGACGAGTCGGCTCCGGGGTTCCACGTCTTCACCGTCACGGACAACGGGATCGGCATTCCGGCCGAGTTCGCGGAGAAGGTGTTCGTCATCTTCCAGCGGCTCCACGGGAGGGAGGCCTACGGCGGCACGGGGATCGGTCTCTCGCTCTGCAAGAAGATCGTCGAGCATTCGGGCGGGCAGATCCGGATCGACTCCTCGTACACCGAAGGCGCCCGGCTGGTGTTCACCCTGCCGATGCTCCCCCGGGAGGGCGAGGGAGCCGTACCGGATTCCCCGTCGCCCTCCGCCGCGCCCCTCCCCACGGCCCCCGGCCCCGCTGCCCCCGAAGGAAGCAACCGATGACCACACCCACTTCCCGGCCACAGACGGCTCCCGCGGAGATCCTGCTCGTCGAGGACGACCCGGGCGACGAACTCATGACCCGGGAGGCGTTCGAGGACAACAAGATCGGCAACATCCTGCACGTGGTGCGGGACGGCCTGGAGGCACTGGACTTCCTCTATCGCCGCGGGGAGCACACGTCAGCGCCGCGTCCCGATCTGATCCTCCTCGATCTGAACCTTCCCAAGTACGACGGCCGGCAGGTCCTGGAGAAGATCAAGTCGGATCCCGGGCTGAGCCACATCCCCGTGGTCGTGCTCACCACCTCCGCGGCCGAGGAGGACATCCTGCGCAGTTACAAACTGCACGCGAACGCCTACGTCACGAAGCCGGTGGACCTCGACCAGTTCATCCGGGCCATCCAGCAGATCGACGATTTCTTCGTCACCGTGGTGAAGCTGCCGCGGGCCGTCTGACATCAGCGAAGAATCGAGAGTGGGGAACATGGACACGCACAATGCCGACGGGCGCAACTACGTCGAGACGCGGTCCGAGGGGAACGTGCGCATCGTCGTCATGGCCGGCGAGTTCGACATGGACACGGTGGAGCAGCTCCGGACGGCGATGGATCCGAGCGTTCCCGGTGTCGCACGCTTCGTGCTGGATGTCGCCGGGGTGACGTTCGTGGATTCGACGGCCCTCAGCGTCATGCTGCAGCCCGCCCTGGACCGCCCCGTGGTGCTGGCGGGGGAGGTCCCGCACCGACTGGCGCGACTGCTCGAAATGACCGGCGCGGACCGGGCTTTCGCGCATGCCGTCGATGTGGCCGAGGCGACGGTCGTCGACCTCCCGCCGCGGGGGCGGTGACCCGTCCGGTCGGAGGGCGGGGCGAAGCGAACATTTGCCTCTGCGATTGTGGGGGCGCCAGTGGGGCAGGCGGACACCGACCGGCCGCGGGATGACTTCGACGATTGAGGTGAACTGTGCCGTACGAGGAGGGGCAAGTGGTGGATCCCGTCCCGCGGACCGCCATGGAGGCCAGGGACCGTGTGCGGCTGCTCATCGAGGCATCCCGCGGCGGCGCGGACGGTTTCGGGTCTGCGCCCGCGCACGCGGCGTTGACCGATGCCCTGCTCGTGACGTCGGAACTGGTCAGCAATGCGATCCGACACGGCGGCGGACTGCTCGACTTCAGCGCCTCGGTGTCCGCGGACTGCCTGCGGATCGAGGTCACCGACGCCAGCGGCGAGTCCCCGGTCGTCAGGCCCCGCCTGGCCGGAACCCTCCACGTGGGCGGCTTCGGCTGGCCACTGGTACACCGGCTCGCGCGGAGCGTGACGATCAAGCCCACCGAGCAGGGCGGCAAACGCATAGAGGTCCTCGTCCCGCTGGACGGGTCGGCCATGCCCACGGACGTCTCGCCGGGCCACTGACCCCCTCCGCGGCCCCTCCCCCGCTCCCCTGGTGAGCACGACCACCGGCATGGCCTGGAGGCCCTCGTCCGCCGCCCCGTCCGTCGAGGAGGACGGGGCGGCCGTGCTGCGTGGACGAGCTGTTCCTGATACCGGTCCGCGGGGCCGGGCGTACGGGGTCACCGCGGGGCGTGAGCCTCGTCAGCGGTGCGGCTGAGCCTGCCGGGCCACCACGCGGCCGGACCGATGTCCCGGACGAGGGCGGGGACCAGGAGTGAGCGGACGACGAGGGTGTCGAGGAGGACGCCGAAGGCGACGATGAAGGCGATCTGGAGCATGAACGCCAGGGGGATGACGCCGAGCGCCGCGAAGGTGGCGGCCAGGACGACGCCCGCGGAGGTGATCACTCCGCCGGTTGCGATCAGCCCGCGCAGCACTCCCTGGCGGGTGCCGTGCAGGAGTGATTCCTCGCGCACGCGGGACATCAGGAAGATGTTGTAGTCGACGCCCAGGGCGACGAGGAAGACGAAACCGTACAGCGGTACGGAGGAGTCGGTTCCGCTGAATCCCAGGAGCTGCTGGAACACGAGGGCGGAAACGCCCAGGGTCGCGACGAAGCTGAGGGCGACGGTGGCGACCAGGAGCAGGGGCATCACCAGTGAGCGGAGCAGGGCGATGAGGATGGCCAGGATGATCACGAGGACGACCGGGATGATGAGGGTGCGGTCGTGCTCCGCGGTGCGCTGGGTGTCGTACTGCTGGGCGGTGTAGCCGCCCACGAGGGCGTTGGCGTCCGGCACCGCGTGGACGGCCTGGCGCAGCCGGACGACCGTCTGCTGGGCGGCGCTGCTGTCCGCGGGGGCTTCGAGGGTGGCGTTGAGGCGGATGCGTCCGTCCGCGACGAGCGGCGCTCCGCCGGCGGGCCCGGCGGCGGTTGCCGGGACGACCGTGGCGACGCCCTCGGTACCCTCGGCGGCTTGCCTGACCTGGGCGAGTCGGGCCTCGTCGGCGATGACGACCGCGGGGTTTCCGGACCCTCCGGGGAAGTGCCGGCTCAGAGTCTGCTGAGCGGCCACGGAGGGGGCGTCGTTCACGAAGATCTCGTCGAGGGGCACTCCCCTGGCATGGAGGGTCGGTGCGAACGCCGCGCACGCCAGGAGTGCGGCGAGGCTGACGGCCCAGACCTTGCGGGGGGCCCGGTCGACGAGGTCCGCGATGGTTTCCCAGATGCCGTGGCCCGTGCCCTTCCGGCCCGCGGGGCGGATCCTGGCGGGCCAGTAGGCGGTGCGGCCGAGGAGGACCAGGACCGCCGGCAAGAAGGTGAGGGTGCTCAGGACCGCGCACAGGATCCCGATGGCTCCTACGGGACCGAGGGCGCGGTTGTTGGTGAGGTCGCTCAGGAGCAGGGCCAGCAGGCCGAGGGCGACGGTGGCGGCACTCGCGGTAATGGGGCCGGCCGACCGGCGCAGGGCAGCGCGGACCGCGGCGAAGCGGTCGTCGCGGTGTGAGAGTTCCTCACGGAAGCGTGCGGTGAGCAGCAGGGCGTAGTCGGTGGCGGCGCCGATCACGAGGATGGACAGGATCCCTTGCACCTGTCCGTCGACGCGTACGACGCCGTTGTCCGCGAGGGCGTAGACGATGGCGCAGGCGAGCCCCAAGGAGAACACGGCCCCGATGATGATCACCAAGGGCAGCAGCACGCTGCGGTAGACCAGGAGGAGGATCAGCAGGACGGCGATCAGCGCCACGGCGAGCAGCAGTCCGTCGATGCCGGCGAAGGCGTCCGTGAGATCGGCCTGGCTGGCGGCGGGGCCCGCTACCTGGGCGACCGTACCGGGCACCTGAGCTGCGGCGTCCGTGATGTCCTGCAGGGCTGCGGGCAGTTCTTCGCCGAGGTCGGGTTTCAGCTGGACGACGCCCTGGAGGGCCTCGCCGTCGGCGGAGAGCACCGCGGGAGAGGAGGGCGCCGCCACCCTGTCGGTGCCGTTGAGGCCGGCCAGGGCCCTGGTGGCCTGCTCCTGCTGCTGGACCGTGAGCTCGACCGGCGCGTTCTTCGCGGTCCACACGATGACCGCGGGCAGGCTCTCGTCCTGCCGGAAGGCTTTCTGTGCCTCGACGACCCGGGTCGACTCCGCGCTGCGGGGCAGGAATGCCGCCTGGTCGTTGGTGGCGACCTCGCCGAGCTTTCCGGCGTACGGGCCCAGGCCACCTCCGGCCAGCAGCCAGACGATGACCAGGACGACGGGGACCAGCCAGCGGGTGAACCGTGATGAGCCTGTGGACATGACGCTCCTGGGATCCGATCTAACTCACTGATGAAGAATCTCAATGATTGAAATAGATTAGATCACGTGCACCACGCGCCCCCGCCGGCGCCCCGGCGGGGGCGTGCGCACATCCGGTCTTCTCCATGAGGGGCCGATCGGGATGCACCCGAACGGGAATTCAGCGCCCAGGTGCCCGCAGGTCGCCGAGTTCCTCGTTGAGAGCTGCCAGGAATCTGAGCGCGACCGCGAGCTCCTGCGCACTGAACCGCTGCCGAGCGCTGTCGGTGGCTGCGGCGAGGGGCTTGAAGGACGAGCGGGCCGCTGCCCTGCCCCCTTCCGCGTAACGGATGTGCACGACGCGGCGGTCCTCGCTCTCTCGGGAGCGCGTGATGTGCCCCGCGCGCTCCAGCCTGTCCAGGCAGGCGGTGACGGCGCCCGAGGTGAGCCCGAGGTGCTCGCGAAGGCGGCCGGGCGTGAGGGGTTCGGTGCTGTCGAGGATGACCGCCAGCGCCTGGACGTCCGTGGGGTGCAGCCCCTGACCGTGCGCGAATCCGTGAACGAGGCGGTTGACCTCCCCGTTCAGGCGTCGCAACTGCACGGCGAGTTCCTGGAGGCTCGCTCCACCGTCCCCGTCCGGGACACCCCCACTGGACCCTTGCCTACCCGCTTGCGCCATCGTCCCAGCGTATAGAAGCGTTCCCGGCCTCCCCGCACGGGCGCTCGCCCGCGTCGCAACCGGCTCCGCCGTGCCGCTCCGCACGGCGCCCGGCGTCCTGTCGCCGGTCCTCCGGGCACCGGTGAGCGGGGCCGGTTCTTGCCTCAGCACGGCCTGCGTGGTCACACTCGTCCTCCGGACGTCGGTTACCGCATGCGCCGTGCCCGCGCGGGCGCTCGCGGTGTCTGACGAGTGGACGCGAGGGGAAGCCGACCGGTGACGCCGGCGCTCACGGTCCGCGCCGGCGTGACCGTGACCGGGAGGGTCTGGATGAGCAGCTTGACCAGGGTGAAGGACATCGAGGCCCGCGGTATGCAGCACTGCGAGACGACGGCACTGGGCGTGCTGTTGCGGCATGAGGGACTCGACTTGTCCGAGCCGATGCTGTTCGGGCTCGGCTCCGGACTGTCCTTCATCTACTGGGACAGCAAAGCCATGGGCTTTCCCTTCCTGGGAGGCCGGGTCAAGCCGTTCGAGCTCACCAGGAACCTGGCCGCCGCACTCGGGCTGGAGCTGCACGTCGCGGAGACCACCTCTCCGCGCAAGGCATGGCAGAACGTGATGGCACCCATCGCCGCCGGTCGGCCGGTCGGTCTCCAGCTCGACAGCTACCACCTGGACCACTTCAGCAGCAAGGTGCACTTCGGCGGGCACATCGTGGCCATGTACGGCTACGACGGACAGGACGCCTACCTGGTGGACACCGCCGCGCAGGGCGGAGCCGTCACGACCGGCCTCGCCGCCCTGGCCAGGGCCAGGGCCGAGCGCGGCCCCATGACCGCCAGGCACCGCTCCTTCACCCTCACAGCGCCCAGCAGCATCAGGTCACCGCAGGACCGGATCGTCCCCGCGATCAAAGCCTGCGCCGACGCCTTCCTGCACCCTCCCATCGCGAACCTGGGCCACCGGGGCATCGAGAAGACCGCCCGGCAAGTGCCGAAGTGGCTGCAGCGCAGCGACAGTCCGCGGGAGGACCTGCCACGCGCCGCCGTCCTCATGGAGAAGGCCGGCACCGGCGGCGCCCTTTTCCGCAATCTCTACCGGGACTTCCTCGCCGAGTGTGCCCAGCTGACCGACAGCAGCTGCCTGCGCACCGGCCACAGCCTGTATGCCGAGGCCGCCACCCTCTGGACACAGGTGGCCGTGCTCGTCACGACAGCAGGCGAAACCGGCGAAGCGAAGCACCTCGTGGAGGCCGGGTCCCTCCTCCACGAGCTCGCACGCGTCGAACGCGATGCGATGCAGGCACTCAGCAGGCTCTAGACGGGAACCCCTGCCGTGGCGACCAGGAAGCCGGCGGTCGCCACGAGAGCCGCCTGGCCGCGCACCCTGGCCCCTCGCGGACCAGGGCCCGCGAGGGACGGCGCACATGGGCTCCGATGCGTCAGACGCCGACGCCGAAGTCGGCAGCGATCCCCGCGAGCCCGGACGCGTAGCCCTGGCCGACCGCGCGGAACTTCCACTCGGCGCCGCTGCGGTAGAGCTCGCCGAAGACCATCGCCGTCTCGGTGGAGGCGTCCTCGGAGAGGTCGTAGCGGGCGATCTCCGCTCCGCCGGCCTGGTTGACGACGCGGATGAACGCACCCCTCACCTGGCCGAAGCTCTGACCGCGGGCCTCGGCGTCGTGGATGGAGACCGGGAAGACGATCTTCTCGACGTCTGCGGGCACGGCGGCGAGGTCGACCTTGACGACCTCGTCGTCCCCCTCGCCCTCACCCGTGAGGTTGTCGCCGGTGTGCTCGACCGAACCCTCGGGGCTCTTGAGGTTGTTGTAGAAGACGAAGTGCTGGTCGGAGGGGACCTTGCCGGACGCGTTCACCAGCAGCGCGCTGGCATCCAGGTCGAAGTCGACCCCGGTGGTCGTCCGGACGTCCCAGCCCAGGCCGACCAGCACGGCCGTCAGACCCGGAGCCTCCTTGCTCAGCGAAACATTGCCACCCTTGGACAGACTCACACCCATGCGACATCCCTTTCACTTGTCCGCGGGACGGCGTTCGACCGCCCCGTCGACTCCGGGAAAAATCTACAGCCCCGCCGTCGTGAACACGGCGCAGCTGCCGGGCAATCCGCTGCCGGATGCCGGCCGGTGCGCCGCCCAGCGGCCGCGCAATCCCCGGACCGCCACAGCTGTCGCCGTACGGCCCGAACCGTCCCCGCCCCCGGCGCGTACGTCCTCGCCCCGGTCCTGCCAGGCCTCGCGGGGGGGGCACCCGGGCGTCACCGTACGTGCTCCCCGCTGCTCGGGGGTGGGACGGTCCAGCCTTGCTCGTGGTGGGCGGCAGCGGCTGTCGGAAGACGCAGCCCGCGCTGGTCACGGGCCTCCGGGAGGCCGTAGCGGGTTGCGCGAGGCAGGCTGGTCCCATGGGGTCACGTCCTCGCTCACCCGTTTGGCCGGGAGCGTCCTCCCGACCGGGAGCGGGCGGTCGCCACGAGGTCCTGTTCACCCTGGCCCAGTGCGCGCCCTTCGCCATCGCGCTGGGCGTGCTGGGCATCGAGCTCTCCCCCGCACACGATCTGGTCACCGGTCCCGTCCTCACCACGACGCCGGCGCTCGCCGCGCTGACGATGGGCCCGGTGGGCACGCTGTCCGCAGCGGTGCTCGCCGCGTGTGTGAACGCGACCTCCGCGACCTACAACCAGTCGTGGGGCACCCAGACCCAGCTGATCATCGGCAACTTCCTGGGGATCATCGTGGTGTCGGTGGCCAGTGTCATCCTCAGCAACGCGGTGCGCACGCGCCGGCAGACCGAGCTCGATCAGGTCCGCCGGATCGCAGTGGCGGCCCAGGAGGTCGTCCTGCGGCCCGTCCCCGAGCTACTGGGCCCGGTACGGGCGGCCAGCCTGTGTCTCGCGGCGGGGACCGGGGCACAGATCGGCGGCGATCTGTACGAGGCCGTGCAGACGCGGTACGGCGTCCGGCTGATCGTGGGGGACGTCCGCGGGAAGGGGCTGTCCGCCATCCGCGCGGTCGCGGTGGCGTTGGGCGCCTTCCGGGAGGCCGTGCATTACGAGGACGAACTGCAGGAGGTCATGGACCACTGCGCCGCCGCGCTGCGGCGGGAGGCCGCCGTACCGGGTACCTACTCCCAGGCCGACCTTCCCGAGGTCCTGATGGAAGGGTTCACCACCGCGCTCATCGCGCAGGTGTCGGACGACCAGGTGGTGCAACTGGTCAACCGCGGTCATCCCCCTCCGCTGGTGCTGCGCCAGGGCAAGGTGCAGGCCCTGATGCCCACCTCGCCGCTGCCTCCCCTCGGTCTCGAGGACCTCTTCACCGGTCCTCCCGCAACACCCGACAGTTACCCCTTCCTGCCCGGCGACCGCCTGCTGCTCTACACCGACGGCGTGATAGAAGCGCGCAACAGCGACAACGTCTTCCTCCCGCTGCCGGAGACCGTGGAGCGGATTCCGGCCGGGACTTCCCCGCAGGAGTTCCTGGACGAAATCCACCGGGCATTGATCCACCACACCGACGGGCACTTGGCGGACGACGTGGCGATGATCCTCATCGACCGGCTCGCTTGAGAGGCCAGGCCGGCCCGGAAGGGGGTGGGCGTGGCCCCTTCCTCGCACGGGACGCCTTCGCACGCCTCGTACGGCTGGGGGCACGGGTCGATGTCGGCCGTGGGGCCCTTCACAGGGGCGGTACGTCGTCCCACAGGGTCGGCGGTCCGGCCTCCGGGCCGGGCCTGCCGGCGCCCTCCGCGCCGACCGCGCCGTCCGACGAGCTCGGGACAAGAACCTGTTCGGCCCAGATGATCTTTCCGTTGGCCGTGTACCGGGTCCCCCCACCGCTTCGCCATCTGGGCGATCAGGAACAGGCCCCGGCCGCCTTCGTCCGTCACGGCCGACCGTCGCAGATGCGGTGAGGTGCTGCTGCCGTCGGACACCTCGCAGGTCAGGCTGCGGTCGTCATGAAGAAGCCGCACCCTGATGGGCTCGGAGCCGTACCGCACGGCATTGGTGATCAGCTCGCTGAGGATGAGCTCGGTGGTGAACCCGACCGCGTCGCGCCCCCAGTCCTCCAGCTGCCGGGCGCATGAGGCCCGTACCCGGCCGACCTCCGCGGGATCCTTCGGCACCTCCCAGTGGGCGACCCGGCCCGGTTCGAGCAGCCGGGTGCGGGCCACCAGCAGCGCGATGTCGTCGCGGCGTTCGGCGGGCACCATGGCGGCGACCACCGCCTCGCAGATCACCTCGGGGCTCGCCGGCGCGCCCACCTCCGACAGTGCGCCGCGCAGCCGGTCCAGACCCTTGGTGATGTCCCGGTCCGGACCGGTGCGAGACCGTCGGTGAACAGGACCAGCCTGCTCCCCTCGGGCAGGTGCAGCTCGGCGGTTTCGAAGGGCAGGCCGCCCAGGCCCAGCGGGGGGCCGGCGGGGGTCTCGGGGAAGTCCACCGTGCCGTCGGGGCGGATCACGGCGGGCCCGGGGTGACCGGCCCGCGCCACGGTGCAGCGCCCGGTGGCCGCGTCGTAGACGGCGTACAGACAGGTGGCGCCGATGATCTGGGCGCTGTCACCGACGGCAGGCCGGTTCTCGTCGGTCCGGATGACCAGGTCGTCCAGACCGGCCAGCAGCTCGTCGGGGGCCATGTCCAGGGCGGCGAAATTGTGGATGCCCGTCCGGAGCCGGCCCATCGTGGCCACGGCCTGCAGACCGTGGCCGGTCACATCGCCGACCACCAGGGCGACCCGGGCACCTGGCAGGGGGATGACATCGAACCAGTCGCCGCCCACCGCCTTGGCGGGCAGATAGCGGTGGGCGACCTCCAGGGCGTCCTGCTCGGGCAGAGCGCTGGGCAACAGGCTGCGCTGCAACGTGACGGCCGTGGTGTGTTCGCGGGTGAAGCGGCGGGCGTTGTCGATGCTCACCGCCGCGAGGGCGACCAGCTCCTCCACGAGGGCGACGTCCTCCTCGTCGAACGGCTCGGCCTTCTCCGAGCGCCAGAAGGAGGCCATGCCGAGGATGACGCCCCGGGCCCGGACGGGCACGGTGATCATGGAGTGGATGCCGAAGCCGACGATCACTCCGGCCACTGCCGGGTCCTGCTCCTGCCAGCCCGAGAACGCGGCCAGCTCCGCCTCGAGCACCGTCCGGCCGCTCGCGAAGCCGAATGCCTGCGGGGTGTTCGGTGCGAGGCTGATGAGCCGCCCGAGGGGATGGAGGGGGTGGTCGTCCCGGATGCCGCTGAGGGCGATCCGGCGCATGTCCAGCCCCACCGGTTCTTCGCCGCGCAGGACGGGCTCCAACAGATCGACGCTGGCGAAATCGGAGAACCGGGGGACGGCCGCCTCGGCCAGCTCCGCGGCGGTGCGCACCACGTCGAGGGTGGTGCCGATGCGCACACTGGCGTCGTACAGCAGTCTCAGCCGTCTCCGCGCCGCTTCGGCCCGGACGGCGAGCACCTCCAGCTCGGTGGTGTCCCGCAGCGTCGCCACGCTGCCGGCCAGGCCGCCGTACGGGGCGGTCGGCCGCACGCTGACGGCCAGCAGCCGCTCCCCGGCCGCGTGCAGCTCGTCGGTGGGGCTGCGGCCGGAATTCAGCAGTGCGACGAGGCCCTCGCCGAGGCCCAGTTCGGTGATGCTGCGCCCTTCCGCGTCCGCCGGCAGCCCGAGCAGGCGCCGCGTCTCGTCGTTGGCCAGCAGCAGCCGTCCGTCCTCCCCGACGATGAGCACCCCCTCACGGGCCGGGTGCAGGACCGCGTCATGGTGCTCGTACATCCGCGCCATCTCCGCGGGGTCCAGGTTGTGGGTCTGCCGCCGCAACCGTCTGCCCACCAGCGCCGAACCGGCGGCGCCCAGCGCGAGTACGACGGCCGCGCCTCCCAGCAGGGCCGGGAACTGTCGGTTGACCACGGTCCGGACGTTCTTGACGGTGATTCCGACCCCGACCGTGCCAACGGCCGAGCCGTCGGCGGTGGTGACGGGGACCAGCGAGAGCACGGAGAGCCCCTGGGTGGTTTCGTCGATCTGGGTCAGGGGCTGCTTCGGTACCTCACCGCTGCCCAGGACGCGCTCCCCGATGAGGTCCGGGTCGGGGTGGGTGTACCGGATCCCCTCCGGCGAGTACGCGACGATGAGGTCCACGCCCGTCTGCTTCCGGATCTACTCGGCACGCGGCTGCAGCACCTTGCTGGGTTCGGCGCCCGTCATGGCCGCAGCCGTCCCGGGAGCGTGCGCGAACGTCTCGGCAACGGCCATCGACCGGTCCCGGGCCTCACGCGTGTTCTCGCTGCGCGCCTCCAGCACCAGCGTCCCGACGGCGGCGACGACCAGCAGGACCACAAGGATCAGCTGCAGCAACAGGACCTGACCGGCGACACTGCGCACTCCGAGGAACGAGCGCCCGGGACCGCCCGGGTACGCGTGGGACGACGACGGGACCGCGGGCCGACCGGAACGCCCTGACATACCCTATTTCTACCATTCATCGCCCCCTCGCCGATTCCCGGAGGGCGCGCTGGTAGTGCGAAGAGCCGGTGGACCCTGCCCTGGCCGTCGGTGACGTTGAGGCGGTGCTCGGTGCGGCGGCACCGAACCGCTCGCGGAGCAGTCCGGGGCCACGGGGTCGCATGCCGTTGCCCGAGCACGCCGCGGCGCCCGGGCCGGGAGCTCACGCTCCCGGCCCGGGCGCCGTCCTGCGATGTGGATGCCCCGAACCCGCCCTCGTCGCGACCGGATCTGCACATGGTGATGAAATGTGCGCGATGCACGATGACTCGTCACGCTGCTGAGCTGCACTGTCGTTTCGGGAGTCGAACCCGATGCGCTGCTCTCCACGCACCAGCCGGACCGGTAACCGCCGGCCCTCGGTTGTGCACGCCTCCGGAGCGACTACCTGCTCCCCATCGCGGGTCTCAGTCCAGGAGGTCGGCCTCCCAGTTCGTGCGCTGGATGCGCACGTCGATCTCGCGGATCTCGCGGGCCGCGTCATCGGCGCGGGCGCGCAGCTCGGCGACGGGCAGCGCGGGCAGCACCATCAGCTCGGAGCGCAGCTGGCGGCCGTAGCCGCGATCCCCGCTGCCGGCGGCGGCGTCGGCAGCCGAGGTGAGTACGGAGTGGCGCAGGCGCAGGGTGTCACGGCGGGCGAGGGCGTCGGTGAGGGTGCCGTCGGCGCCCATGTCGACGGCGGCGTTGGTCCGGTTGATGCGCCGGATCAGGGACTCCAGGGCGTCGAGGGTCTCGGTGACCTCGACGAGCAGAGCACCTGGGTCCTCAGCAGGGGTTTCGCCCTCTTGGTGGCGGGCGTTGGCCACGATGCGGGCGCGCAGCTGTTCGACGCGGCGAGCTGCTTCCGCGCGCTCCGCCAGTGCTTCGCCGAGCTTCATCGTGAGGTTCCCGTCCACTGGCGCCGTGCGCCGTTCGGTGCTGAGGTACTGCGGTACTGCGGTACCTCGACGGCGATCACCCTACGTCACGCACGAGGCGGAGCAGGGCGGGACGGCTCGGCGTCGAGGGGTGCGTGCAGCCACGGGCCGGCCTGCCCCAGGTCCAGGCGCTGCCGCAGGCTGAAAGGCGGTACGCCCCTTCGAGGGGTGGGCCGTGCGGGGCCGCAGCAGCACGCACGGCTGCGGCGGCGGGCTGGGCAGCCGGGAGCCGACCGGGCAGTCAGCTGACGCGCGCGGCGATGGTTCGTGCACAGGCCAGGGACTCGGTACGCGCCGTGTCGACCTCCAGGTCGTAGAACACTCCCTCGTGAACCACGTCCGCCTGCGCCGCGGCCATCCCCTGTGTGCGATCTCCTCGTGCCACCTCGCGGCCTGCGGCGACCGCGCCGGCACACCTGACGCCGACCCACAGCACCGCCACTTCGCCCAGAGCCTTCTGCCAGCGCTGTTGGGACGCCGCTCCGCCGAGGAAGACGTCATCGATGATGACCCTGGCGCCTGCGCGGGCCATCGCCGCGATGCCTTCCATCCAGGCCGCCTCCAGTACCCGGAAATCCGCCCCCACGCTCACTCCGCCATCCGCGGCGAACACGATTCCCCCGTCCGACGACTGCATCTTCGCGGGCATGGCGTCGACGAACGAGTCGCACCCGAACGCCAGCCACGCATCCGGCAGTACGGCTTGCAGACACCGCACGATCCCGGACTTCCCGGAGCTGGAACCACCGTTGAGAATGATCACCTGGGTCGTCACCACGCCACGGTAGGCCACTCTCCCCCAGCGCACGAACCGGATATCGGCACGCGCGGCTCTGCTGCTTCCCCTGCGGGCCCACCCCGCCGGGTTCCAGCGCTTCCGCCTCCCGGGTGGTGCGCCACCGAGCCGCTCATCCGTAGCGCTGCAGTTCGTGGAAGAAGCCGTCGATGACGTGGAGTTGTCCGGTGCGGACGGCTTCGTCGTAGACGTGCTTGCCGACGGCGAGGTCGAGTACTCCCAGGCCGAAGGGTGAGAACACCACCGGCCGGTCCTGCGGCACTTCTGCGCGGCCGGTCGTGACGTCGTACAGGGTGCCGGTGAGGAAGTCGCGGCTTCCGGTGAGCTGTTCGGCCAGGTGGGGTGAGGTGTCCGCCTTGAGGCAGTGCTCGATGTCGTCGACGATGTTGGTCGAGGTGAGCAGGATCTCGGGGGCGAGGTCGCGCAGGGACACGTGCAGGACCAGGGGGTTGTGGTCGAACCACGCCGGGTCGGTGACGTGCGGCCGGCCGGCGACGGTGGCGAAGACGAGCAGGTCGCTGGAGCGGATCAGCTCCTCGGCGCTGTCGTGCACGGTGATCCGGGTGGTGCCGTGGGTGCCTTCCAGGTAGCTGTGGAAACCGGCTGCGCTGTCGGCGGAGATGTCATGCACGCCGATGTCGTCGAAGGACCAGCCGGTTGCGGTGAGGAAGGTGTGGATGTAGCGGGCGATGAGACCGGTTCCGAAGAATCCGACGCGGGCCGGTCGTGTCCCGCGGGCTTCGCTGAGCGTCTTGGCCGCCGATGCGGCCATCGCGGCCGTTCGGGTGGCGCTGATGATGGAGCTTTCCAGGCAGGCGAACGGGTAGCCGGTGTCGTGGTCGTTGAGGATCAGCACGGCCGAGGCCCTGGGGATGCCGGCCGGAACGTTGTCGGGGAAGCTGGAGATCCACTTGAGGCCGTCGACCCCTGCCTCGCCCCCGATCGAGGCCGGCAGCGCGATGATGCGGGCGGTCGGGCGGTCGGGGAAGCGCAGGAAGTACGACGGCGGGTTCACCGACTGCCCGACGGCATGGAGATGGTAGGTGGCCTCGACCAGCTCCATGACGCGCTGTTCCTGGCCCTGGAGGGTGTGCTGGACCTGGGCGCCGGGGATCACGGCGAACGGAGGCACGGTGATCGGCGGTGGTGCTGCGTTCGGGGCGGATACCGGGGACTGCGGCGACTGCGCGGGGGTGGGACGGGAGGTGGTCATCGGGTGCTCCCCTCGGGGGCTGCGGTCGGGGTGGGCGGGAGGGCGGCCGGGGAGTGGGGTGCGGCCATGGCGACGAGGACATCGCGCGGCGGCTCGTACGGCTCCCTGCTGTGGGCGGTGCGGACGTTGTCGATGAGCATCAGGTCGCCGGACTGCCACGGCTCGCGGATCGTGTGCTCGTCGTACACCGTGTTGATCAACTGGACCACCTCCTCGCCGATCGGGTCGCCGTTTCCGAAGCAGGTGTTGAACGGCAGGGCCTCGGGGCCGTAGACGTCGACGAGGTACTCCCGGATCTCGGGCGCCAGGGTCCACTCGTTGAGGAACGCGATCTGATTGAACCAGCAGCGTCGGCCGGTGGCCGGATGGCGCACCACGGCGGGGCGGCGCTGGCGGGTGCGCAGGCCGCCGTCGTCCTGCCAGGCGAACTCGATGGCGTTGGCGCGGCAGTGGTTCTCGACGGCCGCCCGGTCGTCGGTGCCGAATGCCTCGGTCCAGGAGGCGCCGATGTCGTCGTTGTAGGTGCGGGTGAGCAGCCAGCCGTCCTGTTCGAACCGCTGGACGAGTTCCGGCGGCAGTGCGTCCAGGACGGTGGCGGAATCCGCGAGGGCGGTGGCCCCGCCCGTGGTGGGTGCCGTCAGGCAGGCCAGGAGCAGCAGACCGGGGGGCCTGTGGGTGTAGCTGAGCTCGTGGTGCATGCACATGGGCTGGTTGGCAGGCCACGTCGTGGAGGAGTACAGGCCGGGGGTGTAGGTCTGGCGGGGGGCGAAGGCTTCGGTCTCGGTCATCAGGGCGGTGGTCAGCCGGCCGAAGACGGCGCCCACCTGCCCGGCGTCGCTCAGGCCGAGCCCGCGGACGAGCACGGCGCCGTGCTCGGTGACGAGGCCGTCCAGGACGGGGCGGTGTTCGGCTGCCCAGGCCGGCGGATCGGCCGGGGCGGGGGTGGGGACGTGCAGGATCGGCGGCTTGCCGGGGTGCAGGTCGACCCGGGGGGTGGACGCGGAAGTGGGCACGGGGCTGGGGCTGAGGGGGGCGGGGCTGGTGAACGACATGGTCTTCGTCCTTTCGGTGGTGGGGGGGGGAGGCAGCGGTCAGGGGGAGGCCGGCTGTGCGCCGGGGCGCCGGTGGGATGCGGTGTCCAGGAACCGGGCCAGGTCGGTGAGGACGGGGTGGCGGGTGACGTCGGCCGGGGAGACGGCGCGGTCCAGGGTGATGGCGAGTTTCACGGCCGACAGGGAGGTGCCGCCCAGGTCGAAGAAGTTGTCGCCCCGGTCGATCCGGCCCTGCGGGATGCCGAGCGCGCTCGCCCACGCGGCCGCCAGCCGCTGTTCTGCGGGCGTGTGCGGGGCCTGCACGTCGTCCTCGGCGGAATGGAGTTGCGCGGCCAGGACCGTCAGGGCCTTCCGGTCGATCTTGCTGTTGGCGGTCAGCGGGAGGTTTTCCCGCCAGTGGATGGCCGAGGGGACCATGTACCCGGGCAGTGACCTGCCCAGGCGGTCCAGCAGGACGCTGCTTCCGAGCGGGTGCGGGGCGGTGTAGAACGCCACCAGGTGGGTGCTGTGGTCGGGCCGTTCGGTGACCACCACGGCGCTGTCACGGACCCCGGGGGCTCGTAGCAGGGTGTTTTCGATCTCGCCGGTCTCGATGCGGAATCCGCGGATCTTGACCTGGTTGTCGCTGCGGCCGAGGAATTCCAGCTTGCCGTCGGGCCGCCAGCGGCCGACATCGCCGCTGCGGTACAGGCGCCTGCCTTCACGGTGGGGATCGGCGAGGTAGGCCGGCCGGGTGCGCTCGGGATCGTTGACGTAGCCGCGGCCGACGCAGACCCCGGAGAAGACGATCGTGCCGGGCGCCCCGAGCGGTACCGGGCGGAGGTGCTCGTCGACGACGTAGAGGTGCACGTTGTTGACGGGCCGGCCCAGCGGGACCCGGTCGGTGTCCGGTGTGCGGTCCATGATCTCGTGGTTGGTGTCGTCGCTGGTCTCGGTCAGCCCGTAGGCGTTGACGAGTCTGATGCGGGGCTGGACGGTGAACCAGCGCTGGGCGAGTTCCCTCTTCAGCGCCTCGCCGGTGACCGACACGTACCGCAGGTCCGGCAGCGGCCGGGGATGCTGTTCGAGGTGGGACACGACGACGTCGAGGTACGAGGGGACGACCTGCAGCACGGTGACCTGGCCGCGGGCGACGGTGTCGACGAACCGTGCGGCGTCGAGGATCGCTTCCTGCTCGATCAGCAGGGTCCGCCCGCCGACCAGCAGGGGGGCGAGCAGTTGCCACAGCGAGATGTCGAAGCACTGGGGCGCGGTCTGTGCGACCACCTGTCCTTCGCCGATGTCGAGGTCGTCGATCTTGGCGCAAAGGTGGTTGAGCATGCCCTCGTGTTCGCACATCGCGCCCTTGGGCTCACCCGTCGAACCGGAGGTGAAGTAGATGTAGGCCAGCTGGTCGGGTGCGACGTCGATACCGAGATCGGCCCCGGAATGCTCCTGGCCGAAGGTGGCGTCGACGAACAGCACCTGGACCTCGGGCCGGGGGGCGAGGGCCGACCGGAGGGCGGTGGTGGCGGCCGGGTGGGTCACCACGAGCCTGCATCCCGCACGCGCCAGCATCGCTTCGATGCGTTCGGCCGGCAGGTGCGGCTCGATGGGCAGGTACGCGCCGCCGGCTTTGAAGACGGCCAGGACGGCGGCCAGCCAGTCCAGGTTCCGCTCCATGGCCACCGCGACCACCCCTTCCCGGTGCAGTCCTCGGTCCCGCAGGGCGCGGGCCAGCCGGTTGGCGCGGACGTTGAGCTCCTGGTAGGTCCACTTCCGGTTGCCGTGCTGGGCGGCGACGGCGTCCGGGTGCTGCCGTACGCGCTGCTCGAACAGCTCGTGCACCCGGTGCTCGGGCAGCTCTCGGAGCGGCCCGGCGAGGCCATGGAGCTGGAAGCGGAGCTCTTCGGCCGACACCAGGCTCCGGGCTGCGTGATCGGCGTCCGGGTCAGCGGTGATCAGGGCGAGCGCGGTCAGGTGGTATCCGGCGATCCGGGCGGCGCAGTCCGCGTCGAGGACGTCGGTGCGGTAGCGCAGCCGGAGCGTCAGGCGTCCGTCGTGGTGGTGGGCCGTGCCCACCCACAGTGCCGTGTCTGAGGCCGGGGTGGTGCTGTCCCGGGACGATATTCCGTCGGCGTCGGGGAGGCCGGCGCCGATGCCGGTGGGATCGAGCACGGTCTCGAAGGGTGTTTCGGCCAGGCCGAGTTCGTGCCTGAGTTCATCGACGGGGAAGTCCTGGTGGGCCAGCAGGTGCGCGATGGCCTGGCGGGCGTGCAGCAGCAGGGCCCGCCATGAGCCGGGTACGGCCGTCAGCCTGCACGGCAGCGGCGGGCCGCCGGCAGCTGCGACGTAACCGGTGATGACCTCCTGCTCGCCGCTCAGCGCAGCCAGCACCTTCGCGTGGGCGGTCAGCAGCACACAGTCCAGCGGCACTGCCAGGTCGTCTGCCAGCCGGCGCAAGGCCGTCGCCAGGCCGGCCGGGACCGGCGTCTCGTACTCGGCCACGCCGGCGACCGGCACCCGGGTCCAGCGGGGAAGGGGCGCGAAGCCGCTCGCGGCGGCCAGGGCGCCGTGCCAGAACTCTCTCCTGGTGCTGGTGGATGCGTTGAGTGCCATGAGGGGGTCTCTCCTGTCAGGTGCGGTGCTGGTGCTGGTGCTGGTGCTTCTGGGTGGTGCTGCTGGTGGATGTGGTGGGGTGTCAGATGCCCCCGAGCGGGTGGGGCTGCAGGGGTGCGGCGTCGGACACGCCGGCCGGCTGCAGTGCGGGGGGCGGGGTGGTGTCGGACAGCTGCCGGGCCGGGTTTCCTGCCCACCGGGCCTCCGGCGGGACCTGCTCGCCCTTCATGAGGAAGGAGTCGCAGGCGAGCTGGACCTGGTCGGCCAGCGTCACGCCGTAGTGGACGAACGCGTTGACCCCGAGGGTGCAGCCGTCACCGATCGTGGTGCGGTCGGACTTGAATGCGCCGTCCTCCTGCGAGTGGCACTGGACCACCGTGCCCGCGTTCAGCGTGCAGTCGTCCCCGATGGTGACGAGGGTCCGCTCCGGGAGCGAGCAGCCGTCGTCGAAGACCCGCTTGCCGATCCGCGCGCCCAGCAGCCGCCAGACGACGTTCTTGAACGGGGTCCCGTCGAAGACCTGCGCGTAGTCGACCGACGCCATCTTCCAGAAGCGCTCGTGCCGCCAGAACGAC
This sequence comes from Streptomyces sp. NPDC058646, assembly GCF_042716875.1. Taxonomy (NCBI): domain Bacteria; kingdom Bacillati; phylum Actinomycetota; class Actinomycetes; order Kitasatosporales; family Streptomycetaceae; genus Streptomyces; species Streptomyces sp. NPDC058646. Next base: position 104,755 of record NZ_JBHXRK010000018.1, on the reverse strand, counting down.
GGCTCGTAGATCGAGCAGTACAGCGGTTCCTGGGCCTTGAATCCGGTGGTGGCCCGCTCGATCAGCGCGAAGTAGACGACGGTGAACAGCAGGGTGAGGACACCGGCCAGCGCGAACGCCGACGCACCCAGGGAGGGGTAGAGGGTCGTGGCGGCCAGGGCGACGAGACCCACGACGAAGACGTGGATCCATCGCGCCATCAGGTACAGCCCTGCCGTGACGGCATTGTGGCGGTTCTTGGCGGCCAGCCGGCGGCGCAGCTCGCTGCCGCTCTCCAGGTCCTGGAACCGGGTGTCCCGCATCACCGTGCGGGGGATGGCGAAGGACGGCGAGCCCAGCAAGCCCACGTCTTCGCGCACCTCTCCGTCGATCGGGACCATCACCTTCGTCGCCAGCAGACAGTTGTCACCGGTCACGGCCCGCGAGGGATAGGCGATGCGGTTGCCGAGGAAGCTGTGGGCTCCGATCGAGACCCGGGACAGCCTGAACGACGTGTTGGAGAATTCCGCATTGATGAGCGACAGGCCGTCGGCGACCATCGTCTTGCTGCCCACCGAACTCAGGAACGGGCTGTCGTGCTTGACTTTGGTGCCGAAGTTCGAACCGGTCTGTGTGACACGGGACAGGTCGTAGCCGAGGTAGCGCAGGTAGTGGACGATCGCGGAGCTGTCCCCGAACAGCGCTGTGAAGAACTTCCTGTTGGTCAGCAGCGCGATGGCTCGCTGCAGGCCGTAGTGGAGGCCGTAGAGCGGATAGACCGTGTCCGGTTTGACCGCCAGGTAGAGCAGACGCGGTACGGCGCCCTGGATGACCAGCCCGGCGAAGGCGGCGCCGAAGAACAGTACGAAGGATGCGGCCAGCGCACCGAGGTAGAACGTCCCGCTCGTGAACGCCGGTGTCCCGGCCTGGGCCGGTGTGGCCAGTTGCGCCAGGGGAGCCAGCAGCGCGGTGGCGCCGCCGGCGGCCAGCGGCAAGTACATCAGCAGCAGGGCGAGCAGCTGCCCGATGACGTAGCGGGCCTTCCTGGCGGTGGAGCAGTCGAGGGCAGCGACCGTGCGGAAGTCCGTACGGGTGGGCTCGGCCGGTGACCCGTGCCAGCGCTCGCCGTCGGGCACGGTCTGACCGGCGTGCAGGCTGGAGGCGTGCCCGAGCTGGGCCTGGACGCCCATCGAGGTGTTGATGTCCAGGACGGTCTGTTCGCTGACGAGGACGTTGCTGCCGAGGGTGACGGGGCCGGTCTGGATGAGACCGGCGTGTGCCCGGTAGCAGGAGAACAGCGCATCCTTGCGGATGACCGTTCCGTCACCGATCGTGAGCAGATCGGTGCAGACGGGGATGTGCGTGGAGAAGATCGCGACGTTGCTCCCGATCTTCGCGCCCAGTGCCCTGAGATAGGCCACGTACAGCGGCGACCCGGTGAAGAGGCGGACGGGGCTCGTACGGATCAAGGTCTTGACCAGCCACCAGCGCACGTAGCTGAGGCTCCAGACGGGGAACTCGCGGGGCGTGAAACGACCGATCAGGGTCCACTTCGCCACGATCGGCACGATGCACAGGCCGGCGAAGGCGCCGCTGCCCGCCAGTACGGATCGCAGGTAGACGTCGAGTACACCGGTGCCGTCGCTGACCCACTCGAAGCCTCGGACCATGGTCAGGGCGGCGAGGTAGGTGTAGCCGAGGAACGCCAGGAACTGCAGCGTTCCGCACAGCAGGTACTGGCCTGTGCCCGCCCGCGCCGCCGTCCTGCCCGCCGCCGCCGTCGGTGCCGGTTCCGGGACAGCGGCCCGGTGGGCAGACGGCCCCGTGAGCAGGGCCGCAGCCGATGCCGGTCCCGTAGGGACGGGCGCCGGGGCTGTGGGCGTCGAAGCGGGGGGCGCGGCATGGGGGGACGCGGGGGTCCCGGGTGCGGCGTCCGTGAGTGCGGAGGCGAGGCTGTTGATCGTGGGATGCCGGTAGACGTCCTTCATCGATACGGGCAGCAGGTCCGCCCGCTTCCTGACCCGGGCGCAGAACCCCGCCATCACCATCGAATCGGCGCCCAGCTCATCGAAGAAGTTGCTGTCGCCCGGAACGTGGTCCACACCCGTGACTTCGGCCAGCACCTCCGCGAGGAGCCGCGCGGTCTCGGCCGCGGGGCTGCCGGATGCTTCATGCGGCCCGTCCTCGGGCCTGCTGCCGGAAAGCGTCGAGGTGGAGGACGGGCCGGCCGTCCAGGCATCGGTGGATTTCCCTAGCATGAGTGCTCCCCGGCGACATCACGGGCGCCGCGGGCAGCGGCGGCCGGCACCCACCGGCCGCGCACCGGACCCGTGGCGGGGATCAGCGCAGCCCGGGCCGCAAGGCCGTGGGCTCTCATCTGGTCGGCAAACAACAAAAACATGGTTGATCCGCCTCAATGCATACGTTTCGCTGTCGGGAGATGCCCTTCGGCATCGATTCGCTTACTTGGCGCGCGGCAACGGGTGACTGACCTCGCGATGCCACGTGCGTGCGGACGGCGTCTTCCGTCGGTGAAAGGCCTCGGGCCCTCACAGGCGGGTTCGTGATGCCGCTCCTCCAGTAGGCCTCGCGGGCAGATATCCGTCACGCCGCTGAATGTCGTGTCTTGACGGCATGAATGCGCGGCGGTAGGGACGGCCGGTGCCGGTTGCGCCTGTGTTTCACGCCCGCCGACCGGGGACATCCGTCCCCGCGGTGCGGCTATCCCTGGTCATGACGGGTGTCAAGTCCCGACATTCGGTGACATGACACGTCCGCGGTCAGCCCGCGTACTGGAGGTGTCCCGAAGACATGGCAGCAGGCGATGTCTTCCCCCAACCGCCCCACACAGGCCAGCGACACCAGACGCCACCGTGGTGCAGACAAGGAGGTGCCCATGCCGGTCATATCCGCCCCCCAGGAATTCCACCAGGACGACCTCTACGTCGACCTCGAGGCGATCACCGGGCACCGGCTGTTCCTCAAATGCGAAGGATTCAACTTCGCGGGATCCATCAAACTCAAAGCCGCAACCGCAATGGTCGAGGCCGCCGAACGCGACGGCCTGCTCACCCCTGGATCCGTCCTGGTCGAATCCTCCTCCGGCAACCTCGGCGTGGCGCTGGGCATGATCGCAGCCAGCAAGGGCTACCGGTTCGTGTGCGTGACCGACTCCCGCTGCAACCTGGCGACCCGGATGCTCCTGGAGGCCCTCGGCTGCGAGATCCACGTCGTCACCGAGCCCTCCCCCACCGGCGGCCTGCTCGGCGCCCGCATCGATCACGTCCGCACCTTGTGCGCCTCCGACGACCGCTACGTCTGGCTCAACCAGTACGCCAACCCCAACAACCAGATGGCTCACTACCGCACCACCGCACCGGCCATCGCCCGCGCCTTCCCCGACCTTGACGTCCTCTTCATCGGGGCCGGCACCACCGGGACCCTCATGGGGTGTGCCCGCTACTTCCGCACCTGGCACCGCCCGGTACGCATCGTCGCGATCGACTCGGAGGGCTCCGCCACCTTCGGGCATACGCCCAGTCGCCGCATGATCCCCGGTCTCGGCACCAGCATCCGCCCTCCGCTCCTCGACACCTCCTACGTCGACGACGTGGTACACGTCAACGAAGCGGAGACGATTCGCACGTGCCACCAGCTGGCCCGCCACGGCTTCATCTTCGGCGGCTCCACCGGCACCGTCGTCAGTGGCGCCACCCGATGGCTGGCCCAGCAGGAACAGGAGATGACCGCGGTGACCATCGCCCCCGACCTCGGCGAGCGCTACCTCGAAACCGTCTACCAGGCCGGCTGGGTGCAGGACTTCTACGGCGAGGACGTACTCCGGCCCGGGACGATTCCCGCCCCCGCGCACGCCCCGGCACCGGCACCGGCACCGGCACCGGCAGCCTGACCCGCCCGAGCGCACCACGGCCACCGGCACCCGGCCGCCACGCCGTACGGACCGGGGCGGACCGGGCCCGGCCGGGCCGGGTGGGCAGCCGAGCCCGGTGGCCTTCCGGCGCGGAACCCGCCCCCGCTACGCGTGGTCCCTCCGCTCAGGAGCGGCCGCCTCGGCCTGAACGGCGACCGCGGCGGCATAGCCGTCATCCACCGCCACGTCCCCGATCGTCCAGCCCGGCACCTTTGCCGCCGCGTCGGGCGCCGTTCCCAGGTAGTCCAGCGACATGGAGCGCCCCAGCCCGACCCCCAGCCCCTTCAGATAGGCCTCCTTACGCACCCATACCCGGGCGAAAGCGGTCGGCTGGTCCTCGTCGCGAAGCCCCCTCAGCTCCGACACCTCCCGCGGATGCAGAGACCCTCCGACTTCTTGCGCCGACCCCAGGGCTGGCACCGCCTCGATGTCCACACCCACCGGCGTACACGCGAACGCGAGCAGGCACAGCCCGCCGCTGTGGGACAGCGAGAAGTGCACCGGGCCGCCGCCCACCACAGGGCGCCCGTGCGGCTGCCCGCACAACGGACACGGCAGCCGCCGGAACAGGACATCGGCGGGCGGGATACCGAGGTACGCGCCCAGCAGCAGCCGCAGTGCCACGTGCCCCGCCAGATACGTGTCCCTGTCCCCGGGCACCCGGAAGGCCGCCGCGCGCTGCCGCTCGGCCCCGTCCAGCACCGCATCCGCCAGCCTGGCCACCACCGCCTTGAACGCCTGTGCCCGCACCAGCCACAGCCCTGGCGCCCCGGCCGTCGACGGCGGCTGCTGCTCCCACCCGCCGTCCGTCAGCTCGACCGGCCACTGCACCGCACCTGCCACCATGGACAAAGCATACGAATCCGGCTGAAGCCCGCCGGAAACCCCACACCGGCCCGCACTCGCGCATCGAGGCCTGCGGCTGATCACCGCTGCACGGCCGGCCAGGCGGACAGTGCCGGTTCGGCAGCCGCGGCCCAGCTGGGGGGGCGGGGGCCCCGCCCTGGGCTCGCTGCGAGAACCCCTGGAGGACGGTGGCGAAGTGGTCGGCCAAGGCCCGGGGGGCGGCGTCGGCGGGCATCTCCCCCGCCCGCTGCGCCTCTCGCAGCCGGACCTCGGACCCGTCCACGTTCTGGGGGTCGATACTGGTGGGCTCTCGTATTCAACTGTCGCCAGTTCTCCGTGGAACCCAGCCTGCCGGTGACCGTGTGTGATCTCCAGGGGCGTATCGGCTCCAGGTTCCGCCGGTCTCGTTTAGCAGGCGGGTGGTGGTCTTGTTGTGGTAGCCGAGAGCGTCCGCGACGACGGGAGCGGGCATCTCAAGGAGTTGTTGTCGGATGGCGGCGCCGCGGGCGGCGGCCACAGGGACGCCGATCTCGTTGAGGAGTGCGGACAGGTGGTCGGGACGGAAGGGCTGCCCCGCCCGGCGTCCGGGGAACAGCCGGCCGACCGCCTGCTCCGCGAACTCCACGACCGCGGCGTCGGGGCGGACGGGTCAGGAGACGCGCTTGAGCGTCCAGGCGTTGTTGTTGAAGCTGGGGACCGAGGAGGAGACACAGCTGCCGCTGTAGTACGAGGCGGTCTGAACCCAGCCGAAGGGCTGGTAGGTGGAACTGCAGGCCTGGACCACGGTGCCGACGGGCAGCCCGGTGAGCTGCTTTATCTGCTTGATGTTCGGGCTGAAGCTCTGCGTGCCGCAGCTGCTGCTGTACCCCCAGCTGACGTCGACGAAGCCGCTCGGGGTGAGGACGCTCGAACAGGAGGTGGACACGTCGCCGGGGGCGGCGTGCGCGGGCGCGGCGGTCAGGGCGAACAGCGCCGCGGTGCCGGTGAGGGCCATGCACAGGGTGCGAAAGCGAGTCATGGGTGATGGCTCCTTGAGATCGTGGACGGCCGGTGGGCCGCGAAGCCAGTACTACGGGTCGCCGACCGGTTTCAGATAGATGTTTTCAGGCCCAATGAGCAACGTGTAATCCGCCGGGGACGGGTGGCGGCGGATCACCCGTGTGCCCGGCATGGGTTGTGGGCGTTCGGCCCGGTTCGTGATCTCCTGGTGCGTATCGGCTCCATGTCCCGCCGGTCTCGTTGCGGAGCCGGCTGGTGGTCTTGTCGTGGTAGCCGAGAGCGTCCGCGACGACGGGTGCAGGAAGTTCGAGGAGTTGCTGCCGGATCGCGGCGCCGCGGGCTGCCGCGGTCGGGACCCCGACTTCGTTCAAGAGCGCGGACAGGTGGTCGGGGCGGGTCGGCTGCCCCGCCCGGCGGCCCGGGAAAAGCCAGCGGGACGCGGGGTTGGTGCGGTGTTCATGTTGTCGCGGTTCGCGATGTGCTCCAGCAGCAGGGCGGCGACCGGATCAGGGACGGGCGAGGCCGGCTCACCGAGCCGCAGCAGCACGGTGTCGCCGTCGCGGATGACGTCGTCAACGCCGAGCCGGACGATGCGGCTCGCGGGCTGCGCGTAGAGGAGCACGATGACTCCGGCGACACGGAGTCGCATCGGTATCTCGGTATCGGTCAGCAGCCGGCCAAGGGTATCGAGGCGCTCGTCTTCGCTCAGTGCGGCCCGGCGGGAGACCTTCATCTTGGGGATGGACAGGGAGCGTCGGCAGCGTCGGCTCTGCATGGCCCAGTTGAGGAAGGCTCTCAGGCAGGTGCGGGCGTGTTCGGTGTTCTCGGCGAACCAGGCGTCGACGTCGATCTGGCCGCATGACGCGAGGGTGCTGTTTCGCTCGCCGAGCCATTGCAGGAGCGCGGTCGCGTGCTTGACCTGTTCGGCGGCGAACCGGCGGATGCTGGGTGTGATGTGGCTCCTCTCGGCGCGGGTCCGCAGCCGGGGAAGGATGTGCCAGGTCGCGAAGAGCCGGATCGTCTTGGCGTGCTCGGGGTCGGCGATGCCGGTCAGGTGGCCGGGAAGCCAGCGCTGGAAGGAGCAGAGGTACTTGTCGACCGAGGGCAGGGCTCCGCACGTCATCAGGAGTTCTTCCAGGTGAGCGGCGGCCCGCCAGGGCTGGAGCTCGTGGAAGGCGTCGTGGGTCAGTGGGATCTCGCCGAGGCCGAGCCGCCGCAGTAGCTGCGAGGCGCTGCCCGGCTGGTCGCGGCGCATCTCCAGCCAGGCCAGGCCGCTTCTGGGCTTGTCCATTGCCACCAGCAGGTCGAACAGCGGGACCAGTGTGGGTCGGATGCGGCTGTCTCCGTCGTCCAGGAGTGCGGTGAGGCGGTCGGTGAGGGTGCAGCGTTCACACAGCCGTCCGCCCAGGAGCTTGCCCTCGAAGCCGCAGCGTGAGCAGTCGAAGGTCTGCGAGAAGCCGGCGCAGGTGGTGCAGATCGCGGCCCCGTCACCGGGGCGGAGTCCGGGGAGGGCACGGTCCTGGCCGCATCCCGGGCAGGTGCCCCGTGTCCGGACGGCGCGGTCGGAACAGGTCCGGCAGACGTATCCGTCCGGCCACGTGCCAGCCTTGTGTCTGCGGCGGCCGCAGCGGCAGCACTCGGCCATGTACCAGCGTTCGTACTGTTCGTCGGTGGCGTAGGGGCGGGTCATGCGTCGGGCAGGATCCGGGCGGCGCGGGGCCGCAGCTTCGCCACGTTCGCGATCGGGGTGGGCAGGTCGCCGGTGGCGGTCTTGCGGACGCCGGCGTTCTCTGCGGTGGTGGCCACCAGGTCGGCCGGGGTGCAGGACAGGATGTCGCAAAGCGCGGCCATGACCTGCAACGACAGGCGTTCCGGAGTGCCGGAGACCAAGCGGTGGACCTGGGAGGCGGACAGGTCGATGCCGCGTTCGTGCAGCAGCGGCACCAGTTCGGTGGCTGTGAAGATCCGGTGCTGGGCCATGACCTCGCGCAGCCGCCAGGTGTAGCCGACCTTGCGTTTCATGCCTGCCTCCCGGGCTGGGTCTGGAGGGCGGCAGCGATGGTGGAGTCCAGATGCCGCCGCAGGGTGCGGGTGCGGAAGTCCGAGGACACGCAGGTGTAGAGCGAGGTGGTGCTGGCGTGCTCGTGGCCGACCTGCTCCTGGACGAAGCGCGGGTCCCAGCCGTCCTCGATCAAGTGGGTGACGTAGGACCTGCGGAAGGAGTGGAAGTCGAGTCCGTCGTCCAGGCCGAGGGCCTTGCGGTAGGCGATGAAGCGGGAGTTGAGCCGCTGGCAGCCGATCCGCAGGCCCCGTTCGGAGGGCCAGGCCGCCGGGTTGTTGTCGGTGCCGAACAGCGGGCGGACCTCGGTGAACCACTCGTCCAGGACGTCCGGGGTCCAGTCGAAGACGGTCAGCACGCCGCGGCGCTTGGGCGGGGAGCCCTTCTTGGCCTTGCCGAACCGGACCTGGCAGCGACCGTACTGGCCGAACTCGCCGCCGTGCGGGTTGCGGCCTAAGTCGGCGGCGTCGAGCATCCGCGTCTCGTTGCGCCGTGTCCCGTAGGCGTAGGCGGTCTTGAACAGCGTGGCGTCGCGGAAGGCGGGCAGCCAGCCCTTGCGGCCGAAGGCCCGGATACGGGCGACCTCGTCGTCGCAGTGCGCGAAGAAGGCGTGCAGCTCGGCCTTGGTGAACGCGCGCTTCTTCGCGTCTGCCTCGTTGTCCTGGACGTGCACCGCGGTGTTCCACTCGTGCACCACCTGGACCGGGTGCGTGCCGAACCGTTCCTCGCAGGTCGCTGTCCACTCGTAGAGCGGATCGGTGATGAAGTGGCAGAAGGCCCGCACGGCCTCGGAGTACGAGCGGATCGTGGAGCGCTTCAGGTCCCGCAGTGAGCGCAGGTCGCCGAGCCATTCATCGATCATCGCCGGCGTCCAGAGCCAGGGGTAGGCGATCACGTAGGCCGCGAACGCCTTGACCGTGTTCTCCCGGCCCTCGACGGTCGTCCGGGCCAGATTCCGTGCGAGCTGTTGGTTGGCGAAGCCGGTCAGCATCGCCGCGAAGACCTGTTCTTCCGGCCGCAGCAACGCGACTCCGTCAACCAGGTGCAGCCCGGCCGCACCCGGTATCGAACCGTTGAACCTCACTGCTTCACCACTTTCCGCGACTCGCATCTGATGCGAGAAAACCGCATCCGATGCAATTGGCGGCGCTCGGAACATCGGAACGAAAACCGGCGCTAAGCCTCGATCGGCCCTGGTGGGCGGCTGACGGATCGTCGGCGGCCGGACCCGTCTGAAGTCTTCCCGCAGATAACGCCCTATTATCTGCGGGAGCTTGATTCGTCACCTGCGGTGACGTTCTCCGGGCCGTACGTGAAGCGGCCCTGTTATCCGTGGCAAGGGGGAAGCGGTGCCCACTGTCGTGCAACTGCCGGCCGGGAAGGCGTTGACCGTCCGCGCGGCGGCCGACGCCTTCCTCGACTCGCTCCGCAACCCGAACACGGTCCGCAGCTACGCGACCGGCGTCGGCAAGACCGCCGAGCGGATCGGGGAGGCCCGCCCGCTCGGGTCGGTCGCGGACGACGAGATCGGCGAGGCCCTGGAAATGCTGTGGGGCACCGCAGCGGTCAACACCTGGAACGCCCGCCGGGCGGCGGTGCTGTCGTGGCTGGGCTGGTGCGCGGAGTACGGCTACGACGGCCCGGCGGTCCCGGCCTGGACAAAGCGGCTGGCGGTGCCCGACTCCGAGACCCCGGCCCGCTCGAAGATGGCCGTGGACCGGCTCATCGCCCGGCGCGAGGTCCACCTGCGGGAGAAGACGCTGTGGCGGATGCTCTACGAGACCGCCGCCCGCGCGGAGGAGATCCTCGGCATGAACATCGAAGACCTGGACCTCGCCGCACGCCGCTGCCCGGTCAGGGCCAAGGGCGCCCGGAGCAAGGCCCGCCGCCGGGGCCAGGCACGCGAGGACTTCGTGCTGGAGACCGTCTACTGGGACGCCGGTACCGCCCGGCTCCTGCCCCGCCTGCTGCGCGGCCGGACCCGCGGCCCGGTGTTCGTGACCCACCGCCGCCCCGGCCCGGGGAAGGTCGTCAGCCCTCGCGACGTGTGCCCTGACACCGGCCTGGCGCGGCTGTCGTACGGGCAGGCCCGCGCCCTCCTCGACGAGCACACCGCCGTGCGCGGGCCGGGAACCGGCTGGGACCTGCACGAGTACCGCCATTCCGCCCTCACCCACCTCGGCGAGCAAGGCGCCTCCCTGCTGATGCTGATGGCGAAGTCGCGGCACAAGAAGTTGGAGAACGTCCGTCGCTACTTCAAGCCCTCCCCCGAGGCGATCTCGGAGCTGACCAGCCTTCTCGCCCCCCGGCGACAGCAGACGATGAAGCACACGTGGTTCGTCGCACGGGGGATACCTGCCGTCAGTTCGCCTCCGGCCCGAACCGGCGCTTGTATGCCGACGGTGTGATGCCGGTCGCGCGGCGCATCAGCGTGCGCAGATTGGCAGCGGTGCCAAGCCCGCTGCGTCGCGCGACCACCTCGAACCGGGACTCACCTCGCTCGATCAACCGGCACGCCAGAGCAAGCCGTTCCCCCGTCAGCCACGCCAGCGGCGTCGTGCCCAGTTGCGCCTGGAAGCGGCGATGCAGAGTCGCCGGACTGACCGCCGCACGCGCCGCAAGGCCAGACACAGTGAGCGGTGAGTCCAACCGTTCCTGAGCCCAGGCCAGGACAGGCGCCAAGGACTCGTCCGGCAGGTCGGGCATGGGACGCTCCACGAACTGCCGCTGCCCACCGTCCCGGTGCGCCGCGAAGACCAGCCGCCGGCTCACAGAGTTGGCGACCTCCGCGCCGTAGTCGCGGCGGACCACATGCAGCCCAAGATCGAGCGCAGCTGCACTCCCTGCCGCGGTGAGGATGTCACCGTCATCCACGAACAGCACGTCTGCTTCGAGCTGGACAGAGGGGAAGCGGGCCCGGAAGGAATCCGCCCACTGCCAGTGCGCGGTGGCCCGGCGCCCGTCGAGGACTCCGGCCTCGGCCAGTGTGAAGGCGCCGCTGCAGAAGCCGATCAGGCGTGCACCGCGTGCGCGTGCTCGGCGGACGGCATCGAGCACGGCGGGACGGCGGGGCACTTCGATGTCCGGGCGGTTGGGGACGATCAAGGTGTCCGCCGCCTCGGCCGCTTCCAGGTCGGCGACTCCCGTGAGCGTGAAGAATCCGTCTCGCATCAGGGTGCGGGGCTCGGGGGAACAGAGCCTGAAGTCGTAGAGATCACGGCCGATCTCCGGTCTGCGCAGACCGAAGACCTCGGTCGCGCAGCCGAGCTCGAAGGGGTTCGAGTTCTCGTCCACGATCACGACGACCCGGTGTACGCCCGCCGCGTGAGCTGCGTGCGAGGATTCTTTCGCCATGTGCAATTCCTAGCACTCACGGCGGCCATGCGAAACGGCTCAGGATGAGCTCATGAGCAGCGAACCCATCCCCCTCAGCCAGGCTCTGGCCTCATTCGATGCCTTGTGGAGCCCCCGCATCGTCACGCGCGTCAACAACTATGACGTCCGCATCGCCAAGGTCGAGGGCGAACACATCTGGCACGTCCACGACGACACCGACGAGTTCTTCCTGGTACTCGACGGCGAGCTGCACATCTCCCTGCGCGAGCCCGACGGGGAGCGCACAGTCCTGCTCCCGCAGGGGGCGGTCTTCACCGTTCCCCGAGGCACAGAGCACAAGCCGTGCGCCCCGTCCGGCGCCGCAATCCTCATGTTCGAGCCCACCGGGACACCGACTGTGGGCGATCGCCACGACGAGATCCCAGAGCACGTCGACTCAACGACCGGACACGCACTCAGCACCTGACCCGACATGCCTCGGACACGCCACTGCCCATGGCGTCAGCCTGTCACCGGGGCGGTTACGTTCACCGACTGCCCGGCGAGAGCGGCGCGGGACTCAATCCTCGGCGGTGTCCGGATCACGCAGGGGGCGCATTCCGCCAGGCAGGTCGGGGAGCTGGAAGGAGTACCGGCCCAGCACGTTGATGTGGTGGCGCACGAACGGGGAGAGCCGGGCGACGTCCTCGTCGCGCACCTCGAATCCGTCGCTGCGGAGCTGGTTGAGCGCGGCGTCCATGTAGCGGGTGTTGAACAGCACGAGCGCGTTGAGGACCAGGCCCAGCGCGCCGATCTGGTCCTCCATGCCGTCCTGGTAGCGCTGGTAGAGCTGCCCCGAGCGGCCGTGGAAGATCTTCCGGGCCAGCGCGTGGCGGCCTTCCTGGAGGTTGGCCTGCACCTTGATCTGCCTGCGGTAGCCGGGCTCGTCGGCCAGGCGCAGGATGTGCAGGGTCTTCGCGATCCGCCCGTAGTGGGCGATCGCGTCGCCCAGCGGCGTGGGGCGTCCGTCGCGGGAGAGCATCCGGATGACGTCGTAGGCGCGGACGGCTCCCGTGTGGATGGAGCCGATGATCCGCAGGATGTCCTCCCAGTGCCGCTCGATGCGGGCGAGGTCGATCCGGCCGCGGGCCGCGTCATGGAAGGCGCCGTAGTCGGCCGTACGATCGACGCGCCACATCTTCTGATCGGGCAGGTCCGCGAGCTGCGGTGCGTAGGCGAACCCCCAGCCAGGGTGAGCAGGCCGAAGACGATGTCGCTGTAGCTCGCGGTGTCGGTGACGATCATCTCCGGGCGTTTGCCGCCGTCGCGGTCGTAGAGGACGTCGAGCACATACAGGGAGTCGCGCGGGGTGCCGGCCACGACCTTCCCCCCGAGCCCGGCGGCTGGTCGTTGATCATGTTGAGCCAGGTCGCGCCGCCCCTGCGCCCGAAGTACTTCGGGTTCGGCCGCGCGTACACCGACGGCACGGGGACGACGAACCGCATCCCGTCCACCGAGGCGACCAGGCCCCCGCCCCACGTCTGGGCGAGCGGGATGGACGCCTGGTGCTCAATGAGGGTCGCGTTCGCGGCCCGGTACGTTGCCAGCCGCAGGTACGTCTGGTCGACGTGGGACAGCCGCCCGTACTTCAGCGGGTCCGCGCCGCCCATGACCGGGGTGTAGCCGACGTTGCAGCCGTGGGCGACCAGCAGCGCGGCGATCGTGACGTTCAGGTCCTTCAGGCGGGCCTCGCCGCCGGTGACCGAGGTGAACGCCTGGTCGGCGCCGGTCCAGGAGAACACCTCCAGCAGCACCTCGGGCAGGTCCACCCTCGGCAGCATCGCGTTCACCGCGGCCCGCAGCTCCAGCAGGGAGGCCGGTTCGGGCTCCGGCTCCAAGGCGGCGAAGTGCAGGCGGCCGTCGTCGTCGAAGACGATCTGCGCGTTGTCCGGGACCCGGGCGGCGACCTCCCGGTAGGTGCCGTCCAGCAGCGCGGCCCGCGCTGCCAGGTGCCCGCCCGCCTCCCCGGGCAGGTTCAGCGAGGCCAGCACGGTCGGCCGCGCCTGCTGCCACGCCTGCCCGGCCAGCAGCTCGCCCGCGGGTCACCCCACTTCGAGGAGTTCTTCGCGAAGACCTGCTTGCTGCGAAGCATCCGGTGCAGGTGCTCCAGCACGCAGAACGTGTACGCCTTCCAGTCCACGGTGCCCGGCTCCAGGTGCGGTGCCGCCAGGACCAGGCGTCGCCAGGAGCCGGTGAGTAGACCAGCGTCGATCTCGGCCGGGCCGACCTTCTTGCGGCCCATCAGCTCCGGCAGTGACAGCAACGCGCCCAGTACGGCCTCACCCTCCGGGGTGGCGTCGAAGTCCACCACGGTGACCAGCAGCTTCAAGAACGGGCGGACGGTGCCGAACCGGTTGATTAGCATGGCCCGCCATGCCTCGTCGGCATCCGAGTCCAGCGGCGGGGTCAGCTCGAACAGCGCGGCGATCGCCGCGGCCAGCTCGTGCCGGGGCACCACCTGCTCGATGGCCGCCCACATCCCTTCCAGGCTCTCCACCTTCGGCGGGGCGATCTCCCCGGTGTCGGTGTCGACCTGCTCGCTTGTGGTGTCGAACACGACCTGGAACGCGGTCGCCAGCTTCGCCGACGCCCGCTCCACGCGCGGCAGGGTCTTCAGCTTCTCCTTCGCGCTCTCGCGCTCCGCCCTGGCCAGCAGCTTCGTCGCGATCAGCACCTCCAGCAGGTCCAGCGCGTCGTCCACCGCCCGCGACGTGAGGTACACGGTGGTGGCCAGCAGCGTCGCCAGGCGGCGAGCGTCGGAGTGCCGGCGCAGCAGCGACGCCTTGCCGTCCACCCCGTACCGGGACAGCTCCGCCAGCCGCCGCGGCGGTATCCGCGACACATCAACGGCGCCCATCCCGAACGCGGCGATCTCCTCCGCCCGCTCCAGCGCCCGCTTCATCTGCGGACCCGACACCCGCACCGGCCCGCGCCTCAGCCGGTCCAGCTCCGAGACCCGCTCCCGGGCGGCACCGTCAGCAAAGAGTCCAGCACCGCCCGCTGCCCGGTGCTCAGCATCCCGTACAGGCTGTCCCACAGCCGCTGGTTCGCTGCCTCCCGCACCGAGGCCACCAGCCTCGTCAGCGTCGTCACCCCCGGCAGCAGCACCCGCCGCTCCCGCAGCCACCCGGCCGCCGCGTCGAACAACGCCTTCGGCCCCTCGCCCGTCGTCCAGGCCCGCGCGTCCGCCCACTCCCGCAGCTCGCCCTCCGCCTCGGCGAACTCCCGGTACTCCAGGACCCTCCGCAGCTCGCGCACGTGCTCCAGCCGGGTGTTCTCCCGCTCGCCGTACTCCTTCAGCACCGACGGATCGCCGATGCCGAGCTGCTCGGCGAGGTACTCCACGACCTCCGGCGGCACGTCCGCCGGATCGTCCAGGAACACCCCGAGATACCGCGCGGTCGTGAGCTGGGCCGCGAACCCCAGGCGGTTGTGGGCCCGCCTCTTGGGCTCGATCAGCTCCCGGTCCGCGTCGTCCAGGAAGAAGAACCGCTCCAACTCCGTACGGGACGGCGCCCCGCGATACGCCGCGTACGCGGCAGCCTGCCCATCCGTCAAAAACTCGACCGGCACCCCGGACCTCCAAACAGTCGATCAACACGACTGCCGAAGGTTCATCCCTCACAGAAGCCCAGGTCAAAGCACACATCGGCGCCAGGCGGGCTTAGCGCCGGTTTTCGTTCCGATGTTCCTCGACCCCCGTTCTTGCCTGCGCGGCGCCGGCCGGATCATCAGCATCTCCAGCGGCGCGGCTCACCTCGCCTTCCTCGCCTCGGACGACGCACGCTGGGTCACGGGCAAGGTGATCCACGCGACCGGCGGCTCCGGCCTGTGAGCGACCCGGCCGGGGACGCCCGTATGCGGCACCCCTCGGCCGGGTCCCGGCTTCTAGCGCACGTGTGCCCGGCCCTCGCCGTAGACCATCTGATCGGTGGTCAGTTCACTGTGGCCCAGGTAGGCGGTGGTGCTGTTGACGGCGCCGGAGAGGGCGACACTGCTCCTCGGGTTGATGAGGTTGTCGCACGGTGAGCCCCAAGTGGCGTAGCGGGGGGCGCCGGGGGTTTCGTCACCGGCATTGAGGTCCTTCAGGAAAGCGGATCCGGGTCGCATCTCCACGCAAGGGGCGCGGCCGCACCAGCGCGCGGTTTCCGTGCCGTGGTTGGGTCCCGCCAGGGAGACCCACGCATCGACCTTGTCAGCACCACCGAGGTTCTTGAGGTAGTGGCGGGAGGAGAGGGCGCCCATCGAGTGGGTGACGACGTCAACCTGCGTGGCGCCGGTGGATTCCAGGACGCGCTCGATTTCCTCGGCGAGCTGTTCTGCGGTCCTGACATTGGACTGCGTGGCGTCGTAGGTCCACTGATCGAGATGGCTGGCCGGCCAGCCGTCGGCCCGGAAACGGCCGGCCATGGTCTCCCAGGTGGAGCCGTCGGAGTTCCAGCCGTGAACGAAGACGACGGGGTCGAGACCGGCGGCCCGGTGCGGGCCGTCGACCGCGGACGCGGGGGTCGGAAGGAGAGGCATGCATACCAGGAGGAGCGCAGGCACGCTCCGCAGCAGGTTCCTGGTCACGCAAGGTGTGTAGCGGGCCGGGCCTTACGGCCACAGGAGCCGGCCACCACACTCACCCGCGCGGGGGCAACATTTCACCGCGGAAACGTGGCACCCGCCCACAGCGACGGGCCAGGGGCCCGGGATGCCGAGCACGCAGCCGGTTCGGGCCTCGGCACCCGAGGAGGGTGCCGAGGCCCGAACCGGCCGGAGGGAGGGTCAGGCGGGGCGGCCTCCGAAGGGGCCGCCGGTGCCGTAGTGGGTGCCCAGCTCGTCCCGGTAGCCGGCGTCGCCGAGGTGCTTGTCGCGGTGGAACTCGGGGGCGTCCTTGATCTGGCCCCTGGTCAGGTCGACGAAGATCTTCCGCTCCTCCAGGTCGACGCTGACGACGGTGCTCGCCGGAAGCAGGACCTCCTTGCCGAAGATCCAGCCGCCCGTGTCCACGACCAGGTAGGCGTCACCGACTTCGTCGGAGTGCTTGTCGACCTTGCCGATGCTCCCGTCGGTCGCCTCGACCTTGCAGCCCGTCAGGTCCGCGTCCTGCAGGTAGCTCGCGGTCGCCTTGTAACTCCACACATGCTCAGTCACGCGAAAACCACTCCTTCGGCGAATCGAGGTACGGAGAGAACGAGAATTCTCTGCCAGCCCTCGGAAATTCTGTACGTCATGCGCGGCAGGCTGGGCGTTCCAAATGAAGCCCGGATGCCCCGCACGCCCCGCATGCCCCGAGTTCCCTCCTTCACACATCCCCGTCACCGGAGTCCGTCTCCGCGCACGCGGACATGGCGGTGGCCTGCCACCCTCCTTCGGAGAGGAGTGACAGGCCACCGCCATACACGTCTGACCTCTGGTTATGCCGCGGTCGGCTACCAGCGGTACCAGCGGCCGCTACCACCCTTCGGCCGGGCGACGAAACCGATCAACCACAACACCAGGACCGCGATAGCGACCCACCAAAGAATCTTCACCGCGAAACCCGCACCGAAGAGAATCAGGGCGAGCAGGAGAACGAGAAGCAGGGGAACCATAGTTATCAACCTCCAGAGAACCGAATGCCCCCGCACCCGCCGACCATGCACGGGATATTTAGCCGTTTCTTATCGTCCCTGGCGGGACGCAGTCACCCCTCGCATGTCGGCGGTCCTCCGCAACTGCAAGGACATCCGCGTCGGCCGCGGAGAGACCACGAAGTCCTGATACGTCAGGGACTTCCGGCAGAGGGCCTCGTGGAAGTCCAGGAACATGTCCTGTTCCAGGGAAGCGCGCAGGGCGTTGGCCGCTCGCACCGATCCGGGTCCCAGAATCGAACCCAAGCTGAACTGGAGCTGGACTTCGCCCTTCCGCGCCTTGTGGCGCAGGTGGCGTCCCGTCCCTCGGAGCTCGAACTCGGCGCAGGCCGGGCAGCTGGGTCTTCGTAGAGCCGGACGGCCACGGGTGCGTTCGCGTCGCTGATGACGCTGGTGGTGCCGTCGGTGTGAAGGGCCTCGGCCGCTTCGCCGGACGTGACGCGGCGTCGGTGCTGCCGCGGTGTGCGTCCTGCTGGTCCGCCGACCTGACGGGCCATGTCCGGCGCGGGGAGCGGGGGCGCGATCGCCGGCAGGGCACGGGGCGGCTCGGAGCTGTCGGCGGGCGCGGGCTGGCCGCTTGGTGCCAGGCAGCTTCGAGCCACCCGGAACCTCTGGATCAGCCGCTGACCAGCGGACATGCTCTTCTCAACGGCCTGCAGGGGCCGGGGAGACCGGGCGGTGCGGCTGACCGCGCACCACTCGTTCCCGCACCACCGCAGTCCGCAGGACATCCACGTTCGTCACCCAGGGGGGTTTGCCATGCCCGTACGTCGTCGCACGACCACGATCACCTCGTGCACCTCGATCACCGCCACCGTGGCGATCGGCACGACCGCCGCTCTGCCGGACTCGGCACGGACCACCAGCGGCCCCGCCGGCCCGGACCGGCGACGAGGTACAGCTGGTCGCGGTGGCGGAGGGCGTGCTCCAGCACCAGCCCGCAGGGCGGACGCGTCATGGACGGCCCGGGGTGCACCGTCCACCGCGGCCTGGATCACCGTGTGGGCGACGTCGCGATCGCCGGTACGAGCGGTGACGTCCAGCCGGTCGCCACTGCGAGCGGCGCCACGCAGCAGGGTCACGGGACACGAAGGACACCTGACGGTCCTTCGACCCGCTCAGTTCGGTCCTCTGCGTCACCGGCGTGACGGCCGCTGCGATCCGGCCACGTCGCCCGCGACGGCCGGCTCCTCCCCACCATCTGCCACACCGACGGCACCTGGGACTCCCCCGGTTCCATCGACCTGACGGCGTCACCGGCCTCCGCACCGGCCGCGCCCTCACCACGACTTTCGACTGACCCGCGTCGGCTTCACCCGCACCGCGGCCTTCAACACACCCGCGTCGGCACACGCCGCGCCACACACACGAACTTCCGAGGAATCCCCATGTCTGTCACCTTCTCCCGCCGTGTCCTGACCTCCGCAACCGGCCTGGTCCTGGCCGCCTCCGGTCTGGTCGCCTTCGCCGCCACGCCCTCCCACGCGGCTGGCCCCGCCTACCAGATGCCGTTCAGCTGCGACCAGCAGTGGACGGGGCGCACCTACAGCGGACACAGCCCGTCCCCCGTGGCGATCGACTGGACCCGGGGCGCCAGCACGGTCAACCAGCCGGTCCTGGCCAGCGCCGACGGCACCGTCAGCGTCGTGAAGTCCCTCACCACCAGCTACGGCAAGTACGTGGTCATCGACCACGGCAACGGCGCGACCACGCTCTACGCCCACCTGAACGACCACGACGTCACCGTCGGACAGCGGGTCACCCGCGGCCAGAAGATCGGCATCGTCGGCAGCACCGGGAACTCGACCGGGGCGCACCTGCACTACGAGCAGAAGCTGAACGGCTCGGTCAAGCAGTCCGTCTTCAACGGCGTCCCGTTCAGCATGGGGTCGACGCTGACCAGCAAGAACTGCGGACAGAGCCCCGAAGTGCCGTCGGACGAGTCCGGCTGGCGGGCCCAGGTGGCGGTCCAGTCCGGCGGGTCGATCTTCCACGGCATCCGGACCGCCGACCGCCAGTGGACCGGCTTCGGGAACGTCGAAACCGCTTCCGGAGAGGTCCCCTCGGGCGCCAAGGAGATAGCGGAGGCCGGGATCAACGGTGACACGCACATGCTGGCCGTGGGCAACGACAGCAAGCTCTACCACACCATCCGCTTCACCGACCGCTCGTGGGCGGGCTTCGGCGACGTCACCCAGGCGGCCGGTGTCCCGGGCAACATCACCCAGGCTTCGGCGGTTTCGGTGGGCGGGGACCTGTACGTCGCGGTCGTCGCCGACGGGGTGGTCCACTACACCGTCCGCTTCCCCGACGGCAACTGGAAGCCGTTCGTCTCCCTCGGCAACCCGGGCGGGGCGCCCGTCACGAAGGTGGCCGTGGCCCGGACCGGCACCGACGTCCAGTTCGTCGCCGTCGCCGGCGGGACCCTCCAGCACACGCTCCGCAAGGCCGACGGGTCGTTCTCGGCCTGGGGCGACGCGTCCGCCGAAGCCGGGCTGACCGGCATCGAGGACGTGGCTGTCGCCGGCACCGGCAACGACCTCCAGCTGGTCGCCACTGCCGCCGGGGGCACCAAGCAGTACCACGGCATCCGCTTCGGCACCGGGAACTGGCAGTCGTTCCGCGACCTGTCCTCGGTCGTCTCCGGAGTCACGGTCACGGACGTTGCCGCGGCCGCCGTCGACGGCGAGCTCCAGGTCGGGCTGGTGACCACGGACGGCCGGGTCCTCCACACGATCCGCCACGCCGGCGCCGGCTGGGACGCCGCGGCCGCGATCAACCTGGCCGGCGTCACCGGCGCCCGTACCGGGATCGCCCTCACCGGCACCTACAACTGAGCAGGAACCGCATGAGGTTCGCGGGCCCGGGACGGAGACCGTCCCGGGCCCGCGGGCCGTGTCGGTGATGTCGGGCTCGGGGCGTGCGCACGCCTCACCAGTCGCAGGTCTCGTTGGAGCCCGGGCGCCGGAGTGCACAGCGGCCCTGGCCTGCTGCCACGGCCCGCCCTTTCGGCGCCTTCGGAGGAACTCCGCCGTGCGGCAGGGCTTCGGCGGCCGGGCGGGGGCGATACTGATCGTGACAGGCACCTCGCCGCCGAGCCCGCTCCGGATGCAGGTCGGACCGGTGGGGACGCACCTTTGTCCATGCTCACGAGGGGAGCCGTTCATGACCACGGCGAAAGACCTGTTCATCATCGCCATGGACCCGAAGCCGGAGGGGGCGGTGGGACAGGGCGACCTGTCGCTCGCGCTCTCGGGAGCCGAACTGATCGACCTCATCGGCTCGGGGGCCATCACCCTGGACGGCGACCGCATCGTGCCCGGCGGGCCGACGGCGACGGACGATCAGCTCCTCGCCGAAGCTGCGGCACAGCTCACTCGGCAACCGCCCTACGAACGGATCGAGGACTGGCTGTGGCGCCGGGGCCGAGACCTCGCAGCCGCCTACCAGGCCGCACTGGAAGAGGACGGCGAGCTGACGCGGAAGCGGAGCGGCCGGTTGTCCTTCGGCTCGGAACGCCTGGAACCGTCCGATACGCCCAGCGGCCGCAGGGCGGCGGGACGCTGGGCGGAGAAGGAACCCGTCCTGGCCGCCCTCGCCTCGACCGTGGGCATGGACGGCGGACGACCCGACGACGAACCGGGCTTCGACGACGAGGCGGTGGCGACCGTGGTGGCCGCCGTCCACGACGCGGTGATGGAGCTGGAGGCCGTACGCCAGAGGCGGACCATCGAGAACGCTGCCTTCGCCAACCTGTGGCGCGCACCGTGAGCGGGATCCGCCATCGAGGCCGACGGCAGGGGTGAACGACCGCCCGAACGTGGGACGCCCCCCCGGGCGGGTCCATCACCTGCTCGGCACGTCGGCACGTCGGCACGTCGGCACGTCGTCAGGAGGTCGCCGCTCCAGGCCGGTCGGGGGCGGGCGGCGTGTGCCGCTGTACGTACCGTCCCAGCACACCGAGCAGGACCACTTCGCAGCCGAGCAGCAGCCGTTCCGCGAAGCCTATGAACTCTCTGCCGCCCGGCCCGGCCACGTAGGCCATCGCCACGGCCCCCGACAGTGCGGCCCACGACAGGAGGCGCAGCCCCAGGGCCGTCCGTGCCGCACGGGGGTCGGCGCTGAGGCGGCGGGCCAGGAGCAGCCCGGCGGCCGGCAGTGCCGCGAAGGCCAGGACCGAGGCGTAGCGGTGCACGTACGCCGGTGTGCTCAGGTCCGTTGTCAGGGGGTCCGTGGGCACCACGGCGGCGACTGCCAGCCCCAGGGCCCAGAAGGCCAGGAGGACGGACGGCAGGCCCCGGACGGACGGCAGCCGCCTTCTCGCCACCCACAGCAGGACGAACGAGACTGCGCCCAGCAGGAACATCGTGGTCTCGATCGGGCCCCCGCGGTCCAGCGCGGCGAAGTCGCTGACGGTCAGGGAAGACGGACTGAGTTCGGGATCGGTGTCCGAAGGTGCCCACAAGGCGGCACTCGCAGCCAGGACCACGGTGCTCCAGACTGCGGGAGCCAGTAGGCGATGCGCGAAATGTCGTCCCCGATCGATCATGAGCTCATCCTCAAGGCCCGCGGGACGTCACGGCACCGGGCCGACCCGGACACACCCCTGATCCTGGACCCCCGGACGGATAGGGGAGAACACCTACGGTCCGCCCCCGGGCCCGGCCGGCTCACGCGCCGAGGGCGGGCCGGGCCACGGGGTGCTGCTCAGGCGGGGAGGGCCATCAGGAGCAGGGGGGCGGTGGTGGGCTGGGGTGATCCACCGGCGGGTTCGAGGGTGAGGCCGACGGCGCCGGCGTCGGCGGTGTCGCCGGCGATGAGGACGGTGCCGTCCTGGCGGATGAATCCGGCCGGGCGCATGGTGCCGTCGTGGTCCAGCCACAGCTGGTACGTCTTCCCGGGAGCCGGGGCGGGCAGGCCGGCGGCGGTGAAGACGGCCTTGTTCTGCCGCCCGGAGGCGACGACGGTGGTGAGGGCTCCGTTGCTGGCCCGCCCGTGGACGGTGCGGGCGTCCGGGGCGGCGAGGACGGTGCTGACGGCGTCGAGGCGCTGTTCGCTCTGGCGGGCCCGCTGTTCGAGCTGCCGGTTCTCCTGGTTCTGCCGGACGGCGAGTCCGGCGAATGACGCGGCGGCGGCCAGGCTCGCGGCCAGGGCGACGGGGAGGGCCCGGCGGCGCAGCATGCCGCGGAAGGCGAGCGGGGAGCCGGCTGCGGGGACGCGGGGCGGGAGCTGGCGGACGTGGTCGACGGCCTCCATCGTCCGCTGCTTCATCGGGGCGGGCGGGTTCTGTGCCGCGGCCGCCGCGAGGCGCCCGGCGGTGGCTTCGAAGTCTGCTACTTCCTGTCGGCAGGCGTCGCATCCGGTGAGGTGCGCGGCGAACTCTTCGCGCTCGGCGGGTTCCAGGGCGTTCAGAGCGTACGCGGCAGCGAGGACGTGGACATCGGACGCGTCGTGTTTCATGTGGTCACCCCCATGCAGTCGCGAAGCCGGATCAGCCCGTCGCGCATGCGTGTCTTGATGGTGGGAAGCGGCGTGCGAAGCGCTTGGGCGACTTCACGGTAGGTGAGGCCCCGGTAGTAGGCCAGGGTCACGGCCTGCCGCTGGAGTTCGGTCAGGCCGCGCATGCAGCGGCGCACCTGCTCGCTCTCCAGTCGGGTCTCGACCTGTTCCGCGACCTCGTCGAACGCCGTCCGGTGCTCGCGGGCGGCCTGGGCCTGTTCGCGGTCGGCGGCTGCCTGTGCGGAGCGGACGCGGTCCACCGCCCGGCGGTGGGCGATGGTCGCCGCCCAGGTGGTGACGCTGCCGGCGTCGGGGCGGTAACGGGCGGCCTGGCGCCACAGGTCGATCATGACCTCCTGGGCCACCTCCTCCGACTGGGCCCTGTCGCGTACGACTTTGATCACGATCCCGAAGACCGTGGGCGCGAGGGCGTCGTAGAGGGCGGAGAACGCCTGTTTGTCG
This sequence comes from Streptomyces sp. NPDC058646, assembly GCF_042716875.1. Lineage (NCBI taxonomy): Bacteria > Bacillati > Actinomycetota > Actinomycetes > Kitasatosporales > Streptomycetaceae > Streptomyces > Streptomyces sp. NPDC058646. The sequence continues at coordinate 81,987 of NZ_JBHXRK010000018.1, read as the reverse complement.
CCGTGCGCAACCAGCTGCATGACTTCGGCGAGGTCGACGCGGCCGGTGTGGCCGGGGGCGCCGAACGGGAGCGGTCGGTTCACCGGGTGGGCTCCGGCTGGGGCGGCCAGGCGAAGGGGTGGCCGACGGCGGCCGGCCGGGGGCGGGGTGTCCATCGCATGGCGGTCCTTGTCGGTAGAGCGGGGCCGGCCGGGGTGAGCGGTCCGGTCAGAGAGTCGTGTGGGGCGTCTGAAAAGTTCTTCGTAGCGGACGTGCATGCGGATGGGTGGACATTCGGTCAGCGCGGCATCCGGGTATTGCCCCCTTCGGGGGAATCGTGCCGGCGGGGGTGAGGGGGTCGGACATCCCGTACCGCCGCGCTCTGGCGAGCAGGGAGATGCGACGCGTTCGGGCGGGAGACCGATCCGGCGGCCGGGTGCCGCCGAATTCGGGGTGTGAGCAGCTTCCGCACCATCATCTCCCGCACCGCCCGCGGTGGACTGGCCGGACTACCGGGCGCGTTCACCGCGCTGGCCGTGGCCGGGTTGGCCGCCGCCCTGGTACGGCCGGCGGCCGGGCCCGTGACGGTGGTCGGCGCCGCGGTCATCGCCCGGACCCCGGCCGCCGTGAAGGACTTCGCGATCCGCACGTTCGGGGTGAACGACAAGGCCGTCCTTCAGTTCGGCATCCTCGTCCTGCTGGCGCTGTTCGCGATCGTCCTCGGTGTTCCGGCGCTGCGGTACCGCCGTGCGGCAGCGGCCGGTGTGCTGCTGTTCGGGGTCCTCGGCTCGGCTGCGGCTCTGAGCAGGCCCGACTCGGCGGGCGCCGGGGACGCGGTGCCGTCGCTGACCGGGGCGCCGGCGGGTGCCGCCGTTCTCTTCGTCCTGGCGGGCAGAGCCACCCCGGCCGGGTCGCCGTCGGGTGGTGAGGGCACCGGGGGCGGCTGGAGCCGTCGCGGGTTCCTGACGGCAGCGACGGTCACCGCCGCGGCCGCCGCGGGAGCCGCGGGAGCCGGGACGCTGGGCCGCGTGCTGTCCGCGCAGCGCGGCCAGGGCGCCGTCGCCTCGCGCAACGGCCTTGCTCTGCCCTCCCCCGCTCCGGCCGGAGCGCAGGCCAAGGTCGCCGGGATCATGAGCCGCTCCCCTTCGACCACGGCTTTCCCGTCCGCATGCTCGTCCCGGGCCCGTACGGCTACGTCTCTGCGTGCAAGTGGATCGAGGACATCGAACTCACGGCCTTCGACGCGTACGACCCCTCCTGGGTGAAACGCCGATGGACCGGGCGTCACGGAACGTCTGTGCCCCGCGGTCTCCGAACGGCGGCTGGCCGGACGGGAGATGGTGCAGCAGACACCCGGGCGAGGAGAGGTCGGAGGGCGGGCCGACCCGCCGGCCTTGCGGCAGAACAGGCCGGGTGGTTTCGGACCGCTCTGAGTGGTCACACGCGCAGGGGTGACCGACCGCTCGGAGAGGAGCACTCCCATGACGACCATGATCCTCCTGGTGGCGCCCATGCTGCTGGCCCTGCTGCTCGTCGGCCGCAAGGGCGGACACCACCCCCGACACCGGGCGAGCCGGTTCTGAGCCGCGTCCCGGGCCGTCCGGTCCGGCGTCACGTCCGAGCGGAAACGAGGTGAGCGCGGTGTCCATGCGTGCGAAGGGATGGGCCAAGACCTTCCCCGTCCACCGGGGGGTGCGCGAGGCCCGCCGGTGGACCGGCGAGCACCTCGACTCCCTGCGGTGGACGAGAGACGCCCCCGATACGGCCCATTCCGTCCTGCTGGCGGTGTCGGAGCTGGTCACCAACGCGCACGTGCACGCCCATAGCAGCGCCCACCTGGTGCTGACGTGGGACGGCCAATGCCTGCACGTCAGCGTCGCCGACAGCGACCCGTGCCTGCCCGCTCCGCGCGAGCCCTCCCGGGAGGCGACCTCCGGACGGGGTCTTGCCATCATCGACGCCCTCGCCGACGCGTGGGACGCCCACTCCTTCCACGGCGGCAAGACGATCACCGCCTGTTTCCACCCCCCGGCAACGGCGGCCCCGCACGCCGGGGCGAACCACTTCGGGCCGCGCACCGACGGGGCTGCCGACGGGTGACGGCGCCCGCCTCCGCCTCGAAAGCGGGTCGAGACCCCGCCGATGGGACGCGAAGGGCCGCCACCCTGACCGGGGCGGCGGCCCTCGGCCGTGTCTTGGGGCGGTGCGCTCAGGCGAACAGCTCTCCGAGGAGTTCGGGATCGATGGCGACGGGGGCCACGTGGTAGGCCGGAGGCTGGAGGCCCATCAGCTCCCGGACCAGGAAGTCCCAGCAGTGCTTGCGCACGTAGGCCAGGCAGTCGATGAAGGTGTGTTCGGCGCCGGGCACGATGAGCAGGTCGAAGTCCTTGTCTGCGGCGAGGAGCCGGTCGGCGAGCCGCAGCGTCTGGACTGGGTGGACCTGGTCGTCCATGTCGCCGTGGACGAGCAGCAGCTTGCCCTCGAGGCGGTCGGCGAGGTCCAGGTTGGAGGTACGGGCCCAGGCCTCGGGGTTGTCCGCGCCGTCGAAGGTCTCCACGAAGCCCAGGTTGAAGTGGCGGGCGTCGTGCGAGCCGGAGAGAGCGACCCCGGCGCTGAACATCTCGGGAAAGTCGAGCATGGCTCGCGCTGCCGCGAAACCGCCTCCGGAGTGGCCGAACACGCCCACCCGGTCCAGATCCAGCCACGGTCGGGTCAGGGCCAGTTGCCGCAGGGCGGCGACGTGGTCGGCCAGGCAGCCCGCATCGGCCAGGCGCCCGTACGAAGCGTCATGGAAGGACTTGCTCCGCCCCGGGGTGCCGCGGCCGTCCAGCGCCACCACCACGAAGCCCAGCGCCGCGAGGGGTTCCGCGTCGAGACCCAGCCCGCCCGGGTCGAAGGACGGGGCGACCCGGTTGACCTGCGGCCCCGGGTAGACGTTGTCCACCACCGGGTAGCGCAGCGCGGGGTCGAAGCCCCGGGGCAGGTACAGCACCCCGTAGATGTCCGTCACCCCGTCGGCCGCCTTGACGCGGAACCGCTCCGGCGGCGTCCAGCCGGTGGCGGTGAGCTTGCCGATGTCGGCGCGCTCCAGCTCGACCAGGACGCGACCGGTCCAGTCGCGGACCCGGGTCACCGGCGGGGTGTCGACGGTGGACGCCGAGTCGATGAAGTACTCCTGATGCGCCGGCAGGGTGAGGGTGTGGTCCAGGTCGTCGTCCGTGACCTTCACGAAGCCGGTGCCGTCCAGGCCGGCCCGGCACACCGTGCGCCGGTACGGATCCCCCTCGACCAGTCCGGAGGCCGTGAAGTACACCACCCGCTCGGCCTCGTCGACGCGCAGGATCTGCCGCACCGCCCACGCACCGGAGGTGACCTGGCCGAGCAGCTCTCCGGTGCGCAGGTCGTACCGGTAGAGGTGGCCCCAGCCGTCCCGCTGCGAATACCAGAGCACCTCATCGGCCAGCACCCTCACGATCGGCGGTTCGTACAGCCACTGGTTGGGGTCGACGCGGGTGCTCCCGGTCTCGCTGAGCACGGTGGTGACCTCGCCGGTGGCCGGGTCCAGCCGGTGCAGGGTGAGGGTACGCAGGTCGCGGGGCCGGTCGAGGTAGTACACGGCCGAGCCGTCGGGAGCCCACCACGCCCACTGCAGCGTGATCGGCGACACGTGCTGCATGAGCAGCGGCTCGGCCTGCGCGCGGACCACCGTGCCCCCGGCGACGTCCAGTACGACCAGCTCGGCGTGCGGAACCTGCTCGTCCCCCGGGTAGGCGAACCGCTGGGTGTGCGTGCGGGGAGCGCCTCCGTCTGCGGGGCGGGCCTCCACGAGGTGGGTCTGCCGGACGGCGCGCTCATCGGTCCGGTGCGCCAGCACCTTCGTCGAGTCGGGCGACCAGGCCACCGCGGGCGGCAGGTGGGGCAGCCCGATCTTCCGCAGCAGGGTGGCGTTGCTCGTCGCGTCGGGGCCGGGACCGTACTGGTGGTCGGGCTCGCCGTCGGTGGTCAGCGCCCACTCGCGGCCGTCGGCGAGCGAGCGCGCCCAGAGGTCGTGGCCCCGCCGGGACACGGCGACCGTGTTGTCCGGGGACACCACCTCCAGCGGGCTGCCCGGCGGAGTGAACTCGGCCCGCTCGCAGCGGTAACCGTCCAGGTGGCAGCGCCAGTACGCGCCGAGGGCGTGGAACTCGACCGCGTGGGCCGCCGGTTCTGTCGCCGTGAACGGCAAGGCCTCGGGATCGACGTCCTGTCCGGAGGCGGCGGACAGCGCGGCGGCGAGGCGGACGTGGTCGAAGGCGGGTTCGCGGGTTCCGGCGGCCGGGTCGACCAGCACGAAGCGCCTGCCGGCGCCGTTGCTGACCGCGTACCAGAAACGGGTGCCTCCGTCGATCCACTGCGGCCTGACCTTGTCGCCGACGACGAGCTCGCCGGGGCGGGCGATGCGGCGCAGGAGCTGTTCGGCGGCCTGGTAGTTCTGAGTCGTGCTCACTTCGGTGGTCCGTCCTCGGAGTCGGTGGCGGGTGTCGGGTGCCGGCGTCGGTGGAGGTGCCTCGGCGGAGGCTTCAGAGGCTGCGGGCGGTGATGTCGCCGTGGGCGGTGGTGGCGTGGATGTCGAGGTCGGGGGCGGCGCCCTGGGTGTTCTGCAGGGCGTTGTGGATCCGGCCGTGGTGGGTGGCGGCGTCCAGGGAGGCTGAGACTCCACGGGTGACGCCGACCGAGATCTCGCCGTGTTCGGTGCGCAGGGTGAGCGTGCCGCGCCGGGCCTCGGTGACGTGGAGGTCGCCCTTCTGGGTGCTGATCTCCGCGCGGCCGCCCAGGCGGCCGATGGAGATGTCGCCGGCGAGGAGGCTGAGGCGGGCACTCGCGGTCTCTTCGAGCGTGACGGTGCCGTGCGCGCCCTCGAAGGCGACGTCGCCGAGCCGTCCGACGCTGCTGAGTTCGGCGCCGGCTGCCTTCGCCTCGACCCGGGAGCCGGCGGGCAGCTGGACGGTGACCTCGACGGCGCCGCGAGATCCCAGGATCCGGCTGCTCGGCTCCTGGGCCGCGATCCTCAGGACGCCGTCGCCGAAGACGACCTCGATCTGCTCCGCGGCCTTGACGTCGCGGTCGTTGGATGCGTCCACGGGCAGGACGCCTACCGTCGTGTCGGCGCGGTCGCCGGCGATGAACCGGACGAGACCCGCGGGTACGTCCAGGACGACGGAGACCGCGGCGGGGGTGGCGAACTTCTGCATGATGCACTCCTTTGCGCCGTTGTTTCTTACAGAGGAAACGCTACGTTGCCTTTACTTATCTAGCAACAGAAAAGTGGCCCGTGAGCACATAACTCCAGGCCACAGCCGATGAATCGTTGCAACGATCCTGCCGTCTAACGCAACGACCGCTAAGGCCGGTCGTTGCAATGCTCTGCAGGTGAAGCTGTGACTGCCGGACGCTCCGACCCCCGACGAGGACACCGCCGTCGGGGGTCGGCACCGGGGAACGGACGCCGACGACGGCCAGGCGGGCCCGCATGTGGGTAACCGGGCGCTCACGGGGCATCCGGAGGGCATGCAGACTTCCGCTGGATCCCCCGAAGAGACAAGGAAGTCGGGAGGACCGTCCTCCCGTCGGCTGATGTCGATCGCAGCCGTCCTCGTCGCACTGGCCGCCGTCCTCGTCATCGCCGGCCGCCTCAGCCTGTTCCCCAGCCTGGGCGGACTCTTCGGCGACGAGACCCGCGACCGGACCGGCCCCGCCGTCCTGAAGTCGATCCAGGACATGAACCGCTACGAAGGGGCCGTCGGCAACTTCCAGGTCGTGGTGGACCTGGAGAAGGACGCCAAACTGCTGCCCGACGCCGTCCGCGGCACCCGCACCTTGTACGTCGGCGCGGGCACGGTCGGCGCGTACGTCGACTTCGGGCGCCTCGGCGAGCAGAACGTGACCGTCGACGCGGACCGCTCCAAGGCCGAGCTGCGCCTTCCGCACGCGACTCTAGGCGAGCCCGCTCTCGACCCCGGCCGCTCCTACGCCGTCTCGAAGGAGCGCGGGCTGCTGGACCGGCTGGGCGACTTCTTCTCCGACAACCCCGCGAGCGAACAGGCCGTCCAGAAGCTCGCCGTCCAGAACATCGCGGACGCCGCCCGGGACAGCGGCCTCACCCAACGCGCCGAGAAGAACACCACCGCCATGCTGGAGGGCCTTCTCCGCTCCCTGGGCTTCCAACAGGTCACCGTCACGTACACCTGAGTACGGCCAGGCCCCCGCCACCCGCCCGTTTGACGCCCGCGGGGACGGGCAACCGGGTGTCGTCCGACAACGGCAGATGGAAGTAGCGACAGGGGGTGACCGCATGGGCGACGCCGATGCGCGGCCGGGGGTACGCACGGTGTTCGAGGCGTTCGACACCGACGACGACTGGTTGCTCGACGTACACGAATTCGGCGGCGCCATAGGCCGGCTGACGGGGCAGAGCCTCAGTGGCGAGTCCCTGGAGCATCTGTTCCGCATGACCGACGTCGACGGCGACGGTCTCGTCTCCCTCCCCGAGTTCGAAGACTGCGTGAGGGAGCTGTAACCCACCGCCTGCGATATTGCCCGGTGCGGCCGAGGCGACTCGGCCACACCGGGGAACATCGCCGATGTGCATCTGCTCCTCAGCGTGTGCCGGCGCCTCCAGGGCCAGGGCTGAGAGGAGGCGTACGTGAGGGAGCAGCAGGACTCTTCGTCGCCCCGGCCCTGGGGGATCCCCGGGAGACCGTCCGGGAGAATCGGTCCAGAACGGGAACGGGTGGGCGCCGCAGCGCTGTGCGTGCCCAGCCGCATCTGGCTGAGCACGTTCAGATGTACGCCGGCATGCGGTGCCCGAGCCGCTGTCCGCGGGAAGTCTTCAGGGGCAGGTCTCTTCGGTCTTGGCGACGGTGAAGGCGAGGGGCTGGCCGGTCAGTGCCACTCCGGCCTTCGGGTCCTGCGTGCACACCTTCCAGTTCGACTCCTGCAGGACCATGCGGCTCTGCACCGCGTCCTTCACGGTGATGCCGGCGTCTGCGGGCAGCGCGCCACGGACGGCTTTCATGCCCTGGCCGATGAAGTGGGGCATGGTGTCCCCGGCCGGCTTCGGAACCGGCGCCTCAGCCGCAGGACAGGTCTCTTCGAGCTTGACCGCGCCGAAGTCGACGGTGGTGCCGGTGTCGATGCCCGCGCCGGCGGCGGGGGTCTGCGAGCACACCTTCCAGTTCCGGTCGAGTGCCTGGAGCCGGTCCCGGCCCAGCGCATCGTGGGACTTCAAAGTGAAGAACCCGGCAGTCTGCGCCTCGTCCTGAGCCGCCTGAAGGCCCTTGCCGACCAGATTGGGGAGGGTCGCGGCCTTCCCGGCGGGCCCACTGCTCGCGGGTGCGGGCGGGGGTGTGGATGCCGCTGCCGCGTGCGGGCCGCCGACGGGCCTGTCGGGGGTGGGCGCGCTCTGCGGGTTGCAGGCGGTGAGGGCGAGGGCGGCGGCCGCGAGCAGAGCTGCGGAGTGGCGTGTGCGCATCGCGCCATATTCGCCGCGATGGAGCCGTTGTGTGGGTGGTGTGACCGTTCTGTGACGCGACGGCCCCGCGAGCATGGGGATGGCGGGCCGGCACCGCCCCGGCAGAGCGGGGCGGCTCCGCCGGTTCGAGCGGCGTGGCGGGACGCCCCGGGCCGTGGTCCCCGACGGACCCCGTCAGCCCGGCCGCACTGACGGAGGTTCACTGCTCAGCTACTGGTACCCAGTTGCCAGAAGAGCCGGTTCCCCAGGCATTCCGTCAGGTAGGGAACGCCATCGGTGTAGCCCGAGCCATGCGCGTCGCCGAGCATGCGAGCGGCGAGGCCGCGATGGGCCGTCTTCCACCGCTGGTGCCCGCCCTCCAGGCGGCTGATCGCCGCGTCCAGGCGGTTCCATTCCGCCCGGCCGAAACGACCCTCCTTCCGGAGGTCGAGATAAGCCCGCGTGACGGTGTCGTGGCCGGGGTCCTCCACTTCGACTTGCACGGCGGGCACGCTCGCGAAAGCAGCCGACTCCAGGCGCGGCGCGGGCGGAACACCGCACAGGCTCTCGAAACGCTTGTACTGTTCGGACTGAATGGCGCTGGCACCCTGGGTGTACTGCCGGAAAACAGAGAATTGCTCGGCCCTCATCGTGGCCACGACACGGAAGAGCATGGCGGCCCGTTCGAACATCGAGACCACGTGGTCCAGCAGCTCCGCAGATTCTTCTGCCCGCCCCGCGCGCAGCGCCCCGATGACTTGCTTCACGGCTGCCGCTATCGCGGCGAAATGCATTTCGTGGGTCTGGAGGACGCGGATGAAGAAATACTCGTCATGCACGACGTAGACGGGCTGGACGCTGACGTCGAACCATCGGCCTGAGTCCGTCGCCGGCGGCCGGGGCAGGTGATCGACGAGGTCTTCCAGGCGGGACCGGGACGTGTGCGCCAGCCGTGACGGAAGATCGCCGGCCTCCGACCGGCCGAGCCCCGTCACCACGAGTCGCAGGGCATGCCGCACCCGCGTGCTCAGCGTCTCGGGATCCGGCCCGCCGTGGTTGGCCCCTTGGGACGACCCGGCCGCCACCCCGATCTCGAACCGCACCACGTCGGCCATCAACAGGGTCGACAACCGGTCCGCGCTCAGCACGTCCTGCTGGTCGTCCGTGAGGAGCTCCAGGACCGGCAGGGCGAGGTAGGTGCGGTTCCAGAAACGCCCCTCGTACTTGTCGAGGACGCAGTCGAGAAAGGCACGGAGAAACGGGCGGTTCGCCGTATGCCGCTGTCTGATGTCGCTCAACCTGACGAGTGTCCGCTCGGGCAGGAAATGCTTCCCCGTCCGCCGCACGTGTTCCGTCACGGACCGGGCCAGCGCTATACCGTCGAATTCGTCCGGTATTCGCTCAGCGGCCGCCCAGCGCTTCACCTCTCGCAGGCTCGACGTACGCGATCCGCACGTGTCCCTGAGCGCGCAGGCGCAGCCTCGGGTAATTTTCCGTGCACATGCGACCGCGCCGGTCTCAGAATTCGTCGTCGCCATTCGTCTCTCCCAAGCCGTCATTCCGAGGTGAGGTGTGGAGTCCACTAGGCATGATCGAAGGACCGCATGTCACGTCTCGGAAATTCGTGTCTTGACACCGGACACCGCGCGCGCATCACGGTCACTTTCGCTTGAGATCCCCGCCGTCGCAGCGGGCAGCGGGCAGCGGGCAGCGGGCCGACGCTGCCCGGCGAAACCCCGGCGCATGGTTACGTGCACAGGAGCCGGATCTTCTGTCGTCGTCCTCCCCCTCGGCGATGACCTGGCGGACGAGATCGAACTCCTTGGCTTGCACATGGGTCTGGAGCAGTTCGAAGAACGTCCGCATGCCGTCCGCCGAGTCGGCCTCCGGTACCCAGGGAATGCCCGGAGGGTGCGGGATCGAGAACGACACAGAGTCGGCGAACCCGGTCGGTGCCCGCTTCCAGTTGCCGGCGTCGCGGCCGGTCGCCGCGTCGGGTCGGCTGTGCACCACCAGGTCCGCGGAGTCACCCGGGAAGCACCCGTGGAGGCGGGACATCCGGCCTCACCGTTCGTCGGCGAGGGGTTGACCCTGCCCCTGCGTCAGGTTGGCCGGGGTTCATGACGGGCAACAGCACTTCCTCGGCTCGGCTCGCGCCGCCGATCGGAGGAGGTTTCGCGGTTCACCACCGCCGTGGCGCACGACCGCGGCGGCACGGGCTGCAGCGACCCCGTTGCCGCGCACCGGTTCGCGCAGCTGTACCCGAAGGTCGTGGCCGGGTTGGTCTGGCTCGACGCCTTCCACCGCTACGGGGACGACTTCATGCCTCCCCCGGCAGTCGGGCGGGATGGCGCCAAGGCGTCACCGGCACGGCACAGCAGAGCCCGGCAACAACCGGCCGGCCGGGAGCGGTGGGTTTACGGACGACGGCTCGGAGCAAGAGAGCGATGACGACCAATCCGGTACTTCACGAGGAGGTCCCCATGTCGGGTACGGAGAAGAGCAAGGCCCATGCCGAGCAGGCCAAGGGCAAGCTGAAGGAGACCGCCGGCCGCGCGGTGGGCAACGAACGCATGACCGCCGAAGGCCACGCCGACCAGGCCAAGGGCAAGGCCCGTCAGGCCAAGGAAGACGTCAAGGACACCTTCCGCCACTGACTCCGCGGCAGACCGCGCGGTGACCGTCGGGCCCCGACCCCCTCCCCTGGGTCGGGGCCCGGCCGCGGTCACGGCCCCGGCAGCCGCCCCTCATCACGATGTCGTACATGACAGAAACACCCCAGCACTGTTCCGGCCCCGCACACGCGAGGCACCGTCCGGCAGACGGCAGATCGCTGCACATGGGGCCCGGGGCGCATTCGGCCACGGCGGGCCGGCGGCGCGCGTGCCGAACTGCGCCGAAGCCGTGAGCGGGATATAGAGGAGCGTGCAGGGTGAGCATCGGGCCCGACGGTCGCCCCCACGGCTGAGGAGTACGTCTCGTGGAGTTCGAGGTCAATGGCGCCCGGCGCGCGGTGGACGTGGACGACGACCCGGCGGCCGTGGAGGTGGTGCGTGACCGGCTGGGGCTGACCGGAACGAAGCTGGTCTGCTCGGGCGGGGTGTGCGGGGCGTGCACGATCCAGGTCGACGGTGAGCCCCGGGTGTCCTGCCTGACGCCAGCGGTCTCGCTGGCAGGCCGACGGGTCACGACGGTGGAGGGCCTGTCCGGCCACCCGGTGACGCGTGCCTTCGCCGGCGAGGACGCTCTCCAGTGCGGCTACTGCACCCCGGGGTTCGTGGTCGAGGCGGCGGCGTTCTTCGAGCGGTGGCGGGCCGGGCACGGCCGCAGCCGCCCCGGGCGGGAGCAGATCGCGGACGCGCTGGCGGGCCACCTGTGCCGGTGCGGCGCGTACGAGGGAATCCTCCGCGCGGTGGCCGCCGCCTGCGCAGGCGACTACGACACGATGCCGACCGGTGGGGAGGCGCCGGGGGTCCCGCGCGCCGAGGCCCCGGAGAAGGTCGACGGATCGGCCCGGTACACCACGGACCTGCGCCCCGAGGGGCTGCTGGAGGGTGTGATCATCCGCTCGCCGCACGCACACGCGCACGTACGCTCGCTGGAGGCGGGAGAGCATCCCCTGGTGCCGCTGCTGCCCCCCGACGGCGTGGTGCGGTACGTCGGGCAGCCGGTGGCCGCGGTCGCGGCGCCGGACCGGGCGGCCGCGCGGGAGGCCGCGGCACGGGTCAGGGTGGACTACGAGGTGCTGGAAGCGGCCCTGGACGCGGGCCGGGTCCGGGCCGGCGAGGGCCCGTTGGTCTACGAGGACAAGGCCGCGCGCAAGCGGGCACCGGGGTCCGGCGAGACCCCCCAGCTGGTACCGGCGCGCTGGCGCGGCAACCTGCGGGGCCCGTCCGCCATGAGCAAGCGCCCCGCCACGGCCGTGCGCCGCATCCTCGATTCCCGGGCCCGGAACCCCGAGCGGGTGGTGGAGGGCGTGTTCACCACCGCCGCGCAGACGCACACCCCGCTGGAACCGCACGCCTGCCTCGCCCAGTGGGTCGACGGCACCCTCCACCTCGAGGTGTCCACGCAGTCGGTGAAGCAGGTGGCCCAGCTCGCCGCCGAACGCTTCGGTGTGCCGGCCGGACAGGTCGTGGCGAGGGCGGTCCACGTAGGGGGTGGTTTCGGCTGCAAGATGGGGCTGACCTCCGATGTCGTCGCCGCGGTGGAGTTGGCCCGGCTGCACGGCGCTCCCGTGCGGGTGGTGCTGGACCGGGACGAGGAGCTCGTCGACGGCGGCTACCGGCCCGGCACCCGGATCCGACTGGCGATGGCCGCGGACGCGGAGGGCCGGCTGAGCGCACTGGCCATGGACGCGGACACCGACGGCGGGGTCGCGGTGGGCGGCACCGTCGCAGCCCTGGCCCGGTTCGTGTACGGGAAGGCCCCGCGCCGGCTCCGCGACTTCGACACGGTGACCCACAAGCCTCCGGGCGCCCCCTTCCGCGGCCCGGGCGGGCCCACGATGTGCTGGGCCCTGGAACAGGCCGTCGACGAGATGGCACACCGGCTCGGCCAGGACCCGATCGCCCTGCGCCGCCGCTGGGACGGAAACCCCAAGCGGCACGCCCTGTACGACTGGGCCGCGGCCCTGCCGGTCTGGTCGGACGGCCCCCGCGGCGGCACCGGACGGTTCCGCCGGGGCGTGGGCGTCGCGGCGGCCAACTGGCTGTACTTCCTCGATCCGGTCACCGAGGTGGAGCTCACCGTCGAGGACGGGACCGTCGTCGCCCGCTGCGCCGTACAGGACATGGGCACGGGCTCGCGGACCGTGCTGCGCCGGGCCGTCGCCGCGGGTCTGGGCGTGCCGGAGGCCCGGGTACGCGCCGAGGTCGGCCACAGCGACACCGTCCACGGCCCCACCTCCGGCGGCAGCCGTACGACGCCTTCGATCGTGCCGGCCGCCGCGGACGCCGCCGTCCGGCTGCGCGATGCGCTCGGCGGCGGTGAGGTCGCCGCCCGGCTGGACTCGGCGCACGGCGTACGGGTGACCGGCCGGCGCCCCCGCGACCGCAGGGGCTTCGCGACCCCCTTCACCCTGGGTGGGGTCGCCATCGGCCGTGGGTTCACCGGATCGGTGCAGGTCGCCGAGGTGGAGGTGGACACGCGCCTCGGCCGGATCCGTCCGCTGCGCGTGTGGAGCGGTGTCGCCGCGGGCCGCATCCACGAGGACCGGCTGGCGCGGAGCCAGTGCGAGGGTGCCGTCATCCAAGGGGTCGGCTACGCCCTGTTCGAGGAGCGGCGCACCGACCCGGTCACCGGTCGGGTACTGACCGAGAACTTGGAGGACTACCGCATCCCCGGCATCGGCGACACCCCCGAGATCACCGTCCATTTCCATCAGGAGGGTTTCGAGCACGTCCCCGGGGGCGGTGTCGGTCTCGGCGAGATCGCGACCTTGCCCACCGCGGCGTGCCTGGCCAACGCGGTCCACGACGCGACCGGCTGGCGCCCGTACGACATGCCCATCCGCCCCGACCGGCTCCTGGAAGGACTGGGCACATGAGCACCGGGCCCACCCTGGCCGACCTCTCGGCCGCCGTCCTGGCCGGCGGCGGGGAGCTGCGCGCCGGCGGCACCGACACCACCGCCCGGCAGCGCAGCGGCATCTCCCCCGGACCGTTCACCGACCTCGGCGGCGCCGGCGACCTGCACGGCTGCGCGCCACTGCCCGGTGGCGGCCTGCGGATCGGCGCCCTCACCACCCTCGCCGCGCTGGCCACCGACCCACAGGTGCGCGCCGGCTGGCCGGCGCTCGCGCTGTCCGCCGCGGCCGCGGCCACTCCGCAGATCCGCGCCGCAGGCACCCTGGGTGGCAACCTGCTGCAGCGCAACCGCTGTTGGTACTACCGCAATCCGCACGTCAGCTGCCTCCAGAAGGGCGGCACCGGCTGCCCCGCGCGCGAGGGGGACCACCACTTCGGCGTGGTCTGCGGCGACGGCCCGTGCATCACCCCGCACCCCTCCACCCTCGCGACGGCGCTGCTCATCCACGATGCCGAGGCCGAGATCCACGGCGAAGCCCCGCGCGGGGTGGCCGATTTGTACGGGGACGGCGACCGGCTCTTCCACGCCGACCACCTGCTGCCGCCGGAGCGCATCCTCACGGCGGTCCGCCTGCCCGCGCCCTGGCCCGGCGAGCGCGCCGCCTACCACCGGGCCACCAGCCGGGCCTACGCCGAATGGCCCCTGGTCGAGGCCACGGTCCGGCTCGCGCTCGACGGCGCCACCGTCACGCACGCCGCCGTCGCGGCGGGTGGAGTGGCGCGGGTCCCGCTGCGGCTGACGGAGGTGGAGGCCGCCTTGATCGGCCGCGAAGCCACCGCCGGGCACCTCGCCGCAGCCGCCGCGGCGGTGCTCCCCCGCTGCCGGCCGCTGCCGCAGACCGGTTACAAGGCCACCCTGTTCCGGGACACCGTCCTGGAAGCGCTGGAACAGGCCGCCGGACCGGCTGCCGCCGGTTAGGTATCCCCGTTCGTCGGAGCCGTACGGGCTGTGCCGGCTGCCGGACACCGGCCGCCGGTTGCCGGCTGAGCCCTGTGCCCTGTGCCCGCACGAGTGGACGTATGCGCTGAAGAAGACGGGGGATCACCCCTGAGGGAAGGCGGCAGTCCTCGGACGGCAGCCTCCGCGTCGCCCGGCGGGGTCGCTGATGCTGTTGGAGTTCTCACGCGGTCACCCCCGGCGAGACGAGGTGTTGCCTCCCCTCTGCCATGGGCGGGCCGTACGACTGGGGATTCCGCCGGGAGGGCACGGGCTGGTGCTGGCCCGCCAGGGGCTGGGTGTCTGGTGGACCGAGGGTGAGGACCCTCTGGCGTCCGTCTTCCGCGCCGATTCGGGTCAGACGTCAGGCCGCGTCAGACGCAGCCGAGGGAGCTGCCGAACGGACAGCGAGGCTGCTGGTCTCCGTTTCCCGCAGGGGCAGGATCTCAGGGGCTCCCCGACGTTCCGCCGGGAAGGGTGCAGGGGGTCTGTCCGGCGGAGCGGATACCGCCGGACAGACCCCGGGCCAAGGGGAATCAGCGCTTGAGCGTGAAGGTGAAGTCGCCCGAGAGCTTGCCGCTCAGGCGGACTGTCGACACGAGGTTCCCCTCGGCGAGCAGTCTCTCGACCTCGGCTCGCGAAAGGCCGAACCCTTCGGCGATCAGCCGCACGGGCCGCACGGGAATCCGCGCCGCGAAGCGGACCGACACCTCGGTCGCCTCGCCCTCCGGCTGACGCGGCCGGCCCGGCACGCCGCTGTCGAGGCGCCAGGCGTCGTCCCAGTCCAGGGCGATGTGATTGCGGCGCCGTACGACCGGATCCCGGAGCAGTTCGGCTGCCAGGCCGGGGTCGTTGGCGTGCAGCCGGTTCAAGAGCGCGGGTCGTACGGATCGCACGTTCACCCGCTCCAGGACAGTGAGCCTTGTGGTGTCCCCGCACCCGGTGCAGAGTGCGAGGAGCCAGGCGTCGAGGAGCTTGTGGTGCGCGTTGACGCGGAATTTGCCGTGAGCCCGGAAACGCCCGGAGGCACATCCGTGGCAACGGCGGAGAACGATCGGCAGGCAGGTGGGCACGACCACCCAGGTTTCGGACACAGAAATACACCGGTTCCAGTGAGAAGACCGCAGCGAAAAGGAGCACGGCGCACAAGTGCGACGCGCGACGGTTCAGCGCTCGGGGGGTCTCACTTGGTGTACAACGGCACGTCCTTGACAGGGCGACTGCGGGCGGGAGCACGGTATCGGCACGCGGGCGAGCGTCTCCACCGATTTTCGGGTGCGTGGCGATGCCTCGCGGCGGGCGCGGTGCCGAGTCGGTTCGGGGTTCCTGGACGAACTGCGCCGAACCGCTCGACCTGGCTGCCTCCGTGAAGGGATCCTGAGGCATGGAATTCCTCTGTTACCACCGCGATCGGCCCGGCTCCCTGCCGCTGCGTCACGAACTGCTGGAAGAGCATTGGTCATACATGGACGGGTACGCGAAGGAGATGATCGCCAGGGGCCCGACCTTCGCCGACGACGGCACCCTCACCGGCAGTGTGCACATCGTCGACCTGCCCGATCCCGCCGCGGCCCGCACGTTCGCCTTCGACGAGCCGAACTACCAGGCCGGTGCCTACCGGGACGTGCTGGTGCGGCGGTGGCGCAACCTGCTGGGACGCACCATGTGGGACTTTCCCGGCGGCCCGACCGGTGGCAAGCGCTACCTGGTGCTCGGCTTCGGCACCGGGCAGGCCGCCGACACCGCGGTGCCGCCCGACCGGGACGAACTGATCGCGTACGGACCGCTGCTGTCCGACGACGGAGCCACCTGGCTGGGCACGGCGGCGTTGGTCCGGGCGCCGGACCCCGACGCGGCACGCGCCGTACTGACCCCGGACCGGTACGCCGACATCGAGGTGCACGACTGGGAGTTCGGCGGGAGGCGCTGAGCCCATAGGGAAGCGGTCCCGCCAAGGCGCTGGCGCCGCAAGGCTGTGACGCTCTCTCAGCTGCGGTCATCACACCCCCGTGCCGCACGAGATTTCCACTGCCCGGCGCCAGGCCGTCCCTTTCGGACCTTGTCGGCCGGGCCCGCGTGGACCGGTGCCGTGCACCGCCGGGCGGAGGGGGCTCCCCTGTACGGACCCACCGGGGTGCCCCGACTACGCCGCGACTTCGCCCCGAGGTGCGGTGCCGGGCAGCGCGGGCCCGGCACCTCGCGGGCACCGGATCAGGTCAGTGGGCCGGGGCGGGCTCGACGGCGGACCAGCCCTTGGCCGTGGGGGTGAAGACCACTCCGCCCACCACCAGGAAGCCGGACGGGCCGTCCGGGCCGGGGCGGACGCCACCAGGGACGGTGAACCGGCGGGTCTCCTTGTGGGAGGCCAGGTCGATCACCACCCCCGAGGTCCGGCACCGCACGTACGCGAGCCCGTCGGTCACCACGACCGCGTTCGACGCCTCCGGGCGTTCCGGGTCGGTGCAGTCCTCCCCCAGCGGTACCCGCCACACGGCTCCGCCGGTCTGCTGGTCGAGTTCCATGAAGGCCGGTTCGCCCTCCGACGCGGTCGCCATCAGGTACACCCTGCCCCCGGCTGCGGCCGGGCCGGACAGGGTCGTGCCGGCGTACGGGATGTCCGTGCTCCGCCGCCTCGCCGGATCACCGCGCAGCACGCCGGCCCCGTTCTCCTTGTTGCACAGGAAGACGGTGGTGTCGGAGGCGTCCTGGGCCAGCGTCAGTCCGCGGGACTCGCACGACCCCGGCATCGCGAACCGGGTGCCGTCCTGGGGAGTCCCGAAGGGGAGCTTCTTCCCGGTGGCCCCGTCGAGGGCGGTCACGAAGCTCTGGAAGCCCATGTCGGCGTTCTGGGTCCGCCCCTGTACGTACACGCGGTCGGCGGCCACCCGCAGCGCCGGGTATCCGTCCTCGGACCCGGACACCGCCTGCTGCCACAGGAGTTTGCCGTACCGGGTCTCCAGGGCGGTGACCGTGCCGGACGCGTTCACCGCGAACACCCGGCTGCCGGCCGCGTCCAGCACCGGCCGGCGCAGCTTGTCCTGGGTCGGGAACTCCCACCGGGCGGCGCCGTCGGCGAGGTCCATGGCGGTGAAGCCGGCACGGCCGAGCACGATCACGGTATGGGTACCGGCGACCGCTCCGGGGGTCACCAGCGGGCTCTGTCCGTCGGTGAAGTCCTCCAGCAGCTGCCCCCACAGCATCTCGCCGGTCGCCGCGTCGAACCGGCTGAGCACGTCGCCCGAACTGCCCTCGGGGCCGGGCGCCGTACACACCAGCGAGGAGTCCGCGTACACGCAGGACCCCATGTCCTTCCCGCCGTTCCAGGCCCGCCAGCCGGCGGGGCGCCGGGCGGGCGTGTCCGCGTAGGCACGGCTGCCGGCCGGACTGCCGCCGTCTGTGGCCACGTACGGGGCAAGGGTCCCGGTGACCGGAGGCCCGGCAGCGCCGGCGGGGGTCCCGGAGGGACCGGCGGACGCCCCGGGGGCCTTCGCGTCGTCCCGCGGGCCGTCGTCCGCCGGGGAGAACCGCAGGTACATCCCGCCGCCGGCCAGCAGCGAAGCCGCGAGCGCCCCTGCGAGGAGGGTGCGCCTCCGGGGCCTGCGGCGGCGTACGGCCGGCGCCTCGCGGACCGGCCCGGTGGGCGGCCCGGACGGTCGGGTGAGCGACCCGCCCGCGCCCCCGGCCGGCCGCTCCGCGCCCTCGGGCCCCGCCTCGGCGTCTCCGCGCGGCGGGGCATCAGCCGCTGATGCGGCCGGGCGACCGGTGCCGGGCGGCGGATCCCCTTCGGGTCCGGACTCCGCCGGAGGGGCACCGGCGGAACCGGCCGCGCCGGCCCACGGGCCGGTGTCGGACTCGGCCGGCCGGTCCGGGTCCCCGTCCCGGCCGTCGCCCTCACGGATCGGGGTCTGCCAGTCGGCCACCGGGATCTGCGCCAGCGCGGCCAGCAGCTCGTCCGGCCCCGGTCTGGCGTCGGCCTCCTTGTCCAGGCACCTGCCGACCACGGCCCGCAGGGAATCGGCCAGCTCCCCGATGTCCGGCGCGTCCGACACCAGGCGGTAGGCCGTCATGTAGTGCGATTCCGCGTCGAAGGGCCCCGCCCGGTCGCCGCAAACACCAGCACCGACCCCAGCGAGAACACGTCGGACGACGGCCGCACCCGGGCCGGAGCCGTCAGTTGCTCCGGCGACATGTACGGCGGCGTCCCCAGGATCTGCCCGGTCGAGGTCAGGGTCTGCTGCCCCGCCGCCCGCGAGATCCCGAAGTCGATGACCCGCGGCCCGTCGTCCGTCAGCAGTACGTTGTCCGGCTTCAGATCGCGGTGGATCACCCCGGTGGTGTGCAGCTCGCGCAGGGCCTCCACCAGTCCCAGTGCGAGCACCCGCAGCTCGCTCCCGCGCAGCGGCCCGTCCGCCTTCACCCGTGCGCCCAACGTCCGCCCCGGCACCAGCTGGGTTGCCATCCAGGGCCGCTCCGCGTCCGGGTCGGCATCCACCACGGCAGCGGTGAAGGCCCCGCTGACCCGCCGTGCGGCCGCCACCTCCTGCCGGAACCGGGTCCGGAACTCCGGGTCGTCGGCGAACTGCTGGTGCACGAGCTTCACCGCGACGAGTCGGCCCGAGGCGGCGCGCCCCGAGTACACCGTCCCCATCCCGCCGGACCCCAGCCGGGCGATCAGGACATACCCGCCGATCGCCCGCGGATCCCCGTCCCGCAGTGTCATGTCCCGCCCCGCCCCGCCCGTGTACGTCTACCGGCGGCACCCTATCCCGGACCTGGAAACCCGTACGGAGGCGGTGCCCCGGCGTTCGACCAGCTCTTGCGGATCCTGGCGGACCCGCCGCGCCCGGCACCGGAGGACGCGCGCTCACCCGGCGGGATCCCGAGATCCGAGGGACACGCCCTGCCGTGAACGTCTGCGTCTCATGACACCGCACCTGGATGCCTCAGGGATCGGCGAGTACGACCCGGGAGGGCTTGCGCGGCGGGGACGGCGGGCGATGCGAGTGCCTGCTCGCTGCGGCGATCGACGCTCGCCGTGCGATCCCTGCGGACGCCGCTTCCCGACCGTCGGCGGTCAGCACCGGGTAGGGAGCCCTACGTCAGACCGCCGCCGATTCCCCTGCCGGCGTCGGCCGCGCGCACCCGGCGGCGTGCTCAGGCTGCGCCGGCGGCACGGTCCGGAGGTGCTCGGCGGCCTCGGCGGCCGTGTAGGAGGAGGCGAAGGTGAACGCCCGCGGGGACGGCCCGTGCACCTGCAGGTCCGCCAGCCGCTCCAGGGCCTCGCCGACGGTCGGGATGTGCCCGGCGGGAACCCACCACAGCACCAGGTGCGCCTTCACGTGCCGTGCGAACCAGTCACGGCGCCGCCGCATCACCTCCAGGTGCCCGCTGCGGTAGGCGAAGTCCCACAAGGCCTCCTGGGTCTCCCAGACCGAGAGGTTGACGATGACGTCCTCGCCGGCCGGACGCAGTCCGGTGGCGTCGCCCTCCCCGTCCTCCACGAGCCGCCATACGAAGCCGGGTGTGCAGTCGGCGGCGGCGTTGACCGGATCGAGCATCTCCACGAACGGCGCGATGCGCGGATCGTCGAGGGGGTGGAGGAGCGTGGCGACGTTGAGCTGGGCGAGGTGACTGGCATGCACGGGTGGGGTCATGGCCTCATCCCAGCACGCCCCGGTTTTCTATGTCAATCAATATTGTTTTTAGAAAGCTCGACCACCACGCAACACTCCCCCGGCCGCGCGTCCATGCGAGCGCGCACAGGGCCGTCCGCTCCGAACAGCCCCTCCAGCAGGGCGAGATTCATTCCGCAGACGAGCGGAGGAAAGCGTTCCGCAACGGCATGGAAGGGGCAGTTGCGCATACGGACGACGCCTGCGGCCGCCCCGGCCTCCCCCTCGGCGCCACCGGCGCCCTGAAGGCCTTCGCCGCCCTCGTCGCCCTCGTCGCACTCGGAGTCCTCTGCGCCCGCCGCGCCTTCCACACCCTCCGCGCCTTCCAGGTGCGGTTCGTAGCCGCGGGCGGCCAGCATCTCCATGGCCTCATCGAGGCCGCCGCAGGGCACCGCGGAACCGCGCAGGGCCTCACCCCGGCGGCGCGCGGCCGCGCGGAGCCCGGCATCCAGCCCGGCCACTTCGGCGGCCTCGGCGAGCAGCTCGGCGGCGGTGCGGTAGTCGCGGGCGGGCAGCGACACCGACCGCTCGGCCCGCGCCCGCGTGTACACCTTCGCGGGACGGCCCGCACCGGGCCCCGAACGGCCCGTCAGGCGGCGGCTACCGACCTCCAGCAGGCCGGCCTCGGTCAGCCGGTCCAGATGGTGCGCAGCGAGCGTGCGCGCCACCCCGGCCGCCTCGGCGGCCTCGTTGCGGCCGACCTCACGACCCTGCGCCGCCACGTACTCGTACAGACGGCGCCGCACCGGATCCTGCAGCACCGCGATCGCATCGATGTCCTTCACACGGCCATTCTAGGAACAACGACGGTTGGAGATAGAAGGTCGGAGCCACGGCCCACCCCGGCCGACGCACCCCGGAGAACACCCCCGGCCGATCGACACCCACCGGACCCGACGACCGGCCACCCCGGTGCTACGACGCGACGACGCGACGACGCGACCGACCGGATCACTCAGGGACCGGCTACGGCGCTCGGCCACACCCGATGTGGCCGAGTGCCGCACGTCGGCCTGTCCGGCAACAACCTGCAACACCCCTGCGCAACCCCTACGGCGCAGAGTCAGGGGCCCGCGCCCTCCGAACGCCTCGTCATCGACCCGCCGCAGGGGTCGGCCTACGGACGCCGCTGGCCCAGGACACAGAACTCGTTACCTTCGGGGTCGGCCAGCACGACCCATGATTGGTCGCCCTGGCCGATGTCGACACGCTCCGCGCCATGAGCCACCAGGCGAGCTACCTCGGCCTCCTGGTCATCGGGCCTGAAATCGAGATGCAGCCGGCTCTTGACCTTCTTGCTCTCATCGATCCGGACGAAGTCCAACCCCGGCAGGCGGTCCGGCGCCGGGCGGATCTCGAACTCGTCATCGGAGGAGTGGACCACGACCCAGCCGAGAGCCGTGGCCCACCACTGCCCCAGGGCCGCCGGATCCACCGAGTGAACGATTACCTGTTCCCATTCCAAGGTCATCTGCCGAGCTTAGACCCGTGATGGCCACGAGGAACAGGCGCTCGGGTCTGAGGGATGATCCCCTGGTGGACAGAGTCGTTGATCTTGATGAGGTGGCTGTCGTTCTGGCCGAGCGGACCCTGGGCTGGACGTCGGCCGGCCTTGAGGTGGGCCCGGCAACCTGGAGGGATGCCAAGGCTTCCTGGCCTCAGCAGCTGGAAACCACCAGGACGCGGGTTCACGATCCGGACTCGGTCGGCGTGGTCATATCCGGCCCGGCGGAAGCCGTGCTGTCGGTTGTGCTGTTCCGCGGCGGCCGGGCCGACGTCGACTTCATCGCCGGCCTTGACGACACCGGTTGCCTGGCGGCTTCAGGAATCACCTCGGCGTCGGACTTCGGGACCCGGATGGATCATCGGGTCACTCGTGTCTTCGGGCCCCGCGGCACCCGTCGGTGAGCGGTTCGACGGCGGATGTGGCCCCCGGCCGATCTGCGGGCGGACTCACCGTTCAGGCGACCCGACCCGCTCTCAAGCAGGCGAGCTGAGCAAAGAATGATCCGAACGTCCAGGTATCGACTCAGGAGCCCGCTGGGCGGCCTCGCCGCAGATCTCTCGGCCCGGGCCCTGCCTCCGGGCAAGGCAGCGGTTCCTTGCGTACGGATCCACCGAGGAGTACGCCTCCTGCTTCCGGATTCGGGCCTGTACTGGGAGGACCTGGCCTGGCTCTCCTTCGTCGTCGCGCTCCGCTCCGAGGAGCTGTGCGCGAGGTATCCGCGGGGCCTGGACCTCGAGATCGTCTCGCTCGACTTCCCCTTGGCCCACTACCGGCCGGAGGTTGCCGCCCTCGTCATGGACGGGTGGCTGCGAGAGGAGTTCGGCCTGCCCGGTGCCGGTATCGCTTGCACGTACTCGGGTGGCACGGAGCCGTATGCCTTCTCGTGGGGCGGGGCGGAGCCGCCTCTGCGGAGCCCGCGGTGCTGAAGCCGGCCAGGCTGGACGCTCGCGGTTGCAGCAGGTCATGGCATCCACCAGGGTCCCCGGACGGTCGGCCGGCCGTCAGCGCTCAAGGGCGGATGCGACGCCCACGGCAGCGAGGAGTTGCAAGGGGAACTCCGGGTCGGCCTGACCGATCGCCAGGGCAAGCCACCGATCGGAATCCGGCGGCCGCCACACCTGCATGTTCCCCGCGACGTTGCACAGGAAGAGGAGCGGCTCGGGAGCCGAGTGCTGCGGGTCCGGGCCCTCGGAGCCGAGGTAAGGCCACAGTTCGACCGTCTCGGGGTGGCCCCACCGGGAAGTCAGGATCTCCGCCAGCGCAGCAAGATCGGCTTCGAGTTCCCGCTCGGCCGCCTCCACGACCTCCTCGCTCCGGTCCTCCCAGAAGTCCTGGCTCTCCCGCAGCACGCCCAGGTGGTACCCCGGCCCTCCCCACCTGCCCGCCCTCCCCCGCCGAACCGGCTGCTCCGGGAACGGCCGGGCGATCAGATCGTCGACGGCTGACAGGTGGGCGTCGGCAGGGCCTGCCGACGGGGAGCAACTGATCACGACCGGAGCCTAGCGGCGCGGCCTGTGGTACGTCGCCATGGCCTGTTCGCGGGGTGACTCCTGCCGCCGCGGGCGTCTACCCCGGCTCAGGACGGCGCCGTCAAGACCTGTGCAGGCCTGCCCGAACCCGCTACCCAGTTCGATACGCCGTTCGAAGTCAGTCGGGCAGCGCCACGGTGAGATCCACCTCGACGAGCTGTCCGGTAAAGCCCAGCTGGGCAACGCCCAGGAGCGTGCTGGCGGTGGTGAACGCCGGCCCCAGGGCAGACTCGGTGAGCCGACGCCATGCGGCGCCGAGCATGCCCCTCTCGTCGCTCCGCACGTAGATCACTGACCGCACCACGTGCTGCGGCTGGGCACTCGCCGCTGCCAGGGCAGTGAGCGCGTTCGCGACCACCTGGTCGACCTGCGTCTCGAGGGAACCGGCACCGACGAGGTCACCGTTCCGATCAAGCGGGCACTGTCCCGCCAGGTAAGCCGTACGCCCTGCCTCTACTACCGTGATGTGGTGGTAGCCGGGCGTCTCATGCAGCTGCTCGGGGTTGATGCGGGTGATCTTCTCAGTCATGTCCGCGAGTCTGCCTAGCGTGGCGCCAGCACGCACCGCGTTTTCCCCACCGGCAAGCACTCCGCAGCAACTGGAGGTCAAAGAACAAGCGAAAGTCTTGCAGAACGTCTGGAACGGGGCATTCCTCTTGTATGGGTGGGGTGTTGCGGGCTGAGTCGTTGCAGGTGGAGACGTTCACCGGTTTACGGGCGGGCCGGTTCGAGAAGCTGGTGAAGGCGGTGCGGGAGCGGGGCGGAAGCGGTCCCGGGGGCGGCCGTCCGTGGCGCCTGCCGCTGCCGGATCGGGTGCTGCTGGTGGCCGTGTACTACCGAACCTCACGATGCGCCAGCTCGCCCCGGCCTTCGACATCTCCCCCGCCCACCGTCTGCCGGATTGTTCAGCGGCTCAGTCCACTCCTCGCGCTGGACCCGGCACCGCGGCCCGCCACCGATGTCGAACACCTCCGGATCGTGGACGGAACTTTGATCCCGGTCCGCGACCACAGCTCGTCCCGCACCGCAGACAAGCCAAACGCCCCCCTGCGGGGCCAGGAAGAGGAAAACACCGAACACCGCCGGGGCAGGGCCGCGTCGAGCACACCTTCGCCCGCATGAAGGGCGGTAAGTTCCTCCGCGACTGCCGCCCGAAGGGCGACGGCCTCCACCACGCCGTCCAAGGCGTCGCCAGCATGCACAACCTCGCCCTGGCAGGACGAAACAGCAGGTCACACACCACTCCGGCCTGCCCAAGACGGACCTGCTGCAACAGCCTTCAGTCGGTATCCGTGGCCGCAAGGACGGCGAGGCGGCGGCCGTCCGGGGAGAGGGCTGCGATGCCGTAGTTGCTGCCGCCGTCGTGGTGGAACCACTCCGCGTCGGACTCGAAATGGAACCAGGTGCTTTGCTCGGCGCGGAGTTCCACCTCCGCTGCACTCGCGCCCATCGGGGCGCCGCACAGGCCCGCCAGCGAACGCCACGCCTGGAGCCGGCCCCATGCCCCGTACCTGCCACGCCCGTAGAAGCCACCGATCGACGCGGTGGCGAACAGCAGGGACCAGATGTCACCTGTGGGGCGGGAGGCTATCTCGTAGCGGCCGGAGGGGCCCAGGCCTGCGACGCAGTCCATCGGCAGGGCGGGGAGCAGGGCGGGCACCCGGTCGGGGGCTATGGGTTGGTCCGGTCGGAAGACCCAGGCCTCGGCGTAGCTCCAGTTCCCCTCGACGGCGGCGACGATGAGGTTGTGCTCGTCCACGGAGACGGAGTTCCGCATCGATGATGCCGCGTCCGAACGGGGCGTCGGCGGGTCCAGGCGGCCGTGGGCGGGCAGGCCGGTCTTCACACCACCGGCCGAGCCGTTCGCGGAGTGGCTCGTGAAGTCGGGGGCGGTCTCCAGCCCACGGCGGCGGTCGGGGAGCCACGCCAGGGTATGCAGCCGCGAGGGGGGACGCAGGGCGGGGTACTCGTCCGGATCCACGCCGCGCAACAGCAACTCGTGGAACAGGCAGGTGCGCAGCTCACCGAGCCGGTCACCCTCAGGGATGTCCGCGAAAGCCGTCTGCACGAGGATCGCGGCCGGTTGGTGCTGGGCGAGCATCGTGGCCATGAGCGGCAGTTGGAGTTCCGTCGCCCCGACGGCGGCTTCCTGTTCGGAGAGGAGCTGGAGGAGCAGTTCGACGCTGTCTCGGCCGGGGGTCGTGGCGAGGAGTCGGTGGAGGTAGGAGAGGTCGCTGCCGTGGACCTGGGCTGCCCTCGCAGCGGTTGCGTATCGGGTGGTGAGCTGTGAACCCACCCGGCGCAGATAGGCGATGTCCCCTGCGAAGGCGTGCCGGAGCGCCTCGTGGCGCGGGATGAACTCCGGCCCGCTGCTGTACGTCGCTTGTTCGTTCGACTCATCCTTCACGGTGCGCCAGCCTAGAGCTTCGCCTGCGGATTCTCTCGGCCCCGCGAAGAGGCGCGATGCCGGGGGGGCGGCACGGCCCCGACAGGCGCCGAGAGCCCCTGCGGGCCCCGAGCGCCCGCAGGGGCTGATCAGCTGCATGACGATGTGCTTCCGCTTCGATACGAGGCGCTGCAGACACCTCCGCCGGGAGCGCCTGGGCTCGGCGGGACCGCGCTGGAGAGGCTACTTCGCCGGGGCCGGGGCGGGCTTTTCCGGGGCCGGCGCGGGCTTGTCGGGCTTGTGCTCGCAGTAGACCTTGCCCTGGTAGAACTTGCAGCCCGGCATGTTCTCCACGTCGCGGACCTTGTTCTTCTTGCCGTGCTTCTTGTCCTTCTTGCCGTGGTGCTTCTTGCCCTTGTCCTTATGGTGGTCCTTCTTGTTCTGGTGCTTGTGCTTGTCGTGACCGCTCTGCGCCTGCTCGACGGTCTGCGGCGCGGCCTGGGCGGCAAATGCACTGGTGGGGAGCAGGACACCTCCGCCGACTATCGCGGCCGAAACGGCGACCATCGCGAAACGCTGCTTCCGAGAAGTGCGGACCATGAGAAGGACTCCAGTCAAGAGACAACGGGGTAGGTAATTTAAGAGGGTCTGGGATGTGATGTCCGTTTTGCCCTCTGGTTAAGAGACTGACCTCCGAGCTTCACGAGACCGTCCGTCGACTGTCACAGCCGCGTGACAGGCGGCGCGTCCCACGCCATCGTCCTCTCTGGCGCACCGCACCGCGCTCGCCCGTTACGGTGAGTCACCACTAGCCGATGTAGGAGCTGGCAGAGACGGGCCGGGCCCTCGCCCGAAGACGGTCTGCGCGGCGTCCCCGAACCGTGGGCACTCCTGGCAGTCGCCCGCCGCGCGAGCGCAGGGCAGACAGGGAGTCGCGCCCTACCCCAGGCCTGCGGTCACGGTTGCGGCCGGGGCGGCTCTCGCGCTCGCGGCCATGGCCGCCACCCCTCCGAACCCTGGACGGATCCGGTTCATGTGCCCTGGTCCGTCCCGTAGCCGGGGCCACGGGACGGCAGTCGGCTTCTGCCCGACGCCGTGACGCCGAACCGGGCGTTCGCGGTACGGCTCGCGCGGCAATCGGGGCCAGGCGACCGACCGCGATGCCTCCTCCCCGTGCTCACTGCGTACGGCGCGAGGTGTGCCGGGCTGTGCTCAGGGCAGGCGGACGGTATGGCCGTGTTCGTGGGCACCTCCGGGTGGCAGTACCGGGACTGGTCGGGCGTCCTCTATCCGTCCGACCGGCCGCAGAGGCTGTGGCTGGAGGAGTACACGCAGCACTTCTGCACGGTGGAGAGCAACAACGCCTTCTATCGGCTTCCCTCGCCCGAAACGTTCGCCCGCTGGCGCGCCCGCACGCCGCCCGGCTTCGTCATGGCGGTGAAGGCGAGCCGCTTCCTGACGCACATCAAGCGACTGCGCGAACCCGCCGAGCCGGTCGAGCGCCTCATGACGCACGCCGCGTCCCTCGGGGACCGGCTCGGACCCGTGCTGCTCCAGCTGCCGCCCACCCTTCGGGCCGATCCGGCCGCTCTCGACGCCTGCCTGGCCTGCTTCCCCGAGGGCACACGCGTCGCCGTCGAACCACGGCACCCGTCCTGGTGGACGGAGGCTGTGCGCTCGGTCCTTGCCGACCGGGGCGCGGCGCTGTGCTGGGCCGACCGCGGATCGAGGCCCGTGACGCCGCTGTGGCGCACCGCCGACTGGGGATACGTACGGTTCCACGAAGGACGGGCGCGGCCCGCCCCCCGCTACGGGCCCACGGCACTTCGGAGCTGGGCGGCCCGGATCGCGGACACCTGGCCCGCGGACGCGGACGTCTTCGCCTACTTCAACAACGACCCGGGCGGGGCGGCCGTGATCGACGCGGAGGCCTTCGGGCTGCTGACGCGTACCCCAGGACCGTCCCGCGCGCGGGCGCCCACAGGCCCTGGAGTGTCCCGGCACCAGCACGGATAGACACCAGTCCTGCACACGGACGGGAACGGTGGAAGCCCGGCGAGATCGTCCGGCAGAGCGGCCTCTACGCATGCGACTGTCGAACCCCTGCACCTCCGATGGCGACCTGGTCCCCTCCTGCGTGAACCCGGTCCTCGCCGCCTCCGCGACCCTGGCAGCCGGGGCCGCAACCGTCACCCGCGCGGTCCGCGCACCACTGCCCGTCTGAGGAGGCCACCCGGCCACCCGTCCTCGAACCTGGCCGGACGGGTCACCCCGCGCTGCGGCGACCGGCCTGCGTCAGAGGTCGTGGCGGGGCCGGAGGCGGGGGGCCGTGAGGAAGTCCGCGATACGCACTCCCCAGGTCCGCACGTCGGCGCGGGTACGGGAGAGGTGGAGTTCGGCCTCGGGCAGGCAGTCGGCCAGAGCTTCCGCGGTCGACACCGGGTGGCCCGGGTCGTCCACCCAGGTCAGGATCAGGGTCGGGCACCGCAGCGCGGCGAGTGCGGCAGGTGGGGGCAGGTCGGAGCGGGCCAGGCCGTGCAGGACGGACGGCAGGACGGACTCCGGGGGCGTGGGCGGGAACGCAGGGACGTCGGCGACGACCGCCGGCCGGTGCGGGTCACCCCGGGCGGCGAGCCAGGTCCCGGCCCCCTCCCGTTCGATGGTGGCGGCAGCAGCGCGGTTGGCCCGGGCGTACGCCTCCCTGGTCCCCCATGCGGTCGGCGGAAGGAGCAGCACCAGCCGGGAGAAACGGTCCGGCGCCCGGGCGGCGGCGTGGAGGCACGTACCGCAGCCCATCGATGCCCCGATCCCGTCGACGGGATCCGTGGTGTCCAGGTGGTCGAGTAGGCTCAGCAGGTCGTCGGCAAGCGATGCGTAGGTGTAGTCCGCGTCCACGGGCCGGCCGGTGGAGCGGCCGTGCGCGCGTGCGTCGTAGCGGACCAGCCGACGACCCGCCCGCAGGACAGGCGCCCAGTCGAACAGGCCCATGCGCTGCTCGACGGCCTGGCTGACGAAGCCGCCGTGCGCGTACACCGCCAGGGGTCCCGTGCCGGTGTCGTCGTACACGAGCTCGGCCCCGCGATGACGGAACCGGCCCTCGGTGACCGGCCGCCGCGATTCCGGTGTCCCCATGGTGAAACGTCTTTCCGCCCGTACGGGCCCCCATGCCTCGGACGTCGATGGGGGCGGAGACCGGCGCAGATGCCGGTCTGGGACCACGTCTGGAACCACGTCCCGTCCAGCGCCGAGGGCGACGTGGACCGCCTCGCCGGGCGCACGGGGCGGTCTCGCCCTGCGCACGGCCGGTGTCGAAGGCGTCCTGCACCCCCACGCCGACGCGGGCGTCGACACGGCGCTGCCGGCCGCCGTGGTCGACCTGTTCCGCCGCGGCATGGACGCCGGAAGGGGCCCGTGCAGCTTCGCCGGCGTGGTGGAGCTCGCGAAGAGGAGGAGGCTGGCGGGCGCCGGACATGCCGGGACAGCAGACCAGGCAGCCTGATCGCGCCGCTCACGACGGAACCGTCACCGCCGCATGCGAGAGCTGTAACGGTCCTCGCCGGGGCGTGAATCCGAAGCCTGGGCGGGCATCCTGTCCAGACCGATCCCAGCACGTCAGCAGCCACGGGGGCTCATGATGCGCACCTTCCGCAAGACCAGCCACGCCCGGTCGCGCGGCGCCCTCGGCCTCGCCGCCACCGCGCTCCTGACCGCCACGGCCTGCGGGCCGAGCGACGGCAAGGCCGGCGCCACCCCGCCGCCGAAGTCCTCCGCCTCCCCTACCGCATCGTCTTCCCCGTCCTCGTCGGCGTCCGCGCCGACCGTCCCCCCGGCCTCCGCGTCTCCGCCGGCGAAGGCGTCCACCAAGCCCTCCTCCGCCTCCTCCTCCGCCGCGCCTGGCCGGCCGGGCGAAGCCGAGGGCGACCCCACGGGCATCGACGGCAACTGCCCCGACGAGTTCACCGACGTCAAGGTGGAGTGGGCCGTGCCACCCAGCAAGGACGACACGAAGCTCCTGCTGACCGTCACCAACACCAGCACCCGGCCGTGCAAGCTGCGGACGCATCCCGTACTCCGGCTGGAGGACGGCAACGGCCGGCTCGTCGGGATCTTCAAGAACTCCAAGCCCCGGACGGAGGTGACCCTCGCTCCCGGGGAGGAGGCGTACGCGGGTCTGCTCCTGCGCCAGAGCAACAAGGAGGTCAGCACCCTCGTGAAGAGCATGGCGCTCGCGCCGCACGGCCAGCAGCCCGACAGCAGCACGGGCGAGGGCGTCCTCCTGCAGATGCCGAAGGGCGCCGTGTACGTGGACGACAAGGCCCGCGTGACGTACTGGAACAGCAGCTCGGAGAATGCCGTCTCACCACTGTTCCCGCACTGACGAAAAAACGACGGGTAGCCGTCCGGTCATCTCGGACTCTTGCGCGCCCACGGCAGACCTCGTCAGTGCTCGCGGGCATCCCCGTGCGGCCCACCCGAGCGGGTCGTCGGCTGCTCCGTCGAGCGGTTGGCCGCCTCCTGGCCCAGACCTCGACGGATCACGAGGGTCCAGGCGAGGCAGCCGAACCCGATCGTTGCCGCGACAGCCCGTACGGTGTTCCAGGTCGTCCACGTCGCTTCGTCGAGCTGGGCGCGGACCGCCGTGAGAGCGGCACCGCTGTCGGAGGCCGTGGCCGTCCGGATCTTCTCGTTGAGCGGCTCATGGATGCCGAACGTGATCGCGAACACCACCAGGCAGCACACCAGTGCCGCCCCTGCCCACATCAGCACCGGCCGCTGCCCCGCGCGGAGATGGAGCACCACGGACAGCCCGGTGAACAGCAGCGTGCCCATGAAGCCGACACCGAGGAACAGCGGATTGGTGATCGCCGCATCGAGCGCCCGGAAAGCCTCGACGAAAGTCCGGTCATCGACGTTGCGCAGACCGGGCATGACCGCGTTCGACCAGTTCACGAAGAAGCCCGCCAGCAGTCCGGTCGTCATCGTGGCCGCCATCAGGACCACGGTCCCGAAGGCTCCGTTCCCGGCGCGCTGCTGCCCGGTCACGACGGCATCCCCGTCGCGGTTTCCGCACGGCTCCGGAGACCCGATACGGCGGACGGGCGGGCTGAGGCTGCAGACGCGCGTGCGGTCGATGTACGGGTCATGGATCCAGAAAAGCAGGGTAGGGAGCGATCATCCGTGATTGATGACCACCCCTCCCCCTGGATTCGCGTTCACCATGGCACGCGGAGCCAGAACCGGCGCCCGGCGCGCCCAGGCTCTCCCCCTGCGGCGCGCTGCGGGCGTGGCAGCCCGGAGAGCGTGTCCGGCCGGGGCCTGCACCTGCGCGAGGGCGTCGTCATCGGGCCGAAGACGGAGCCGGCGGGCTGTCAGTGGTCGGCTGCGAGGATCAGGTCGGCCGCGAGGTGCGGGCAGGTGCGGGCGTGCCAGGTCACCGACAGCACCCCGCCGACAGCCGACAGCGTCCGCGCTGCGCCGTCTTGGTCCGTGGCTTTGCAGTACGGGCACACGAGCACCCGTGGACGGTCGACCTCGAGCACGGCCCTCACCCTCCTCGGCCGGCAGGACTGGTGCACCGGCTCAGGCCAGAACTATCAAATCTGCAACCGTTTGGCCTCCTTACCGGCGGGTATGCACTGCGATTTCGCCACCTCCCGTGCCCGGCGTCAGCCGGACGGCCGACGAGCAGCCCTGGGCAGGCCGACGTCTGCCGGCGGGCCGGGCGGGGGCCGCGCAGGACCGGGGGGGCTCGAGCAGCCCGCTGAACGGGCCTCGACCGGGCGGCGTGACCGAGGACCACACGCCGAACCACTGCGCGACACAGGCGGCGGCAGAACTCCCGGAAGGGGGCGAGTCCGCCTTCGTCGCTCAGCCCTCGTGCTCCGGGCAGTCCCGCTCGGCCCGCCCTAGTTACCCGAACCGCCCGTGAGCGTGCCGACGAGCCCGCCCTCCGCGACGACGTCGCCCGCGAGTTCTCCGGTCTCGAGATCGCTGGTCGGTAGACCGACCCCGAGACCGTCGATCGCGGATACGGATCCCAGCGGGCCGTCTGCCGCCTGGGCCACGCCCGTGACGGAGAGGGCCGCGCCGGCGAGGGCGACCGCGGCAAGTACGCGCTTCATGTTGGTCACGCCATGCGAACGCAGACGCCCGGGCCGGGGTCACGCACGGACGAGGCCGGGAGTACATCGAGGGCGTCGACGGCGGTGAACTCCACCGAGCAGGTCCACGGCCTGGCAGGACCTCGAAGGCCTCGCCGCCGCACCCGCGGCCCGCGTCCGGGGCGAACCCGCCACGTTCTCGGTCCTGGTCGGCGGTCGCCCGGCCGTGTGGGAGTGAGCCTGCATGCCCGGCTCGGCCCCGCCCGGCCCAGCAGCCGATCGGGCCGAGCGGTCGCGCTTTACGGGACGAGGTGAGTACCCCGTTCAGTCCCACCGGTTGAACATCAGCTCGCCCACCGTGTCGGGCCGCCAGTAAGCCACTTGTGTCAGCTCGGCTGGGGCAAGCTCGCCGATGTCAGCCGAGGCCAGCGGCATGCTCAGTTCGGCGACGTCGAGCAGCCGGAAGCCGTTCACCTCCAGCGCGCCCGCCCACGCCGGCGGTGGTGTGAAGTCCGGCAAGGGCGCGCCGGCCTGCGGCGGGCTCGCCACGAAAGCGACGACCGGGAGCACCTGGTGGCACAAGAGGACCGTGGTGCGACCGTACGGGGTGGTGATCAGTACGGTACGAAAGCTCGACGCGGCTCCGTGCGGGGGCACTTCGGCGAGCGTGCCCGTGATCGACCGGGCAACCGCATGGCAGGCGGTTCTGAAGGCCACGAGGTCCGCCCGCGGCACCGGGTCATCGCCGGGCCCCCAGAACCCGGTGGCCCCCCTCGCGACAAGGCTCAACGCACAGCTCACCTTTCGTTCCGGCACGCAGGTCTGCCTGCAAGAGTGCCACGTGTCCCGGCCGGGTGATCACGTGCCCGGCGGCGTCGGGGAGGGATGACACGACGGCGGCCCTGCCGCCGGGTGGGGTGGCAGGGCCGGGCGTCACACGGATACCGGCCCGGGGTGGTGGGCCGGCTGGCACGTGCCGCCGCTCTCAACCGCCTGCGATGGCCGTACGTCACGCAGGTTGGGCCATTCAGGTACGGAGGCAGCCGTGGGGGCCGTCGTGGTGGCGGCTGCCCTCGTCGTTGAACCAGTAGTCACCGGCGGCCAGGTAGCGGGCGGAGTGCGTGCTCCTGCCGGGCCGCGCGACCGCTATGCCCCACTGCCCGCCCTCGCGTGCTTGCGGGGCGTGGGCGCCGGGGCTCGAGGCGTGGAAGTCCCCCATCATGCTGACCGTCCCGGGCGGGGTGTCGGCGGGAAGAGTGCGGGTGACCTCGGCGTGGTCGTTGCGCGGCGTGCGCTCCACCATGGCAATCGGCTCCTGACGGTGCGGGGTGAGGGGGTCGCGACCATCTTCCGTACTGGGGAGCCGGCCCGCATTCCGGCGCATCGCACCGGCAGGATTCACCCGCCATCACACTGCGTAGCGGAAAAGATGCGAACTGTGGCGCTCCGTGTCAGGTTGGTGGATGAGTCACCCCCCCCCACCCACCCCGTAGCAAGGAGTCGCCGTCATGGGCGGTAAGCAGGACAAGCGCCAGGAGCCCGGCAAGAGCCGCGAGGAGCACAAGCACCCGCAGCGTCCCGGCCAGGACCCGGTCCACCCCGAGCCCGTCACCCCGTCCCGCGGCGGTCAGCGTCCCGAGGAGAGGGAGCGGCGTCGCGAGGAGGACCTGCTCCGCGGCAACGACTTCTGAGCAGCGCCGTACCCCACGCACGCAGAGCCCGGCCGAGCCGTAGTCACCCGGCCGGGCTCTGTCATGCCCCGCACCGGCCCGTCCGCAGCTCTGTTCGCGGGCACGGGTGCACGCGCAGGTGAGGGTGGTCAGGTATGTGGTCAAGGTCCGTACCCAGTACCGCGTCGCGCTTCGTCCGGCCTCGTCGGTCAGTGCCTGCGCCCCGTGCTGCCGGATCAGTCCTGCGGCAGCCAGGGCGACCACACCGCGTCCCAGTCCTGCATGCTCCAGCGCAGGTCCCCATCCCCGCCAGCTCTTCCGGCCGCGTACAGCCGCCCGCCTTCGCCGGCGCGCTCCGTCACCTTCGCGAGGACCCCGGCATCCGGCCCCGGTCAGATGTGACGTCATCTGCGGTACGGGGGCCTGGCCGCGGGCACGATGCCCCCAGGGCGGGATCACACCGCCGAGCGGCCGGCCGCCCGCTCCGAGCAGCGGGCTTGCGGACCACGTGGGCCACGTGGACTCGGACCGCTCCCTCGCGGCGCCCCGGGAGCACGTGCTGTGCGCCCGTGCCGCCGCTAGCGGACCAGGGCGAAGGTACCGGCCGCGACGGCTCCGCCCACCGCTGCACCGGCAAGGACTTGGGCGAGGGTGTGGTCCTTCAGCTCCACCCGGGACCAGCCGACGACGGCGACCAGGGGGTAGGCGAGCAGCAGCCAGGGACCGTAGGTCAGGGCGAGCATGGCGACGCTTCCGGACGACACGGCGGCGTGCACGCTGATCTTCCAGGCGGGGGTCACGGCGAGGAGGGCCGTGAGGGTCGCCAGCATGGCCGCGATCAGCGCAATCATCGTGCGGGGTGCGCTGAAGGCCCATAGCAGGAGGATCCCGGTGGCGACCGAGGCGGAGATGAAGGTCATGACGATGATGCGCTGGCGCCGCTGACCGACGTGCCGGTCGCCCCAGCGACCGCGGCGGATGCCGTAGGTGATGAAGACCAGGGGTATGACCGCGGCGAACAGCGCGCCGAGAAGGCCCCAGCCGACTCCGCCGAGGCGGCCGGTGTGCCAGCCGATGAGGAGGGTGTCCGCGATGATCCAGGTCTTGGGGTCGAGCCCATCGGTGATCAGGCGTGCGACCCGGAATTCCTCGGGTGGTGTGAGGGTGGTCGTCATGCCGTGGCCTCCTGGCTGGTGGTGGCGAGGAAGTCGCCGACCACAGGGGGGGTGGGGGCCGGATCCGGGCAGGTCGGCGAGCCGTGAGGCCTCGGGGTCGAAGTGGTGCGGTCGCGTCGTTGATCCGGACGGTACCCGGCCCCGGTGGGCGTACCGTCGGCAGGACGTCGCCAGACGTGCCTTCGCGCGCTGCGCGCCTACGGAGGACACGGAGGGCTTCGGCTGCCGGGCTGGTTGCGCCCTTCTGAGGCCTGCCCGGCGAGGCGCGATCCGGGTGATTCACGTCGCATCGGGACGTTCACCCCGTTTGCCGCCGCCATGATCGCGCAGGCGGCATTCCTCGAACACCATCGAGGAAAGGACCGCCATGGCGGCCCCCCATCCCCCGCAGGTGGCCGATCCGGAAGCGGTGAAGCGCCCCGCAGGACGGACATCACCGTCGCGGACGACCAGTCCGTCAAGCGGGCGGTGAAGGCGCCTCGCTGGGCAACGCCATGGAATGGTTCGACTTCGGCATGTTCTTCGGCCCGATGGGCGACCGCCTCGGCCGGAAGAAGTCCTGGCTCTCACCATGACCTTGATGGCGATCGGCACGTTCGCCATCGGCCTGATCCCTTCGCACGGCACGATCGGTCTGTGGGCCCCCGCCCTGCTGATCGTCTTCCGCATGCTCCAGGGCTTCTCGACCGGCGGTGAGTACGGCGGAGCGTCCACCTTCATCGCCGAGTACGCACCCGACAAGCGCCGCGGTTTCTTCGGCAGCTTCCTCGAATTCGGCACCCTGGCCGGCTACGTCGGAGCGGCCGGCCCCGTGACCACGCTGTACGCCGTGCTCGACGACGGTCAGACCGAGGCGTGGGGCTGGCGCATCCCGTTCCTCGTCGCGGGGCCCTTGGGCCTCGTGGGCCTCTACCTGCGGCTACCTGACCTCGCCGTCGTAGCCGCCGGCCCCGCCGGTCTCACCGGCGGGGCTCGGGCAGGTTCGGACGGCTTCGGGTCAGCCCGAGGCGGCCGGGCCCTTCTCGACAGGGGTCTCGGGAGCAGACGCCGGGGCCGGAACGCGGTCCGGGTTCTCCTTCTCCGAAGCCTCCGCGTCCGGGTTCGGAGCGGGAGGGGCGGGCTTTTCGGGTGCCGGAGCCGGCTTCTCCGGGGCGGGGGCAGGCTTCTCCGGGGCCGGCGCGGGCTTGTCGGGCTTGTGCTCGCAGTAGACCTTGCCCTGGTAGAACTTGCAGCCCGGCATGTTCTCCACGTCGCGGACCTTGTTCTTCTTGCCGTGCTTCTTGTCCTTCTTGCCGTGGTGCTTCTTGCCCTTGTCCTTCTGGTGGTCCTTCTTGTTCTTGTTCTTCTCGTGACCGCTCTGCGCCTGCTCGACGGTCTGCGGCGCGGACTGGGCGGCAAATGCACTGGTGGGGAGCAGGACACCTCCGCCGACTATCGCGGCCGAAACGGCGACCATCGCGAAACGCTGCTTCCGAGAAGTGCGGACCATGAGAAGGACTCCAGTAAGAGACAACGGGGGAGGTGATTTCAGAGGGTCTGGGATGTGATGTCCGTTTTGCCCTCTGGTTAAGAGACTGACCTCCGAGCTTCACGAGACCGTCCGCCGACTGTCACAGCCGTGTGACAGGGCCGGGTCGGTGGGCCGGGGGCACCGACATCGGATGTACGCGCCCGGCGCGTCCTTGACGCGGTGGCGCCGCCCGAGGACGACACCGTTCCCGCCACCCCCTTCCGTCCCGTCCCGGTCGCTGGAAGCGGGGCAGGATCTCGGGCTCCCGGGCTCCCGGGCTCCCGGGCTTCAGCGGCGGCGTTCCGGCGGGGTGGACGGTCGGCGGTGGGGCGCGGCGGCGCCCGAGGCGGCGTCGCCGTGGTGGGCGGAGACGCGTTCGCCGTACGGGGCCGGGGGCTGGGCCGGGATCCGCAGGAGGGTCGCCGACGGCGGAGGCGTGGACGCACGGATGTCCCGCAACCCGCGACGGAGCTGGACCCGCAGCACGCGTCCCAGCGGGCGTTCCACGAACCGGTGGATGCCCCAGGCGAGGACCAGCATGAACGCGGTGACGCCGAGGACCAGCGGCACCGGGGCCACGTCGTTCCGGAAGCCGTGGATGAGCGTCAGCCCGGCCATCATGTGGATCAGGTAGAACGGATAGGTGAGCGCGCCCGCGTGCGGCAGCCAGGACCACTGGACCCGGTCGAGGGCGCCGAGCGCGATGGCCCCCATGACGAGGAAGCCGATCGCGATGATCACGTGGGCGGGCCAGGCGGGCGTCCGCTCGGTGATCCCGCGGCCGAGGCTGGAGATCATCCGGCCGTGCACGTAGTGCTGCGCGAGGAGGAACTGGAGGCCGACGATGCCCCACAGCACGCCGTTCGGGCCGAACCGTCGCATCAGGTAGAAGGCTATGCCGGCGATGAAGTACGGGGAGTAGGACGGGACCGCGAAGAAGGACAGGGTGAGGTTGTCCACGCCGGGGGCCACCACTCCGGCCAGGGTCCAGATGCCGCAGAAGAGCACGCAGTTGCGGTAGTTCACGCCGCGCACGACGACGACAGCGAAGAGCACGTAGAACTTGAGCTCCACGAAGAGGGTCCAGTACGCCTCGTCGACGTCCGGGACGCCGACGCCGCCCTGGAGCATCGAGAGGTTCACGACGACGTCGCTGAGCTCCTTCAGCCGGCCCACTTCGGGCCAGGTGAACAGCACGAGGGCGGTGAAGACGACGCCCGCCCAGTAGGCGGGGAAGAGCCGGGAGATCCTGGAGACGGTGAAGTCGCCCAGGGTCCGGCCCCAGGCGCTCATGCAGATGACGAACCCGCTGACCAGGAAGAAGACCTCGACGCCCAGCCAGCCGTACAGGGCGAACGGGCGGGCGGCGGGAAACACGTCCTCGGTCGGCTGCCCCCACCCGCTCTCCAGGACGACGAAGTGGTAGAACACGACGCCGGCCGCGGCGAGGATCCGCACCCCGTCGAGCACCGCGAGACGCGGCCCTTTCCTCGGCCCGGTACTGCCCGCAGTCATCCCTCACCCTCCGACGTGTGTGCGGCGGCCGGTGACCGCTCCCAGACCTGGGGCACTGTACAGCTGACGCAGAGCGACGTTCTGGGGAAGGGTGTTCAGCTCATGTCACTGGATGGCGCACTCACCCCGGGCGACCGCCCTGACCGCGCGGGCAGTTCCGGGGCAGCTCAAGAGCCGGTTGCACCCACCGTGGGTGATCAAGTACACGTCCTGCGGTCCCGGTTCCGCAGCCGGTCGGGCCCGGCGCAGTCCGGTGTGGAGGTGGTCCGGGGCGACCGCGAGGACGACGCTGGGCTCAGCCGCTGATCATCGACAGCAGGAGCCCGTGGGTCTCGGCGTCCGCGGCCGCGACGAGTCCACGGCCCGCCGGCCCGATCGGAGCTCCGTCGACTCCGGTGACGACACAGCCCGAGGCCTGGCACAGGGCGATGCCGGCGGCGAAGTGCACGCTGTCGCTCAGGTCACCGCCATCGGTGACGTATGCGGCGCGTTTGCCGGCCGCCACCCAGGCCAGTGCCAGCGTCGTGGACACGACCCGCGGCCGCAACCGTGCGACGAACCCGGGGTGGGCGAGCAGGTCCACCGCTCGGAATCCCGGTGCGCTCGGAAAGGGCGGGTCCAGGTTCACGTCCACCAGCTGGGTGGCAGCCGTGTGTCCTTCCCCTCGCGCCGCACCCACGCGGTCTCGCCGTCGGTGAAGTAGACCTCGCCGCTGAACGGGTCGGCCACTGCGGCCGGACCGTTGCGCAGAGCCACGTTGACGGCGACCAGGGTGGTGCCGACGGCGTAGTTGAGCGTGCCGCACAACGGGTCCACCAACCACTGGCGCACCGCGTCGGCCGCACCTTGCTGCCCGCCCTCCTCGCCGTGCACCGCATCCTGGGGCCGCGCGGCGCGGATGACGTCGAGGATCGCCCGCTCGGCGGCTACGTCGGCGTCAGTGGCGAAGTCCCCGGCACCCTTGTCGATCCGGGTGAGCCGCTGCCCGTACCGGGAGTGCACGGCCTCGGCTCCGGCACGCGCCGCAGCTATCGCAACGTCAGTGTCGTCAGGGCTCGTTGTCGAGTTGGTCACGGCGTGCACAGTACCGGGACGACGTACCCCTGTCGGCCTCAGGGCCGTTCGACGTACTGGAGCACGCCGCCCCCGGAGAAGCAGAGGGCGCCCAGCAGGGTGCCCCAGTTGGCGATGCCGGCGTCGAGTTCGCTGCCCGTCGCCGCCGGGGTGAACGCCGCGAGCGCGGACACCATGAAGAGGACGGAGCCGAGCTGGTTGACGGCGACGACCCACCAGCCGAGGTCGTGCGCGAGGACGCGGACCCGGCCGTGGCAGACCTCCACGAACGACAGGTGTCCGGACATCAGGAACAGCACGCACCCGATCACGTCGGGGGTCCAGATCAGCCGGTCGACCTGCTGGGCGCCGAGGCCCCGGAGGAAGGAGTCCAGCAGGTTCACCGCGAACACCAGCGTGCCTACCAGCAGCACGAAGACGCAGACCCAGTCCAGGTGCATCGGCTCGTAGCTCCACCACCGCCACCGCCGGGTGACCAGGGCGTCGGCCCCGGCCCGGACGTGCCGGGGGGCGTTGACCACTTGGAGCAGGGAGACGTATCCGCCCGTATTGAAGAACAGGCCGCCGACGAAGCAGATCCCGGCGCTGGTGGTCGCGTCGCCCGAGCCGAACTGGGCCACCCCCGCGCCGGCCGCGAAGAGCGCGCCGCCGATCACGAAGGCGCCGGCGGCGATGGAGTTCAGGCGGCGCAGCCGGCTGAGGGACGCGGCATCGGCCCGGCTGCGGCGGGCTGCCGGCGCACCCGGCGCGCGGACCGCGAGCACGCCCCGGCGGCGAGCCAGGCGCGACTCCCAGACGACCTCGCCCCCGTCGGGCAGCTGCCAGGTGCGTCGGGTGGTGAAGGGTCCGGCGCCTTCGGCGGCCCGCAGCTCGGCCTGTCCCACGGACCGGACCCGCCCTCTCAGACGAGGTGGATCGAGCCGTCGGCGACCCGGATCCGCTTCGACGCCAGGGGCGCCGTCGCCGGCCCACGGGCCACGGAGCCGTCGGCGATGCTGAACCCGCTGCCGTGGCACGGGCAGTCGGCCGTACCGCGGGAGACGCCGGAGAGGGCGCAGCCCTGGTGGGTGCACGTGGCGCTGAACGCCTTGAACACCCCTGCGACGGGCTGTGTGATCAGGACGTTCCGCTCCGGGAAGATCTTCCCGCCACCGACCGGGATCTCGGAGGTCTTCGCGAGAGGTGCGCGGTGGTCCGTCGGGCTCTCGGAATGTCCTTCCTCTTCCGCGGCAGTCGCCGCGGCGGCAGGACAGGCAGCGCATCCGAGCGCTGCCCAGGCGAGTCCGGCCGCGGCGGCCTTCTGCATGACGTCCCGTCGCGACGTTTCCACCGGCGGCTCCTCGGCTACTGGTCCTCTTGGGGGATCCGGACGCCTATGCATAGCAGTGGGGGCCGTCGCATCCGGGGAGCGTCACCCCTTCAGGGCGAGTTCGCCGCGAACCCGTCCGGAGCGCTGACTGTGCGCCGGGCGCCCGCCCGGACCTGTCGGTCGGGCGGGCGCGCCGGTGGTGTCCGCCGCGATGCGTCGCCCCGGGTGGGGCCTGGCTGGCGGGGGCTGTTCCTCAGGAGCCGTCGGCGAAGACGGCGTACACCGCCCGGCGGCCCGCGTACTCGCTCAGGTTCCAGATCACGGACTCGCGGTAGGCCCAGTCGGTGGTGGTGCCGCTGTGGAAGCTGAGGTCCTCGGAGCCGACGGCGAGGCGGACGACGGTGGAGGGCGTGTCGGTGCCGGAGGTGACGGTCCGCAGGTAGCCGTTGGAGGACGGGCCGTCGCTGCGTGACAGGTAGTGCTTGTTCTGGCGGGAGACCACGCCCTGGATCTTGCCCTGGTTCACCGTGACGGCTTCGCTCGCGGTGGTGGAGGCGAGTTCGCGCGTGGTGGAGGCGAGCGGCCACCGAACGATCTTGGGCGTGTTGATCTTGGTGCCGTTGCCGTTCCAGCCGTCGCCGGAGTAGTCCACGACAGGGGTGTCCAGGCTGGTGGCGTACTCGGTGACGGTGAGGCTGTCGGGGCTGGACGCGCGGTCGAGGCCGATCGCCGAGAAGCGCAGCAGGGTTCCGGTGTTGTCGTAGGCGGCGATCTGCGGAGCGACGAACCGGTAGTCGTAGGCGTGGTAACTGCCGTCCGTGTGCTTCCCGCAGATGTCCGGGAGACCGGTGCTGACCTCGAACATCCGGTCCAGGTCGAAGACCCGCAGCCCCTTGTACGTGTCGACGACGTACAGCCGGTTGCCGTACCACATGATCCCGCCGGCGTGCTTGCGGATGGGCTGGTAGGTGTAGGTGCCGTCGCCCGAGCGGAGGGGCTCGACGAGCAGGACGTGCCGGTAGACGGGCGCGGAGGCCGAGCTGTAGTCGACGAAGCTGAGGCGGATGCCCTTGTCGATCGCGAACTCGTGCACCTGGTCCTCGTCCGGGTCGGTCTCGAAGTACCAGGACACGAGGACCACCCGCTTGCCGCCCGCGGGCCACAGGCCGGCGCCGAGGGCGTCGGCACTGGTGGTGATCCCCTGCGGGATCCATTCGACCGCACTCTGGTCGCCGGGGTTCCAGGTGAAGCCGTGCGAGAAGCCGCCGACGCCGGCCGGCGCCGAGGAGAGCTTGGTCGCGGGGCGGTTGGCGGCGGCCAGCACCTCGGAGACCCCCACGGTGGGCAGGGCCCGGGCCAGGCCCGCGATGTGGTCGGCGAACTGCCCCGAGGTGTTCGAGTTCCGCTCGGCCAGCGTGAACTGGCCGGGCGGGATGGTGGCGGCGTGGGCCGTGGCGGGGGCGAGGGCGGCGCCGGCCGCGGTGACGAACGGCGCGGCCGCCATTCCCTTGATGATCGTCCTACGTGACATGGTCATGCGGCGAGAATCTAGATTCTCGCATCCCGTCGGCGCAAAGCCCGGCCTCTCCCCCAAGTGGTGCAGGGCGCAGGCCAGTAGCGTTGGACCCCCGTCAACTCCGTTTCGGGAGAGGGTGGTTGACGCAGCTCACACCCCGGCGTGGGCCGCGGAACCGCCCAGCGGATCTTCGCGTCAGTCGGCCGGCGGGGTCCAGGTGTTCTCCGCGTCCTGGGCGGTGGCGTGGGTACGGAACACGTGGTCCAGGCCGACGATGCGGAAGATGCGGCTGACGCGGTCCGGTACGGCGGCCAGCGCGATGCCGGCGCGGGCGGCCAGGGCGTGGTTGCGGGCGGCGATCAGGACGGTGATGCCGGAGGAGTCGCAGAAGGTGAGGCCGCCGAGGTCGATGACGAGCAGTTGTCCCGGCGCGAGGACGACGTCGGGCAGCAGGGCGCGGACCTCGGGGGCTGTGTGGTGGTCGAGGTCGCCGGCGAGCTCGATGACGGGGCCGACCGGGCTGGTGCGGGTGCGGGAGGTCAGCTGCTTCACGTCTGCTCTTCACTGGTGGCTGGGGGCACGCTGAGGGTGAGGACAGCGGTGTCGTCGTCCACTCCGGTACCGAAGCTGTCGAGGAGCTCGCGGACCGCGGCGACGGCGTCTGCCGCGGTGGTGGGCGCCAGGGCGCGGGCGAAGTCGAGGAGGGCTTCTCCCCCGTAGCGGTCGTCGTCTCCCGCTCGTGGCGTGTGGGCCTCGGTGAGGCCGTCGGTGTGCAGGAGCAGGGTGTCGCCGGATCCCAGGGTGAGGGCCGTGGTGGCGATGTGGGCGTCCGGCAGGACGCCGATGAGCTGGCCGCCGGGCGTGGGCAGGTACGCGGCGGTGCCGTCGGCCCGCAGCAGCAGCGCCGGAGGATGACCGCCGCTGGCCAGGGTGACGTGGAAGCGGCCCGCGTCGCCCTCGGGGGTGAGCAGGCCGAAGACGACGGTGCAGAACCGCGGGTCGTGGCCGTTGTACTCGTGGTTCAGGACGGTGTTGAGGTTGGCGAGCACGGCAGCCGGGTCGGGGTCGTAGACGGCTGCGGCGCGGAGCGTGTAGCGGGCCAGGGAGGTGACGGCTGCGGCGGCCGCGCCCTTGCCGCACACGTCGCCGAGGAAGAATCCCCAGGTGCCGGCGGCCAGGGGGAACAGGTCGTAGAAGTCTCCGCCGACCTCGTCGGCGGATGCGACGTGGTAGTACGCGCCGACGTCCAGGCCGGGCACGCTGGCCAGGGCGGGCGGCAGCAGGGTCTTCTGGAGCGTGGCGTTCAGCCGTTGGAGGCGTTCGCGTTCGCGCTCCGATTCCTGGCGGGCCCGCAGCAGCTCGGTCTCGTAGGCCCGGCGGTCGCGGGCGTCGAAGACGGTGGTGCGGATCAGCAGCGGCTGGCCGTCCCTGCCCGCCTTCACGGTGGAGGTGACCAGGACCGGCAGGCGGCGTCCGTCGGTCGTCTTCAGCTCCAGGGCGATGCCGCTGACTTCGCCCTGCATGCGCAGCAGCGGGGCGAAGTGGGTCTCGTGGTAGAGGCGGCCGCCGACGGTGAGCAGCTCGGAGAACGTCCTGCGGCCCACGAGGTCCTCGCGCGAGCAGCCGAGCCAGTTCAGCAGGGTGGTGTTGACCTTGGCGATCTGGCCGTCGAGGAGGGTGGACAGGTAGCCGCACGGCGCGTTCTCGTACAGGTCCTCCGCGCTGTCCT
The DNA here is from genome assembly GCF_042716875.1 of Streptomyces sp. NPDC058646. Taxonomy (NCBI): domain Bacteria; kingdom Bacillati; phylum Actinomycetota; class Actinomycetes; order Kitasatosporales; family Streptomycetaceae; genus Streptomyces; species Streptomyces sp. NPDC058646. The sequence goes on along the minus strand of NZ_JBHXRK010000018.1, from coordinate 39,301 downwards.
CCAGCAGGGCCGAGAACGCAGCGGGGTCAGCGCCCGGTGGCGGGCCCTCGCCTTCGGGCGGGGTCCCGCCACCCTCGTGACTTTCGGTCTCACACATCATCGGCCCGCTCCGACGAACGCGACGATCGCGGCGGCGGTCTCCTCCGGCGCGGCGAGCTGCGGGCAGTGTCCGGTGGCGTTCAGCGTGACCAGGCGGCTGCCGTCGATCTGGGCGTGGACGAAGGATCCGACCTCCGGTGGTGCGATCGCGTCGCTGGAGCACTGGGCGACCAGCGTGGGGACGGTGACCTTCGCCAGGTCGGCCCGGTTGTCGGACAGGAAGGTCACGCGGGCGAAGACCCGGGCGATCTCCGGGTCGGTGCGGCAGAAGCTGTTGGTCAGCTCCTCACCCAGTTCCGGACGCTCGGGATTGCCCATGATCACGGGAGCCATGGCGCCCGACCACCCCAGATAGTTCGCTTCCAGCGACTCCAGCAGCTCGTCGATGTCCGCGGCCGAGAACCCGCCCCGGTAGCCGGAGGACGGATCGTCGATGAAGCACGGCGACGGAGCGAGGAGGACGAGGCCGGCGAACGCCTGGGGCTCCCGGGCCGCGGCGAGCACGCCGATCGAGGCGCTCACCGAGTGTCCGACGAACGTCACCGGCCCCAGGGCCAGCTCCCGGCAGATCTCCAGCACGTCGTCGACGTATCCGTCCAGGGAGGAGTACCGCTCCTTGCTCCACGCGGACAGGTCCGAACGTCCCGCTCCCACATGGTCGAACAGGACCACCGTGTGGTCGCGCTCCAGGATCGGGACGACCAGCCGCCACATGTTCTGATCACACCCGAACCCGTGGGCCAGCACCACCACCGGTCCCCCAGGACACCCCGACACAGTCACATGGTTCCTGCTCAACACGTCCATGCAGCACATCCTCGCAGACGGGCCGGGCCTTCCGTCGCGCTCGGCCGCGCGGCCGAGCCCCTTGGTCGTAGCCCGTTCGGCTCAGCGGATACGGCGCTGCACCGGCGTATCCGCCATCCGGGGAGTCCGCTGGCGGCTGCCCGCCGGGGTGGCTGAAGTGGGAGGAGCAAGTCCAGTGCTGAGGGAGGACGCCATGACCATGACGGAGCATCCACTTTCGGGTGTGCAGCCGCCCGTCGCAGGATCGATCGCGACGCCCGAGGACCACGGCCCGCCCGAAAGCCCCAGGGACCGGGTCAACCGTCGATGGCACGAGATCCTGCAGGAGACGAGGGTCGCTCAGACCGGCGTCCAGATCCTCCTCGGCTTCCTGCTCAGCCTCGCCTTCACCCCTGCCTTCAAGGACCTCGGCCCCGGGGACCGTGCGCTGTACGTGCTGACGACGGCCCTGGGGGCGTCTTCGACCGCGGCGTTGATAGCCCCCGTGTCCATCCACCGGTTCCTGTCGGGCCTACGGCTCAAGAGCGAGGTCGTAGAGGCGGCGGGCCGGTTGATGGTGTGCGGAATGGTCATGCTGGTGCTGACCATCGGGTGCACCCTGCTCCTGGTCCTCCACGTCGTCCTCCGGGGCCCGATCGCCGAGATCGTCGTCGGTGTCGTCATGCTGTGGTTCGGGGCGTGCTGGCTGGCGCTGCCCCTGCGGCTGCGGCGCAAAGCCCGCAGGCGGTCGCTCCCCTGACCACAGGGAGCCGGGCCCGGCCGACCGCCCGTCACGGGTCGAGCGGGCCGCCGAGGAGCGCAGCTCGCTGCGGGCCGCGTCCCGCGCCCTCTCCCGGCCCCGGAATCGCCCGTACGGCCTCTGCGGCGGTTTCCCTGTGGGACCGCCGCGCCGGGCTCTCCCTCACGTCGCCGGTCCGCCGTACGGGCCGTACGGCGGACGGCGGTCCGCGCGCCGGGGCGGCCTTGTCCGAGGGGACGGACACCTTCCGGACCATGGAGGCGCGCGGACGCCGCAGGTGATCGCAGGGGCGACGCCGACACGACGGCGGGATCCACACCGGCGTAGAATTCCCGCCTTCGGCGGTTGCCTCCCCGGAGCGGCAGCGCGTGGCGGGGGGGTCAGTCGCGGTCGACGTGCTCGCGCACGACGGTGCCCTTGGCGACGTCGATGTCGTAAGTGGTCTTGTTCCAGTCCGGGGTGACGACGTCGACGGACCAGACCTTGTCGTCGAGTTCGACCGCCGTGACGGTGCCCTGTGTGCGGCCGGTGCTCGTCTGCGCCGCCTGCTGGGCCGTGGTGGTCGCCGCCTGCAGCTGTGCGGCCAGCTCGCTCTTGTCGTCCGCGTCCTGTCCGGGCTCGACCCGCGAGCGGGTCACCTTCCCGGTCACCGCGTCGACCTGAACGTCCTGCTGGGTTCCGTCCTCCGCGGCGACGGTGACGTCCCACACCGGGGCGGCGGCGGCCGGGGAGGGGCTCGCCGGGCTCGGAGTGCCCGAGGCGGTGGCCGTGCCGGCCGGGCGGGAGGTGGTCAGCTCGATCTCGACGAGCCTGCCCTGAGGAACTGCGGCGACTGCGGTGTCGGCGGCCTGGTTCCACTGGATCTTGGCCGCGGGCACCAGCGCCATGCGCTCCCGCTGGTCCTCGGTCATCCCCGCACCGGTACCGGTCGGCGTGGCGGACGTGGGCGACGGTGCCTGGGGAGCAGCAGCGACCGGATCCTGGCTGCCACCACCACAGGCTCCGGCCATCAGCGTGGACGAGACGGCCAGAGCGAGAGCCAGGCCGCGGAGTCGAAAGAGTGTGGTCATGGACGCCACGCTCGTCCCATGACCGCGTTCCAGCGGGGACCCGCGCCGGAACTCACCCGATCGCGAACCCACAGCGCGTCCGAACAGGCGATTCCTGAGGCCGTGGCGAACAGGACGGACGGGATCCGGGAGGGGACCGGATCGGGGATCTCGTGCCGGTGGCTTCCCGCCGGACGGACCGGCGACCGCGTCCACGGCACAGGGGGCAGGGGCGCCGTCATAGGCTGAAATCCCGCGCGTGACGGAGAGCAGGGGCAGGAGGCTGAGGTGGCCGGGACGATGGTGGCCGAGGTGATGGCCGAGGTGATGGCCGAGCTGGCCGGGCTCGAGGACCCGAGGGCACGCAAGGTGAACGAGCAACACGGTGACGATCACGGTGTGAACCTCAGCAAGCTGCACGCGCTGGCGAAGCGCCTGAAGACGCAGCAGGAGCTCGCGCGGCGGCTCTGGGAGACGGACGACACCGCGGCGAGACTCCTGGCGACACTGATCTGCCGCCCGAAGCCCTTCGAGCGCGACGAGCTGGACGCCATGGTGCGCGAGGCGCGGACACCCAAGGTGCACGACTGGCTCGTGAACTACGTGGTGAAGAAGAATCCGCACTCCGAGGAGCTGCGCGTGGCCTGGTCCGCCGACCCGGATCCGGTCGTCGCGAGTGCCGGCTGGGCGCTGACCATCGAACGCGTGGCGCAGCAGCCCGACGGACTCGACCTCGCAGCGCTCCTCGACGTCATCGAGACCGAGATGCAGGACGCCCCGGATCGCCTGCAGTGGGCGATGAACCACTGCCTGGCCCGGATCGGGATCGAGCACGCCGCGTACCGCGCCCGTGCCGTCGGCATCGGTGAGCGCTTGGAGGTGCTCAAGGAACGACCAGTAGGACCTGGGTGGGAGGGCCCGGGGCGCGAGTGGTGTCGGCCGGACGGTGCAGAAAGACGGCCCCTTCGGGGCGTGCCTGCCGTTCGGCCGGGGCAGGCGGGCCCGCGGCGGGCACCGATGACGTGCTCTGCCCCCGGGCCGGACGAACCCGCGCCGGCCCCACCCGCGCACGGCCAGGAGGTCCAGCATGTCTCAGGTCAAGGAAACCATCGAGGTCGACGTACCCGTCCGTACGGCGTACGACCAGTGGACACAGTTCGAGTCGTTTCCGCAGTTCATGGACGGGGTCGAGCGCATCGAGCAACGCACGGACACGCTCACCCACTGGGTGACGAAGATCGGCGGCGTGGAGCGGGAGTTCGACGCGGAGATCACCGAACAGATCCCCGACCACAAGGTCGCCTGGGTGACCGTCGGGGGTGAGACCGAGCAGTCGGGCCTGGTCACCTTCCAGCCCATCGACCCCTCGCACACCCAGGTCACGCTGATGATGGACTTCGACCCGGAAGGCATGGCGGAGAACATCGGCGACAAGCTCGGCTTCGTCGACCGGCAGGTCAAGGGCGACCTGAAGCGGTTCAAGCACTTCATCGAGGACCGCGGCGCGGCCACCGGTGAGTGGCGCGGGCAGGTCTGATCCCACCCCCGGAGCCCCGCTACCCCCGGGAACCCACGGGAACCGGCCGCCGCGCACAACACCGCGCGGCGGCCGCCGCTGTGCCCGCTGCCCGGCCGGGGCCGGGCCGGCCGGACCCGTCCGGGCGGGCACGTTCTGCACCGGATCCCCGTTCTGGCACCGCCCGTCCGCATGACCGGCGCGCGAGGGAGCGTGCGACGATCCGGTGGGGAGCGGCCGCGGGGCTGCTGAGCACTCCCCGAGGGAGGAGCCGGGTGAACGACGACGAGATGCGCTCGCGCTTCGCGGCCGGGGCCGCCCTGACCTCCTGACGGCACGACGCGATGTCCGACGGCAGCGCTCTAGGCGTGGGCGCCGATGTCGATGGTGCCGAGGGTGAGGGTGGGGCGGGCCTGGAGGATGGCACCGATCCGGTCGGCCTGTTCGCCCAGTTGCCGGTGCTGACGGGGGGTCAGGGTGCGGAGGGGTTCGACGGTGATCGCGACTTTCGTGCCGGTCTTCTTCTGGTGCCAGACGCCTGCGACCGCGCCGTCGATCAGGAGGACCGGGAAGTTGCCCGCCTGACTGCTCGTGGCGAGGGCCCGCTGCCGTGCCGCGCCGGGGAACAGCAGGTTTCGTGGCTGCGAGCCGACCGTGAAGGCGTCGAAGTGCGGCAGCAGCAGAACGCCCTGGGCGGGGTCGCCGGGTTCGGTGTCGCCGTGGGTGGTCCAGGCGCGGGTGCCTTCCAGCGTGACCTCGGTGAGGTCGCTCGCTTCGAACAGGCGGCGTACCCAGCCGGGGGTGGTGGCCAGCCAGCGGGCGAAGTGCTCCGGCGTGGCCGGCCCGTAGGAGTGCAGGTAGCGGCCCAGCAGCCAGTCGATCGCCTCGGTGTGCGGGGCCGGGGTGAATCCGGGCAGCCAGCGGCCGGGGTGGGTGTACGTGACCTTGCGGCCCTTGTTCGGGCCGAAGCACAGCACGCCCCTGTGGGCGGCGGTCGCGACCATCTGGCGCCAGCGCGGCCACATCGTCCGGAACGCGGGCATCACCGGGTCGACCGCCCACGAGCCGACCTGATCGGCCAGCGCTTCGGTCAGCTCGTCGACGGTCAGCTCGGTCCCGGTCAGGATCACGCCGATCGTGGCGACGAGCTCGTCGGTCTGCTCCTCGGTCAGCCGTGCCTCGGGCGCGAGCCGCCCGGCGGCGGGTACCGCTCCCAGCGCCCCGCACCACCAGGCCAGTTCGGCCGCGGGCAGCAGATGGATCGTGCCGCGCGGCCCGAACGTCTTGACCAGGCTGTGGTCCGACCACAACGCCTCCTGCACCCCCGAGCGCGTCACCCCGTCCAGCCGCAGGCCGATCGACAGCTCGGCGGCCGACAGCACCTGGGCATGCGCGCCGCACATCGCCGCCGCCGCCTCGGCCGGGCTGCCCAGCGGCGCCGCCAGACCGTGCCGCCGCAACCGCTGCCCGCACACGTCCACCCATGTCAGGTCCACGCCTGAACCTAACCACGTGGGGCATCCGCCGGGGATCCGGTTTCGGCCCGCGTCGGCCCGGCGCACCGTTCGCACCGTCCGGCCGCCCGGCACGGCACGGCCCGGCCCGGCCACAACCGATCGGCCCGGTTCTGCGTCCTTCTCGCAGAGTCGTCTCCGTCCGACCGGCGCGGAGAAGGCCGCGGCCTTGGAGGGCATCATCAGTAGGTCCACCACCCCTGACCTGCCCGACCAGGCGGCACGGCCCCGCCGTACGGCCGGCATCGGCAAGGTGCTGCTGGGCGGTGTGGCGGGCGTCCTGCTGACCGCCGTACTCCTGACCGTCCTCTGGCGGCCGCGGACCGAGGTGACGTACCGGAGCACCGCTCCCTCGGCGGTGGCGTACGAGGACGGGTCGCCGCACTTCCTGGGGCTGGTGCACGAGCACGGCCTGTCCGGGCGGCACTCCTACAGGATGGTGATCGGCAGGGATTCCGGCCTGTCCTACGGGCACTGGGTGGACGTCGACCCCGCCCTGGGGGCGCAGGGGATCGCATCCACGACGTGGACGGAGTCCGGAGTGCGTGTCCGCTTCCCGACCGGTCACGAAGTCTTCGTCCCGGCCCGGTTCTTCCTGCACGGCAGATGACCCCGGGGGCGTGCGGCTTCGGGGTTTCACAGCGTGGGCCGGGACCAGGGGGCGTCGGCGTCGCCGGACTCCGGCCGTAGCCCCAGCTCGCGGAGCCGACCCGTGGTCCCGGTGTGCCCTGCCCGCCCACCTCGACGCCGTCGAGCACGCGTCCCCTGCCGACGAGCGTACGCCGCACCGTGGACGGTGTCCCCGGGAAGCCTCCGGCCAGGCCTCGCGGGGCGCATCACCCCTTTGGCGGCCTGCGGAGCCGCCCCCCGGCGGGGGTGGGACCGGGGCCGAGGACGGCTGCGGTGCCACGGCCGGGCTGCCCGCGCCCAGGCTGCGGCAGCCGGTGTCCAGCCGCTACGACCTGTCACCGCGGCTCCGGCGCCCTAGGCTGATCGGCATGGCAGACGATCCGGATGACGGAGCCCCCCTGGTGCGGGTGGAGAACGGCGAGCAGCGCGTCGTGGTGCAGGTGGGCGGCGAGATGGACATCGACCGGGCGCCGATGCTGTGGGAGGCCGTCGAGGCGGTGATCACTCGGCCCGACAGCCCGGGCGAGGTCGTCGTCGACCTGGCGGAGCTCACGTTCTGCGACTCCTCCGGCCTCAACGCGCTCCTCCAGGCCCGCATCACCGCCGAGAAGCACGGCCGCCGCCTGAGTCTGCGCGCCCCGTCCCCGCAAGTCGTCCACCTGCTGGAACTGACCGGCACCGCCAAGCTGTTCCCCGTCACCGACCGCTGAGGGGGGACCGGTGAGGGGGAGTTCGGCCCTGCCGGGTACGCCGGGCGCCGCCGCCCGGTCACGTCACGTTCCCGCCCGCGGCACCCGGGCGGAACGCCCGCACCGACGGCTCGCGCCTGCTCGTGCGGCGGCCGTAGCCCTCTGCGCTCAGCTGTCCCCGCCGGTCTCCATCGGCCGCTTGTAGTACCGCCAGGGGAACCAGCCCGCACCGACGGGGATCCAGCCCTCCGCTTCCATCCGCCGGTGCCGGCCGCCGGAGGCGAGCGTCACCCGGCAGTGTTCCCACGCGCGGTCGGACGCCTCCACCTCGTGGAACAGCGCACCGTACCCGACGAGGTGCCAGCCGTCGCGCCCGGCCTCCGCCAGGGCGGCCATCTCGTTGAAGGCCGACAGCGGGCTGAGGATGCGGCGCTCGGCCGTGCCGGGCCCCCCGGCGGGCGGGGCGGAGGCCACGGCGTCCGCGGCCTTGTCCGCGAAGCGCTGCTGGGCGGCCTGGCGGCTCACTCCCAGGACCCGGCCGACGGTGTCCCAGCTGTGCCCCGCCGCCCTGGCGCCCTGGACGGCCTCGCGCAGCAGCCGGCTCGCCTCCTCGGCCCCGACCCGCGAGGCGTCCACCAGACGCAGGTACCCGTCGGCGTCGTGCTCCAGCGATGCGGCCAGCCCTTCGGGGGCGCCGAGGACAGCGGACGCGATCCCCTCCCGGATACGGACGGCCTCCTGCGGGCCCAGCAGGGGCTGGCCGCTCATCGCCGTGCGCCGGCGAGGGGCTCCAGCGCGTCGAGCACCTCGGCGTCGCGGCGCGCCCGGTCGGCGGCCGTACGGGCGGCCAGTGCGCCCGTGGCGGCGATGAGTGCCAGTTCCGCCACGACCAGTACGGCCCGGACGGGCGTGCTGAGCCGGTCGGCGGACATGGCGAGCAGCGCGGGCAGGATGGCGGTCAACGGGAGCAGGGCGACGAGGGAGGCGGAGGTGGCGTCCTCGCGGGACGGCTTCGAGTGCACGGTCGGCATGCGTCAAGGAAACCTTGACATGATCGTTGTTGTCAAGGATCTCTTGACAGCGACGGGCGGTGCCGCGCCCGGTCCAGGCAAGCGGCAGGGCACCATGGGGTCATGAGAACCCTTCCGGTGCTCGTCTACGACGGAGACTGCGGCTTCTGCACGGCCTCGGTCGGAGCGGCCCGGCGCCGGCTCCACCCCTCCTGCGAGTTCGTCGCGTGGCAATCCGCAGACCTGGGCTCCCTCGGCGTCTCCCAGGAGCGCGCCGCGTACGAACTGCTCTGGGTGACTCCGGGCGGCGATGTGCACGGCGGCGCCCAGGCGGTGGCAAAGCTGCTGCTGAACAGCGGCAGGGCATGGGGCGTGCTCGGGGCGGTCCTCACCCTGGCGCCGGTGCGCTGGATCGCCCACGGCCTCTACCGGATCATCGCCATCAACCGGAGCCGGTTGCCGGGCGGCACCGCGGCCTGCGCCGTGCCCACGGAGGGACCGGCCCGTCCAGATGCCCCCAAACAGGGGGTGACCAGCGCCGATCCCTCCTCGGCTCGCGGTCACGGCGATCCGGTGTGAGCCTTACGGCATGGGTTGGGCATCGTGGACGACGGTCAGCGTCTTCTCCGGACGGGACGGGGTGCGCACGGAGGAAGCCGGTGTGATCACCGGCGAACTCACCGTGCACACCACGTGGACGGAGAACGAAGCACGTTTCGCCATCCAGTACAACGGCTCGTCCGAGTGGTTCACCCTCGCCGACGGCCCCCTTCCCTGCGCTTCGGAGGAGGAGAGCCGCGCCCTGCACGAGATGGTGGTGGAGGCCGTACGAACGGGCCGTCCGACGACCGGCCGCCCACCCCTGCGTCCCGAAGGGCACACCACCGCATAGCGGGCAGGGCGGAGCGGGGGCTCAGGCACCGATGGGAGCTTCAGCCTTCGCGAGCTGCCGCGGAGCGGAGGTACTCCGCCTCCACCGGGGTAGCTGCCCAGCCCACGGCCCGCGCCGCGGCGACCTCGGCAACGGACATCCGGTACAGCTTGCGCAGCAGGCGCAGCGGAATGCCGTCGGCCCCTCCCACCGGCAGCAGGACCGTGCCTTCGAGCGCGATGATCCGCTCGCGCTCATGGTCCGGGGGCACGCCCCGGCCTCCGCCGCAGGCGTGGATGACGTAGTGGGAGCAGTGGTACGACGCATCCCAGCGCAGCTCTCCCCCGGTGATGTGCTGCCACACCTCGTCGACGCAGTCCTCGCAGGGCTCGCAGTGCGCGATCGCGTAGTCATCGGCCATGCGCGCAGCATGCGACACGGCGGCCGTGGGGTCGAGCGATATACGCGCACGGCCGGGCGGGCCGGTCCCGGGCCGCAGGGAGTGGTGACGGGGCCGGACGAAATGATCGGCCGGGCGGGGTCCGTCACGACGACATGATGAAGTCCAGCGCGTAGCCGGAGGCGGTCGTCCAGTAGGTGACGCGGGCACCGTCGTCGGCCGCCCAGGGTCGCCGCACCCGACGCACCGGGAGGGCTCGGCGCCGCCGGCCCCGTCGCGCTCGGGCGGTCCGGGGGCTTGCGGTCCTCCGCGCCATCGGCCCCGCCCGGCGTGCACGCCGTGGACGCGAGCAGCGCGGCGACCGCTGCGACTCCGAGGACGCGGGCCTTGCCGCTCCTGTGGCTCCTGCGGGCAGCCGCCTTCATGGTGTTCCCCCCGCCGTGTCGTCCGTACGCACCTCGCCCGGGCCCATCCTGCGCCCCGATCGCCCTCATCTCGCCTGCTTCGTAAGCCTGTTACCGGTGTGAGCGGCCGCTCCGGCCGTTCCCGGGCCGTCGACCCCGACGGACAGAAGGCTACGGACGGACCCTCACCCCGCGCGGCCACCCACCGGCGTATCCGGCCCGCCCACCGCAGGTGTACGGCGGCCTGCACCCCGGGGTGTACGCCCCGGCCGCCGGCATCGCCCCGGCCCACCCCCGGGTTCCGGTTCGCTGGACGAGGTCGTGTCTACGACGGGGACGGCTCCTCCAGGCAGGCCCGGAGCTGTTCCTCCAGGGACGGTACGGATGCGGTGTCGCACGACAGGACCAGCACGAGCCTGCCGCGTTCGACGGCCTCGGGCCGTTGCGCGTACGACCAGTGCTTCCCTGCCCGCACGAGTGTCCTGAAGAGCAGCCGCCGCCCGTAGGCGTCGCCGGACAGGACCTCGTCCGCATCCTCGATGACCAGTACGTGGTGGTCCGCAGCCAGCCACTTCAGATCGCGCAGGCAGTCGGAGAGCGCGTTCCAGTTCCAGCCGAAGTAGTCCGGCAGCGGCACGCCGTCGTAGAACTGCTGGAAGACGGCATCCTCGTCACCCATCGCGCGGCCGTCGAGGCGCACCACGTACGTCCGCCCGGTCACGGGAAGCAGGAGATCGACCGGCACGGCGCCCGACTTCGCCACCACGTGCAACCAGGGCACCGTGTGCACCCCCGCCCCCCTTCGTGCGCAGGCCGTCACCGGCCTCCCGCGCCTCGTAGCCCCCGGGGCCGGTCCAGGGTACGCGCGAGGGCCGGCGGGCGAGGCCGGCGGACGGCGGTCAGGCCGGTGCGTTCCAGGCCGCCGTCAGTCCGTCCAGCCACGCGGGCGGCAACTCGGCGGCGTCCCACTCCTCCCGCAGCCGCTGCGGCGCGGTGACGAGCCGCTCCAGTACGGCGATGCTGGTGGAGGAGTGGACCAGTGAATAGCGGCCGTGCACCGTGATGGTGCTGCCCGGTCCGAACGCCGCGAACAAGCGCTGCAGCCGCGCCCGGTGGGCCAGGGCGAACTCCATGAGCCGCCCGGCGTACCCGGCCCGCTGCCGGGGGCTCATCGTCCCGAGGACGGCGGCCAGCACCTCCTCGGTCACCTCCGGATCCAGCTCCGAGACCACGGTGAACGACAGGTACAGCGGCGTGACCGCCACCCGCGCCCGCTCCACCTCCATGCGCCCGGCCCGCGGATGCTCCGTGGCCGGACCCGCCGGGCCGTCTGCTCCCACGACCTCGGTCAGGGTCCGCTCGGCAACCCCGCCGAGCCTCTCCAGGAGGTCCCCCACACCGTCGAGCCACCCCGACTCGTACAGCTCGCCCTTGTCCCCCGGCGCGCTCCGGTCGCCGCCGCTCAGCTCCTCGTGCGCGAGGGCCAGCGCACCCGCCTCCACGAGCCCGATCAGTTCCCACGCGTCGTCGGAAGGCACCCCGGCCCGCGCGAGGAGCTGCAGCAGCGTCGTCCGCGCATTGTCGACACTGGCCTCGTCCGGCCAGTGCCGTCCCTCGTCCGCCGCGCTCATCGGTTCCTCCTCATCACTCGGGTGTGCGGTGCGTGCACGCGACATCGCTCCCTTCGACGGTCCAACGCTCGACGGCCGGGCTGTGCTCCCCAGCGGCGCTGCCCTCGCCTCACCGGTGAACCAGCCCCCGACCGCCTATTTTGGATCATCTGGCTGAGAAGGGCGGAAGAAACGGCACAGCGGATGCGGATCGAACCGTTGCTGCGGGCCGGGTCGCCCCCGGCGGGGTGTCTGCGGGGGCCGGCGGGCCGGGGCCGTGGACCGGCCTCGTGACCAGCAGCTTCAGGAGGGAGGCCGGAGACGGGGTCAGTGGCGGTCCGGTGCGGGCGAGATCTGCTGCATGAGGCCGAGCATGTCCGGAGCGACCCACTCCTCGGCGATCTTGTCGCCCTCGATGCGGTAGATCTCGAGGCTCCGGAAGCTGACCGGCCGGTCCGTCGCCGGGACCCCTGGGAAGGTGCCCCGGTGCGTTCCGCGGAAATGTACCCGTACCGCCACCCGGTCGTCGGCGCCGAACATGTCCTCGACCGCGATCCGCAGGTCGGGGAATCCGTCCAGCATGCTCCGGGCACCCGGTCGCCAGATCTCCCGACCGTGCAGAGGGGCGGGCAGCCCGGGGAGGTCGGCGAGGAAGTCCTCCGTCAGCATCTCGGCACATGCGTCGAGATCGCCGCTCTCCAGGGTCTCGTAGGCCGTGTGGAGCAGGGCCAGGTTCTTCTCGATCGTGCTGTCGGTCTTGTTGCGGGTGTGAGTGGTGTGCACGGTGGTGTCCTCTCCAGGGGGACCTCCGGCGAGCGCGGTGGTCGCTCCGATCCGCCTGGCTCCCAGTAGAAGGCCTGCCGCCACGTCAGGGTCAAGCTGCAACGACTCCGCACACCACGGCGGGCACCGCGTCACCGGACTCCGCACGCCCCGCCCCTAGGCGGCGGGAATCAGCGGACGCGGCGCCGGAGCACGAGGACGACGGCGAAGGCGACGGCCGCCAGGGCCACGCACACCAGGGCCGCGGTGAACGGCAACTGGGGCCAGGCGGGGTCACGGTAGCCGGGCTCGTACGGGGTCTTCGCGCAGGAGGTGGTGGCGTCGCACGCGAACCGCTTGCCCGCGGTGAGGAACAGGCCGGTGACCGTGCCGAAGGCAGCGAGGACCAGGGCGACGACCACGAGGGCCGCGGGTGCCGCGTACCAGGCCGCGTGGGGTTGTACCGGCGGCCGCAGCGGGGCGGGGGGCAGCGGGTTCACGGACGGTCTCCTCCTGCGGGGCCGATTCTGGTCCGGCCCATCCTTCCCGGACACCGGTGGCCGGCGGCTGGGTACGGGTACTCATCTTCGGGAGGCCCCGTCCCCACGCCCGGCGGCGGCCGCCGGCTCCTGAGGTCCTGACCGGTGCTAGCCGTCGAGCGCCCGGACCGCCTGCCGCTCCAGTTCCAGGCAGCGGTCCACCCGCTCCGCACACGCGTCGAACAGGACGCGCCGCTCCTCCGTACCGGCGTCCGGGTCGGCTTCGCGGGCGAGTGCGGCGAGTTCCGACCAGTGACGGGCGGACTCCCTGAAGAGGGCCGCGGCCTCCTGGCGCCCGACGAGGTCGAGGAAGTCGGCGTACAGCGGCCGGGTCGCGCCCGGGGCGGTCCATTCCTCTTCCAGGCAGGCGTGCAGCCGTCCGGTGCCGGCGCGGAAGGCCTCGGGCGAGCTGCCGAACCGGCGCTCCCAGCCCGTCTTGGTGGTGCGGTCGCGCAGCTGGGCGGCGAACTTCTCCATCCCGGTGAAGCCGAAGTTCACGTCGAACTGGTTGCCGAGGACCGGGCCCGTGAGGTGAGTGACGGTGGAGGCGATCGCCCCTGCCACGTCCGGTTCCCCCTCGGCCGGGCCGGTGGGCACGATCAGCTGGTGGCGGCCCTTGCGGTGCGCGGTCCAGGCGGCCCCGAACTCCTCGCGGTCGATCCGGTACGGGGTCTTGGCGCCGTCCTCGATCAGCAGGTCGTCGCCGTCGTACCCGGCGATGACGACGGTGTACGGGTCGGCGCCCGTCATCTCGGCGTCGGCGTCGGCCTCGTGCCAGGGCAGGGAGGACCGGTCGACCACGCAGAAGGCGGGCTGCCCCTCGTCGAGGGCGGCCCGGACCCGGCCCCAGCGGGGCTTCATGGCGCGCGTGGCGTCGTACGGGATCCCCAAGCGGCCGAGTGCGACCTGCACCCAGGGCTCGGGGTGGGCCTGGGCCACGATGGTGGCGATGGGCAGCCGGCCCGCGTACTCGAAGACGAAGTACATGAAGCCGATCCCGCCGGCCAGGCCGGCGACGAGCTCCTCGTCGTGGGCACTGCCCAGGGCGTGGCGGATCAGGGAGGCCTCGCGGTGGCGTCCGGTACCGAAGTCTTCGTACACGAGCACAGTCATGCGGTCAGCCTAGCCGCGGAAGCGGAGTGGACCGCGCGGCCCTCGGTCCGCGTGCCGCCGGGACCGGGGGACGGCGATGGCTGCCGGGAGTTGGCGGCACCGCGGCCCGGGCCTAAGCCGGGGAGCCGTAGGTGCCGTGCTGCGGAAACCCCGCCTGTCCGAAGACGTGCACCGACAGCCCGCCCGGTGTCGCCCGGTGATCGACGAGCCGCAGACCGGCCGGCGCGCCGCCGTCCGGGAAGAGGCGGCGTCCCTACTGACCGTGTCGGCCGGCACGTTCGCGTACGCGCGCTCATGGCCACGGCATACGCACGGACGCGCGGGGCCCGTCGCGTCCGCTCGCGGTCGATGTCAGTGGCGGGCCCTACCGTGAAGTCGTACGTCCGCAGCACAGCACCACGGGGGGATCCATGTCCGCGACCAGCATCGTCGTGCCCACGCACGCACTCCCCGCCTCTCTCACGCACGAGGCGACCCGCCGTCGCCTCACCGGGCCCGGGCTGCCCGCGGACCACGGGATGATGCGGTTCGGGCCGCTCGCCGCGTCCCGTTTCGTGCCGGTCTCCGCTCTGATCGCCGAGGGGGCCGACCCGGGCGGGCTGGATCCCCGCATCGCGGACCTGCTGCTGATAGGACACCTGCGCTGCGAGGAGGACGACGCCCAGGAACTCGTCCTCGACGGGACCACGGGCCGGGTCTTCAGCATGACCCTCTTCGAGGACGCGCCCCACCTCATCGACGTGATTCCGCTGGCGCCCTCGGTCGACGCCCTGGCTCGGCTCCTCTCCCACGTGGACGACTTCCGGTTGATGAGCGGCCGGTTCTCCGTGCTGGCGGGACGGACCGGTGTCGATGTGGTGGCGGAGGCATCGGCCCTGCTGCTGTCGGCCTTCACCGCCGAGGACTGGAGCGGTGAAGGCCGGGGCGGCGCGTGCCCGCCCTCGGCGGGGAAGCACGCTCTGCCCGCCCTCTGGCGGATCGCCGCCACGGTCCACCCGCTGGCGCTGGTCGCCGGACGGGGCAGCGGCCTGCGGCTGGAGCTGCCGGCGGGGCTGCTGGACGAGGAGTTCGGCCCGGACGAGATGGTGCGCGTCGACACCTCTGCGCTGCCGGACGCCTTGGTGCACGAGCCGACGCGGCGCTTCCTCACGGAGGTCGGGCTCCCGAAGGTGCAGCGCATGTTCGGCCTCTGGCAGGACGATTACCTGCTCCGGACCCTTGCCGAGTCCGAGTCCCCCACGGCCGAGGACTCCGGCCCGGTGCCGGCCGGTGCGGAGAACCTGGTCTGCCTGGGCAGCCTGGTCCACGACTTCGAGGTCGTGATCGACGGCCGCACGGGGCTCCTCTCGTACCGCCTCTACGACGCCGACACGACGACGCCGGTCAACGCCGATGTCTCCACCCTCGCGTTCACGATGTGGATGTTCAACCGGGAAGGGCGGCTCGACGAGGAGCACGACTTCACGGGGGACTTCTACCACCAGCTCGCCGACGCGATGGTGGAGGTCCTCGCCTCCGTGGACCCGGTCGCGTGCCTGCCGTCGACGGGCGAGGACGACTACCGCTACTGGCCGGAGGTGTTCCACGACGAGGCGGGAGGAGTGCTCTGCCCCTGACCGGACCGATCCGGAGCGCCCGGCAGGCAAGGCGGGGGCTCCAGACCGGTGCGGGGCGGAAGGTCGCGTCAGGCCTCGGGCGGGAGCTGAGTACGCGTACTCATGCAGGGGCGGGCCCGTGGCCCCAGGCTGGGCCCATGCATCAGCGCGAATGGAAGCCGGCCGACCACCGTCGCGGCGCGGAACGTGTCGGCATCGCCATCCTGGCGGTGGCCGCGGCGGTCTTTGCCGCGGGAGCCATCGCCACCGTCTCCGTGATCGCCGTCCACGCGTTCGCCCTCGCCTGATGACGGGCCCTGCGCGGGCTGCGGACCGGTCACCCGCCGTTCAGCGGAGCGAGGCGCTCGGGGGGCGCTCGCGCAGGGCGCCGTACGCGATGAAGTAGGCCGGGATCCGGTTCAGCCACCGTGAGTCGGTGATGAGCTCCGTCATCCGCTCGGCCCGTCGCGGATCGCCGAACGCGGTGCGGCCGGCCAGCAGGGGTTCGATGACCTGGGTGTGGGCGAGGCGCTGAAGGCCCTGGGTCGCGACGGTGGTGGGCCAGCGGCGGCGCTGGAGGCGGCGCACGTCGTGGAGTCCTACGGTGCCCTCGCGCAGGGGCTGTACGAGGTACCGGGCTGCGGCCACCGCGTCCTGTACGGCGAGGTTGATGCCGATGCCGAAGACGGGTGACATGGCGTGGGCGGCGTCGCCGATGCACAGCAGCCCGGGGCGGTGCCAGCGCCGCAGGCGGTCGAGCCGTACGTCGAGCAGTTTCACCTCGTCCCAGGAGGTGACGGCGTCGCTCCGGTCGGCCAGCCACGGGGCGGCGGCGGTGAACCGGGTCATGAAGCGCTCCAGGCCTTCGGCGCGGCGCTCGGTGTCGGTCCCCTTGGGGATGAGCGCGGCGCACTGCCAGTAGTCGCCGCGGTCGATGAGGGCGGTGAAGAACCGGTCGCCGAGGCCGCCCACGAGTCCGCTGGGGTCCTCGTCACGGCGCGGCAGGCGGAACCACCAGGCGTCCATGGGGCAGGGGAAGTGTTCCAGGCCGAGTTCGGGCAGTGCTCTGGCCAGTGAGCCCCGGCCGTCGCAGGCGACGGTCAGGGTGGCCTTGAGCTCGCCGGTGCTGCCGTCGGCGGTGCGGTAGCGCACACCGGTGATCCGTCCGTGCTCGTTGAGGAAGGAGGTGGCCTCGGTGTCCATGCGCAGGCGGAAGGAGGGTTCCCGTTCCGCTTCGTCGGCGAGGAGGTCGAGCAGGTCCCACTGGGGCACCATCGCGATGTAGTTGTACTTCCCGGGCAGGGCCCCGATGTTCCCGACGGTGACCAGGGACCGGTCCGGTCCGATGGGCAGTTGCACCGACGTCACCCGGCGTTGCGGCAGCTGGGCGAACCGGTCGGCGAGGCCGATGTCGTCCAGCAGCGCCAGGGTGGAGGGGTGCACGGTGTCACCGCGGAAGTCGCGCAGGAAGTCGCCGTGCTTCTCCAGCACGGTGACGTCCACCCCGGCGCGGGCCAGCAGCAGGGCCAGCACCATTCCGGCCGGCCCGCCTCCCACCACGCAGCAGGTCGTTCGCTCCACGGCAACCACTCCCTTCGGGGGGTCGGGTGAGCCCCAGGGACATATACCGTACCGGGGGCCGCGGGGCCGGTAACCGCTCCGCGAGCGCATGCCGGTGGCCCGCGCCGCAGGCCGGGCGCGGAGGGCGGCCGCCTGCCCGGGTTCCGGCCGGGCGCCGGCGGCTACGGCCTCCGGATCGCCCGGCTTCCGCCCGCGCAGGAGCCCGGGCTCACGCGGACCGGCGGGACGCGCCCGGGGAGGGCGTCGCCTGCTGCCGCTCCAGCTTCTCCAGGACGCGGTCGCGGAGCAGCTCGTACTCCTGCTGGAGCCTGCGCCACTCGCTGAACGGCGGGCGGGGAATGACGATACCTGCGGTGACGGTCTCCTCCGGCCCGAACTGCTCGCGGGTCAGGTCCATCTCGATGCCCATGCCCAGGCGGTTCCACCAGTGGTAGTCCACGCGCTCTCCGCCGACGTGGACCTCTCCGCGGATCAGCTCACCTCCCAGCAGGTCGTTGACCACCATGGCGGTCACCCCGCACTGGTCCCGGGCCGGGTTGTCCTCGGTCCAGTGCGGCCGGTGTGCAGGTGTGCAGGTCTCTGCACTCCAACTGCTGCGCACTGCCCGTTCGATGTCGGTGAGAAGCAAAGGTGTCATGCCGGTGATCCTGTCAGCGGCCACTGACAACGGCCCGGCGCTGTGAGGTCAGCGGCTCACGGCCTGGTCGACCAGGTACCAGAGGATCATGAGTGCCGCCCAGCCGAGTACCCCCAGCGATCCGAGTGAGATTCCCGTGACGGACGCGACCCGCCCGGCCGTGCCGGCCGCGCCGCGCCGCAGCGCGCGGACGCCGGACGTGACGGCGGCGATGCCGAGGGGCAGGGCGAGGAGGACGAGGTACGGCAGCACCGGCAGGGTGCCGAGCACCAGGAAGGCGGCGGCCCCCAGTACGAGGGGCTGCATGCCGGTCTCCTGCCCGCCGGGCGCGAGGTCGAGGGGGCCGGTGGTGGTCAGCTGATCGGATCTCATGGCCCGGACATTAGGCCGGGCGCCGTGCCCGCGGCATGGGCGCTGCTACTCGGCCGTCCCTGAGTACCCCGTCATCGTGGGGTCGCCGACCGGTCGGGGGCGTGCGGAAGCCGTGCGAGGGTGATCGCGCGGAGCAGCCATTCAGCCGGGCCGTACCGGTAGCGGGCCATCAGGCGGGCGCTGAGCGCGAGCTGGGCGGCGTACAGCACGAGTGCGCCGAGGACGACGACGGCGGGGCTGAGGCGGTCGTACAGGGCGAAGCCGTAGCCGGTGAAGACGAGCGCCATGACCAGGGACTGGCTGAGGTAGTTGGTCAGGGCCATGCGTCCGGCGGGCGCGAGGAGCGCCGCGATGCGCGCGCCGCGGGCGGTTCTCATGAGGAGGAGCATTGCGCAGATGTAGGAGGCGGTGAGGGCGGAGGCCATGACCATGCCCACCATCTGTCCGAGGATGGTCCACCGGGGGCCGAGGGGGCCGCTGACGGCCAGGGCCATGAAGAGTCCGCCGGGGAGGCCGAGGGCCGCGCCGCGCAGGCAGATGCGGCGCAGCCGTGCCCTCGGGATGCCGGTGTCGGTGAGCAGCCGTCGTCTGCCGCAGTGCAGGCCCATCAGGAAGGCGCCCAGGACGAAGCCGCCCATCGGGAGCACGGCGAGGAGCGCGTCGGGCAGCTGGCCGATGTTGGCGTGCACGACGGAGGCGGCGTCGCCTCGGTAGGAGGCGATCAGGGCAGGCAGTTCCGCTGCGAGTTCGGCGTCGAGTTCGGCTGCCTCGGCGTCCGACAGGAGCAGGGAAGCGAGTCCGACGAGGAGCAGGAGGGTGCTCGCGCAGCCGTACGCGATCCGGGCGGCGCGCAGGGCCGTCCGCGGCGAGCAGTTCCGTGCGGCGATCAGGACGAGGCCGAGTACCGCGTAGGTCATGAGGATGTCGCCGACGTACAGCAGTACGGCGTGCAGGAGACCCAGGAGGAACAGGCCGAACGAGCGGCGCAGCTGCCGGGGCACGGCACGGGCGCCGGCGCGTTCGGCGGAGTCCAGCTGGAGGGTGAAGCTGTACCCGAAGAGGAAGGAGAACATCAGGTAGAACTTGCCGGCCACGAGGGCCTGGACGATGCCTACGACGGTCCGGTCCAGCGTGGAGGCGTCCGGGTCCGCGACGGACGCCAGGTCGTACGGGCCGGCCATCATGAGTGCGTTCACGAGCAGGATGCCCATGAGCGCGAACCCGCGGAGGGCGTCGACTTCCGGTATGCGCGGTGGCCGGGCCGGTCGTGTGCGTGCAGCCGTGATGGGCACTGCGTCTCCCAAGTGGTGTGGGGCCGCGCGGGTCGGCCGGTGATCTGGGAACCACCCTAGGCAGCGTGCTCCCGCATCCCCACCCCCCACATGCACCCCGCACGTCCGGGTGGCCGACGGTTGCCTCCACCGCCGGGCCGGGCCCGACCACGGGCCGGCCCCGTGCGCGGCCACCGGCACCGACTCGGGCGGCCTCGGGGTCAGCCCGGGACCGGCGTGAACTCCACGAGCAGGGACTTCGGTCCGCGGGTGAACACGCCCTGCTCGGCCGGGTCGTACCCGTCGGCCGGCCGGATGTCCGGCATCGCGTCGAGGAGCTGGTTGACGGCGATCTCGACCTCGGCCCTGGCCAGCAGCGCACCGACGCAGAAGTGCCGTCCGAGCGCGAACGCCAGGTGGTCCGCGGCTGCGGAGAAGGCGGTGTCCGCCGTCAGGTCGTCGCGGAAGAGGTCGAACCGGTCCGGGTCCTTGTAGCGCTCCGGGTCTCGATTGGCCGCTCCGATCAGGCAGGTGACGGTGGCTCCGGCAGGGATGGTGCCGCCGCTCATCGGAACGGCGGTGGCGGTCTGACGCATGATCATGTGGACCGGCGGGCTGTACCGCAGCGTCTCCGCGAAGGCCCGGTCGATGAGTCCGCGATCCTGCTGGACGGCCGCGAGTTGTACGGGGTCGGCCAGGAGGTTGGAGAAGAGGCCGGCGACGGCCTTGTCCGTGGTTTCGGCGCCCGCGGTGAGCAGAAGGCTGCAGAAGGCCTTGATGTCCTCGTCGCTCATGCTCACGCCGTCGACCTTGGCGGTGCAGAGCGCGGACAGCAGGTCGTCACCGAGGTGGTCGCGTCGGCTCCTGATGACCGGCAGCATGTACGCGGCGAACTCGGCCTGGGCCCGCTCGCCGGCCGCCGCGCACTCGGGGTCACCGGCCAGGTTGGCGATGAACGCCACGAAGGCCCGGTACCAGCCGCTGATGCGCTCCTGGCCGGACGGGTCCAGTCCGAACATGTCGCTGATGACCGAGATGGGGAAGTGGGAGGCGAAGCCGCTCACGAGGTCGACGGATCCGGTGTGGCGGAAGGCGTCGATCAGCTCGCGGGCATTGCGCTCGATGAGCGGGACGACCTTCTCCCGGAGCTCGTTGCCGCGGAAGGCGGGTGCCACCAGTGCCCGTCGGGTGGCGTGCTCGCGGCCGCTCATCTGGAGGAGGGTCTTGCCGTGCACGGGCTCCGCCTGCCAGGCGTAGTTGTCCGTGGTGAAGAGCGACTCCTTGTCCTTGAACGCCCGCGCCACGTCCTGGTAGCGCGAGATCAGGTAGCTCTGCGTCGCTTCGTGCCAGATGAGGGGCGCCGTGTCGCGCAGGGCGCGGTACGTCGGGTACGGATTGTCGGCGAACTCCTGCGAGAGGATGTCCGGGACGTCGTGCGCGGCGGTCATGGAGTTCCCCCATCAGCTCGGCTTCCCTCGCACCGACACCGTCGGCGTCCTTGCCCTTGCCCTTGCATCCGGCCGTGCTGCCTGCTGGCGTAGCGCTGTTCAGCAGAGCCCCTTCAAGACAACACCAAGCCGAGCGCCGTCGCCAGGGCTTCGACGCCCGCTCCTGAGGCGTGCTGTCGGGCGTCCGTGACTCGAGGCGGTGCGAGAGGTGTC
The DNA here is from genome assembly GCF_042716875.1 of Streptomyces sp. NPDC058646. Taxonomy (NCBI): domain Bacteria; kingdom Bacillati; phylum Actinomycetota; class Actinomycetes; order Kitasatosporales; family Streptomycetaceae; genus Streptomyces; species Streptomyces sp. NPDC058646. Next base: position 18,432 of record NZ_JBHXRK010000018.1, on the reverse strand, counting down.
GCGGGGCTGATGAGGGTTGAGCGGCCACGCGGGTCAGGCAGTCAGGCAGTCACGCAGTCACGCAGTCACGCAGTCAGCGTGGCGAACTCCGCGTCGGCGCGCTCGGTGACCAGGGTCAGGACACGACCGGCGGCGGCCAGGTCCTCGGCGGGTATCCCGCCCCAGATGCGGGCGGCGATGGGGGCGGTCTCCGCGCCGACGGCGGCGATCAGCTCGCGCCCCGCCCCGTTGGGCCGAAGGTGCGCGCCGTCCGCGACGAGGAGGTGCTTGGCCAGCAGTTCGTCGAGCGTGGCACGGATGTCGGCCGGGTCGGCCTTGAGGGAACTCCGGATCTGCGCAACGAGATCGTCCGGCGTCTGCGGCGCGTCGGCGGTGACGGCGGCGCGCAGGGCGACCTGCTGCTGGAACGTGATCCCATGCCGGGCCAGTACCTGCTCCAGGACGCCGCGGGCCGCGTAGTGGGCCAGGCCGAGGGCCCGGGCGTCGGCGACGGGTGCGGTGGTGGAGGCAGTGGTGGTGGAGGAGGAAGTGGAGGAAGATGCAGTGCTCGTCATGGTGTCGTCCCCTGGGTGCTCTCGTCGTTCGGTACGGGTGGAGCGAGAGGTGCAGCGAGCAGGGTCGTCAGCTCGTCGGTGAACGCCCGCGTCCGCTCGGCGTCGAGGCCGCCGAGCGGCTCCAGCAGCTGCTGGAGCAGTTCCTGGACCACCGCGACGGCCCGGCGCGTGACGGCCTGGCCCTCCTCGGTGAGGGCGAGCTGTACGGCGCGCGGGTCGCGGGGATCGCGGGCGCGCTCGATCAGGCCGGCCGACTCCAGGGCGCGCGCCAGCTTCGAGACGTACAGCGCCTCCAGGCCGGTGTGGTCGGCGAGTCGGCGCTGACTGGGCCGCTCACCCGTGCGCTGCATGCCGTACAGCGACGCGACCAGTGAGTACTGCGCATGGGTGAGGCCCAGCGGAGCGACCGCACGATCGACCGCGACGCGCCACTTGTTGGCGAGCCGCCACACCAGAAAACCGGGAGTCGGACCCGGTGAACCCTTACTCATGCCTAATAAAGTACATAGCTATTATGTCCATGGCTACTGTTCTTTGATTCTCGGATTGGATTGCCAAGATCAAGACGGCGCTGAGACGGTGCAGCCCGCCCCCGTCACGGCCCAACGCGATCCGTACGGCTTCCGGTTCGGCAGGCGGCGCAGGAGGAACCGAATGGCATCCATGCTCGCCGGCTGCACGCCCTGGCCCGAGGAGTTCGTCGACCGCTACTGGGCCGGCGGGCACTGGCGCGGCAATACCCTGGACAACCTGCTGCGCGGCTGGGCCCTGCAGTACGGCCCGCGGACCGCGCTCGTGCACGGCGACACCCGCATCACGTACGCGAACCTGAACCGGCGCGTGGACCGCATGGCCTCCGGCTTCCGGATGCGCGGCCTCCGCCCGGGGCAGCGGGTCGTCGTCCAGCTGCCGAACGTTCCCGACTTCGTCGTCACCGTGTTCGCCCTGATGCGCATCGGCGTGGTCCCCGTGTTCTGCCCGGTGACGGAACGCGCGTCCGCGATGTCCCGGCTCGTGCGGGCCACCCAGGCCGTCGGATACGTCGGCCCCTCGACGTACCAGGGCTTCGACCACACGGCGATGGCGGCGGACATCGCGGCCCGGGAGCCCTTCCTACGACGGGTGTTCACCCTTGAGGCGCCGGGCACCGCCTCCCCGTACGGCGGCCTCACGACCGATCCGGCGGGCTGCCAGTACAGCCCCCTGGGCTCCATCGACGCCCCGCCCGGCGCTCGCGCTGAGCGCCGGCCAGGTGGCGTTCCTCCTGCCGTCCAGCGGCACCGCCGAGGCGCCCCAGCTCGTTCCGCGCACCCACAACGACTACGCGTACCAGGCGCTGGCCGCCGCCGAACTGGTGTCGCTCACCGAGAGGGACGTGTACCTCGCCGCGCTGCCCGCCGAGTCGCACTTCGCCTTCGGCTGCCCCGGCATCGTCGGCACCCTGTCCGTCGGCGGCACGGTCGTCCTGGTCGAGAACCCGGACCCTGCCGCATGCTTGCCGGTCATCGAACGGGAACGGGTCACCGTCACATCGCTGGCGCCCGCCGCCGCCCGGCTCTGGCTCGACGTCCTGCCCACGGTCCGGGCGGACGTGAGCAGTCTGCGTCTCGTGCAGGTCGGCGGCGCGCCCTTGCCCCGGGCGACGGCCGAACGGGTCGGCCGCGCACTCGGCTGCCGGCTCCAGCAGGTCTTCGGCATGGCCGAGGGGGTGCTGGCCCTCACCCGGCCCGGCGATCCGGACGAGACCGTCCTCACGACCCAGGGCCGCCCGCTCTCGCCCGACGACGAGCTCCGCATCGTCGACACCGACGGCAAGGACGTGCCGGACGGGGAACGGGGTGAACTCCTCGCCCGCGGTCCGTACACCCTGCGCGGCTACTACCGGGCGCCCGACCACAACGCCCGCTCCTTCACCGCCGACGGCTACTTCCGTACCGGCGCGTTCGCGCGGCGCACCCCGGACGGCAACCTGGTGGTGGCCGCCCACCCCGACGACAACCCGCGGCGCGCCGAGAACGAGGACCCGTCGGGCCCGTGACGGGCGGGCAGGGACCGACAGGCGCCGCAGCTTCACATCGCCGGAGCGAGGGAGGTGACCCCGGTCCTCGGATCCCGAGCCCCCCACCCCCGTGGGGGGACTCCGTTCCAGCCGGGGCCTCCCGTACTCCGCGTCGGAGACGACCCGTTCCACGGGGTCAGGGCCGACGGGGCCTTCGCCGCATCACGCCGCCGCACCCTGCGAGAGCGATCACCAGGTTATGGCCGAGAAGATCATTCGGCCCATGGCAGCGGACGCCAGCAAGGGGACCGTGCGCGCCACGGGGGACCCTGCGCGCCACGTTGGGGACAGCGGGCGCCAGGATCTCGCCGTGACCTGGCAGTTCATGCTGGTCTATGCTCGGCGGCTGTGGTCTCGCATGCGCATCAGGGGACAACCTCCTCCGCCCTCACCCGTCTGAACCTCAACGCTGCACGCGCTCTCGGCATACCCCCGCACGGATACGCGCACCTGCTGGGCCTGGCACCCGAGCACCTGAACGACGACCTGTGCCGCCCCCCGGCGAGCACGAGCATCCGCATCGCGGAACTGGCGACCGTCCACGCTCCCTGGACCGAGGTGGCCGGGCTGCTGGCACAGCAGTCGGCCATCGGCAGCCTCGGGGTCTGGGACTACCTGATCACCTCCGCACCGACCCCGCTCGACGGGATCCAGGACGCCGCGGTCTACCTCACCGCCGTCGTCGACACCGGCACGGACACCCTCCAGGTCACCGAGGACGGGGACCTGATCACCGTCAGCCACATCAACAAGGCCGATCTGGCCCACGAAGCGGCCTGCGCGGTCCGTGCCTGCGCACTCGGCCTGTACCTGCAGCGGCTCAGCCATGCCGCACAGCGCCGCCTCGTCCCCGTCCGCGTCACCCTGGCCGCCGAAACCCCCCGCCGGCACGACGCCCTGATCGCGCTCTACGGCACCCGCGCCATCGAGTTCGAGGCCCCGGTCAGCTCGCTGACCTTCCTCGCCCCCGATCTGAAGGCCCCGAACCCGCACGCCCAGCCCGGTCTGTCGGCCGTGCTGCGTAGACACGCCGAGCAGACCCTCGCCACCGCGATACCGCTGCACAACTGGCTGGACCTCTTCCGCACCGCCCTGGCAGCCGCCCCCCAAGAAGCCGCTCCCACGCTGTCCGATGTGGCGCGCCGCATGGCGATCAGTACCCGAAGCCTCCAGCGGCGCCTGGACGAACACGGCACCACCTGGAGCGGCGAGGTCGAGACCCTGCGCCGGGCCCGGATCGTGGAGCTGCTCCACCACACCGACCTCGGCATCGACGCGATAGCGGCGCGCAGCGGTTACGCCGACGCCCGCGCCCTGCGCCGGGCGGTCCACCGCTGGTACGGCACCACACCCGCCGCCCTGCGCCGCACCGGCCCCGCGCCCGCGCACGCGTCCGCGAGAACAAGGTCCTGGAGTTGACGCGCTCGCGGGATCACTGATCGGCGCCCTGGCCGGTCTCACGGGGAGCACGCACGCCCACTTCGAGGCCAAGGACACCCACCGTGAGGAGGCCGGCGCCGAGTTCGCCGAGGCGGTGCAGCAGCTGGACGCGCTCCAGGCCTTCATGGACCGAGCCGCCGACGAAGCGCTGTGACCCGGTGGTGTGCCGCGTCAGCCGGCCCAGCGCCCCGACATGAAGGTGACGGCGAAGACGGTGGTGAGCGGCGCGACCAGGCAGAGGTAGGCGGACGTGACGCGCGGCCTGCGCAGGCTCCATGCGGCGAGGCCGATCCACAGGGGCCACCACAGCAGGGTGGCGCGCGGGATGGACGTGTACCAGTAGGACGTGCCCAGGGCGGAGATGCTCCCGGACGCCAACTGGCGACGAGGCGGCCTCCGGCGGGCCGCCGACTGCCGATGCCCCCGGGCTCCGCACGACGCACGGGACGGCCCTCCCCCGGGTGGCACTCCCCGGCCTTTTGGTGGCCGGCCCCCGGGTCACCCGGCCCGGGCTGCTCCCCGCCGGGCCCGCTCCCGGCCGGGGATGCCCGGCCGGACCGGCTCGCGGCGGCGGGGCCGCTCGCCTCGACGGGCCGGCGGCGGCGGGGAAGCGCAGCGGCGGGTGCTAGCGGCGCCAGAACCTCCAGGACGACGGCCGGCCGCTGCCGGTTCCGGCGGCGACGGGTTCGAGATGGGCCCGTGCGACCACAGGCTGCTGGACGGCCTGCGAAGGCCGCTCCTGCTGGGCGGGCTTGAACACGACGGGCAGACCGGTCAGGCGACGGGACATCCACGTGCCCACGACCTGCAACTCGTCGTCGTCGACCGCCAGGGTCAGGTCCGGCACGCGTTCCAGGAGCAGGTCGATGCCCGTCTCCGCGATGGCCCGGCCGAGGTCCTGGCCCGGGCATTCGTGGGCCCCGGCGCCGAAGGCGAGGTGCGAGCGGTTCCCGTGCACGGGCTTGGAGCTGTCGGGGCGGATGGCGGGATCGACGTTCCCGGCCGCGAGGCCGAGCATCACCATGTCGCCGGCCGCGATGCGCGTGCCGCCGAGGTCGGTGTCGTCCTTCGCCCAGCGGGTCGGGACCACGGCGAGCGGGGGGTGGTCCCACAGCACCTGTTCCAGCGCGTCCGGCAGGGTCATCTGGCCGCCCGAGAGGTTCCCGCGGAAGCGCGAGTCGGTGAGGACCAGCCGCAGCGTGTTCGCGATCAGGTTGGCCGTGGGCTCCAGCGCGCCGACCAACAGCAGCCGCAGGTGCTGGCGGACCTCTTCCTCGCTCAGACCCTGCGGATGGGCCAGCAGGCGGCTGGCCAGGTCCTCGCGCGGCTCCCGCTTCCGACTCCTCACCAGCTCGTGCACCGTCCGGACCACCAGCTCGTTGCCGGCCAGAGCGGTCTCGCCGCCGCTGATCATGTCGGAGACGGCCGATCCCACGGGCAGGGCGTCGGCCTCGGCTATGCCGAGCTGCTGGGTGATCACGAGGGCCGGCAGCTTCCGCGCGAAGTCGGCCACCAGGTCGGCCCGGCCCTTCCCGGCGAAGTCGTCGATCAGCTGGGTGGCGTACCGGACGACGTACCGGCGCATGCGGTGCTTGTTCACCCGGCCGAGGCCGTCCGTCACCGCTTCCCGCAGCCGGGCGTGCTCCGCGCCGTCCGTCAGCGCCACCAGCGGCTGCCAGGCCGTGATGGGCCGCAGGGGCGACTCCGGCGCGAGGGTCCCCCGCTGGATCGCGTGCCAGTTGCGGGAGTCGGAGGAGAACCGCCGCGAACGCATCACCTCGAGGTTCTCCCGGTGCCCCAACACCAGCCAGGCGGGCTCGTCCCCGTACAGCCGCACGGGCGCCACTTCCCCGTGCTCCGCCCGCAACTGCTCGTAGAGGGCGTACGGCTGCGACTCCGCCTCGGCGCCGTACAGCGGGCGCACGCCGTCGGATGCGGCGGCGCGCATGGGACAGCCCTGGGCGGCCGCTCCGGGCGCGTGCGAGGGATGGGTCGGGTCGAGGGGTGGCGTGGTCACGGGGCCTCCGGGCAGGGACGGGACTCTGAAGGCTTGGGTCGAGCCCGCACTGAGAGTGACGAAGAGTCAGCGTCGCGCAGCTTACAGTCGGCCGGAGTCCGGCGGATCTTCAGGGGCCCCGCTCAACTGTCGGTGGCCGAAACGCATTTGGCCGATATCGATCTTGCCTGGCGGGCGGTCGTGCGGATGCGCAGAGCCGCCGTGAACCCCCCTGTCCGGGCAGGGGATCCTGGTCGCCGGAACCCCCGCCGAAAGGACCACCAGGCATGTCGTCAGTAGCTGAAGTGCCCCTCACCTCCGTTCCGCGCGCACCGGGTGCCGTGCCCCTCCTCGGGCACGCCCTGGCTTTGTGGCGGAACCCCCTTGGCTTCCTCTCGGCACTGCGCGACCACGGCGACCTGGTACGGGTCGACCTCGGCACGATGCCGATGTACGTGGTGACCACGCCCGACCTCGTGCACGAGGTCACGGTCGAACAGGCCAACCGGTTCGAGAAGGGGCGCTTCTTCGACAGACTCAGGCCACTGGCCGGAAATGGCCTGGCCAACTCCGGCGGGGAGCTTCACAAGCGGCACCGCCGCATGATCCAGCCCATGTTCTCCCGCGACCGCATAGCCGGGTACTCCGAGATCATGAGCAGCAGCGCCCGGGCCCTGGCCGACTCCTGGAAACCCGGTGACGTCATCGACCTCGAACCGGCCATGGCCGGATATGCGGTCGAGACCCTGTCCCGGACGCTGTTCTCCAGCGAGATCGGCCTGCCGGCGGTCAACGCCGTCCGCGAGCACCTGCCCGTGCTGCTGACCAACCTGTTGGTGCGCGCCGCGTCCCCGAAGTTCTTCGACCGCCTGCCCATACGTGCCAACCGGGCCTTCGACCACGCTGCGGCCAGTCTCCGTGCGGTCATCGACGAGGTCGTCACCACGTCACGCGCTGCGGGACACACGGGCCGCGACGACCTCCTGTCGCTGCTCCTGACGGCTCAGGATCCCGACGGCGGAAGCGGTTTGTCGGACGAGGCCGTCCGGGACGAGCTGTCCACCATCCTGTTCGCGGGCGCGGAGACCACGGCCGCCACGCTGGCCTGGACCTTCCACGAGCTCGCCCACCGCCCGGACGTGGAAGCGGAACTCCTGGCCGAGATCCGCCGGGTCGTCGGCGAGGGCCCCGTCACCGCCCTGCACGTCCCTCGGCTGACGGGCGTACGCCGCGTCATCGACGAGGTGATCCGTCTCCACGGCGTCACCCTGCTGATGAGGCGCACCACCGAACCCGTGGTGCTGGCCGGGGTCACCCTGCCGCGCGGTACCGAGGTGGCCTTCAGCCTGTACGCGCTGCACCGCGATCCCGGACTGTACGAGAACGCCGATGTGTTCGACCCCGATCGCTGGCTGCCCGAGCGGCAGGCCGGCGGACCGGGGCGCCGCGCGTACGTGCCGTTCGGCGCGGGATCCCGCAAGTGCATCGGTGACCAGTTCGTGTGGACGGAGGCCACGATCGCCATCGCGACGATCCTGGACCGCTGGAAGCTCGTCCCGGTGGCCGGTCACACGCCGCGGGAGGTCGCGTCGGCAGTGGCCCACGCGGACTCCATCCCCATGACCGTGGTCGCGCGCACGTAGCGCGGAGGGACGGCAGTCGTCCGCCGCCGGGCGTCCGGGACGGATGCGGCGTCCTCCGGTCAGCCCCTCGCCCCGGTGAGGTCGCGGGACTGGGAGAGTCCTCGGGGAGGGCCCGGCGGCAGCACGTTCCACCACCAGGAGACGGCGTCGATCCCCAGGGGTTCGAGCCGGTCGTCGGTCGGGGTGTCGGCGACGGTCGTGGGGAGCCCTGCCGGGTCGTCCGGGGTGGTGTACCGCACCGAGCTGATGCCCCAGTCCAGCGAGCCGCGCACGAAGCTGCGGAGCCCGGCCGTGTACTGCCGCATCTGGGGGCTGCCCACCGTACGGAGGTGGTCGGTGAGATGCATGAACGCGGTGAGGACGCGGTCGCGTTGTGCGATGGCCAGGGTCATGGCCTCCGGCTGGCTGAAGCCGTCCGCCTCCAGGACCCGCAGCACGTTGAGGTAATAGCCTTCCCCCGCGCGCTCCTTGTGGTCGGAGAGCAGGTCGTTGTCCCAGGTGATCACGAACGACGCCATCTCCTCGGCCGCCCGGACGGACTTGTCGTCCGCCTCGTCGGCCGGGAGCTCGTATCCGTGGCCCATCTGCAGCAGGGGGAAGATGACCGTCGTCGCGCCGTCGTACAACCGCATCAGGGTGTAGTCCGACAGGCTCGGGACGGTGTCCGCGCGGCGGTGGGACGCCTCCCACACGACGGAGAGGGCGTACTCGCGCAGGCAGGCGACCCAGCGGGCGGCCTGTGTGTCCGTGCCGTACGCGTCCACGCGCGCCCGGAGGTCACGCAGCCCGCAGGCCAGCGGGTCGTCGGACAGCAGGGGCACCTCGGGGTTCTGCGCAACGCGCAACAGGCGGTGCATCGTTCCTGCAAGATCTCCCGGACGCTGACCGAGGACACCTTCCTCGCAGTAGCCGTCGTCCACGCCGAAGAGCCACATCACGAAGTCGGCGAGGATCCGCACGACTTCCTCGCGGCCGTAGGGCAGGACCCGGGCCGCGAACACGCCGATCTCGTGCCGCACCAGACGTCGGCGGAGGTCTTCGGAGCCGATCCCGAAGGCCTCCGCCCACGCGGCGGTGTGCGTGTTGATCTCGGCGTGCCGGGGGTGAACGGCCGGCGGTATGGGGGAGAACAGCGGCGGTACGGCAATCACGATTGGGGGGCTCCTCTGTCGCGGGTGACACCCTGCACCACTTGACGCAAGCGGCACACCCGTTTCTGCACCTCAACTCGTGATCATCCGGCATGTCCATGACTCGGTCCAGTGGGACGATCCGACCATATGCACCATGCCACCTCATGCTTCCACCCGATCGCCCGGAACCTGCTGCCGACCCCTGTCGGCCCTCGCCGCGAACAGGCGGGTGAGCGCGGCCCGTTGCGTCCGGCGTCGCCCCTCGGTGTTCAGCCGCTCACGCCGGCATGCCGTCCCGCGTTCCGGTCCTGGTGCGGTGCGTCGCCCTCCGGGGCGTCCCGGGGAGCGGCCCCGGTGCGGGGAGACCACAGGAGGGCTCCTGCCAGCAGTGCGGCGCCGCCCAGCAGCCAGGGCAGCGGGCCTGACGGAAGGACGCCCACGACCAACCCGGTGAGGGCTCCCGCCAGTTGCAGGGCGAGGGACTGCACGGACAGGGCCGTGGCCCGGCCCGATGGAGTGACGCGGCCGTGCAGGAGGTCGTTCTCGCTCGGTCCCGCCGCGCCGAGCCCGAGGTAGAGGAGGCCGTAGCCGGTGGCGGCGAGGGCATCCGAACCGAATCCGGTGGACGCCGCGGTGGCGCCGAGGAGGAGCAGGCCGCAGGCGCCGGTGCCCAGGCTCACCAGGACCGCGCGTTCGGAACCGCCCGCGAGCCGGGCCGTCAGCGGCGCGAGGTGGCTGCCGACTGCGGAGCAGACGAATCCGGCACAGGCGAGCGTGGCGAAGAGCACCGCCCCCGCCTCCGCTTCCCCCGTGAGGGCCGCGGCACGGCCGGGCGTGAGCAGTTCGACCGTGGCCAGGGCGCTGCCGGCGGCGCCTGCGCCGAGGAGGATCCGGCGGACCAGCGCGTCACGGCCTCCCAGGCGCAGCCCTGCCGTGACGGTGGCCGGGAGGTCACGGAGGGCCCCGCGCACGGTGGCGGCGGGCCGGGGCGGTTCGCGCAGGGCGGTCAGGACGTACGCCACGAAGGCGATCTCGACCGCTGCGCCCAGCAGCATCGGGACGGACAGGGGCAGCAGCAGTCCGGCCGTCGCACCGCCCAGTCGGGCGCCGAGGTCGGGGCCGAGTCCGAGCAGCCAGGGCAGGGCTCCGCCGAGGAGGGTGCCGGTGGCGAGCGCGGCGGACGTCGCGGAGGAGCCGCGGGCCAGGCCGGTGCGCAGTTCGCCGCCGGGTCCGGCGTGGACGTGGACGGTGTCGACGTACCAGGCTTCGGCGGATCCGCTGGACAGCGCCCGGCCGGCGCCCATCAGGACCATGCCGAGGCCGATCAGCCAGGGTGCGGTGCCCAGGCCGATGAGGACGAGGGCGGCCAGGGTCAGCAGGCCGGCGGCCGCCAGGACGGTGCGGCGTCCGAGGGCGTCGGACAGTCCTCCGGTGGGCAGTTCCAGCGCGGCGGCGGTGAGGGAGTGCGCGGCCAGGCATCCGGCGACGGCTGCCAGGGTCATGCCGCGCTCGGTGAGGAGCAGGATCAGGGGGGCTATGGTCAGGCCCAGGGGCAGCCAGAAGAGGACGCAGACCGTGACGTAGCGGCGGCGTGCGGTACGGGTGTCCACCGTCCCGGTCATGGCGTGTCCCCGGCACCTGCCTCCGCGGGGGCGGAGGTTGCCCGTCCGGTGCGGGGGCCGCGGGGGGCCAGGGGCAGCCCGGCGGTGAGCAGGACGACCTGTGCGGCGCGCGGATCGGCCGCGTCGCGGCTGGTCAGTTCCGCCAGCTTCGCTTCGATGACCTCCCGGAGTTCGGTGAGCGACTCGGGAGTGAGCCGGGGCATCAGGTCGCTGATGCCGGACGGCTCCACCCACTCCTGGCCCAGGCGTCCGTCGGCGATGGCGGCCTCGTGCTGCCGGAGGGAGTCCTCCAGGTGCTCGATCTGGGTCCTGCGCGACAGGCTGATCCAGGCGCGGTACCCCGGTGCGGCTTCCATGGCCGTGTTGCTCCAGGAGGTCACGGCGTGGACCGCCCTCCAGCGCCGCTCCCGCCCGTCCCGGTGCTCGGCCTCGGCGACGAACGCGTACTTCGCCAGGATCCGCAGGTGATAGCTGGTGGACGCGGACGACTGGCCGGTCCTGACCGCGAGTTCGCTGGCGGTGGCGGGGCCGTCCTGCCGCAGCAGTCCGAGCAGCCGGATGCGCAGGGGGTGGGTGAGGGCCTTCAAGGCTGCCGCGTCCTGCTCGGGATCGAGTACGCGTTCCTGCTCTTCGCTGACCATGACGGAAAGGTAGAGCGGCCCGGAGATTTCCCCAAACTATTTTTGCAGAGATTTCTTTGGGAACGCGTCCGCACGCCCCCTCGGACCCCAGCGTCCCCGCGCACCCGGATGAGGAAGTATTCCGGCCATGGCACACCCTCATCTGCCCACCACCGAAGCGGCCGTCACCGCGGTCCGCGAGATCGCGGACGACTACGGCCTGACCATGACCGTCACCGACGACATCGGCGCCGACCAGACCTCGCGCCGCACCTCGGCCGGCCTCTTCACCACCGTCGACCCCGACGGCTCGCTGCCGCACGAGGCGTTCGTCGAGCTCGCCGGTGTCCCGGCGGTGCGTGTCCGGATCTTCCCCGAGGACGACGCGGAGATCACCGTGGATCACGTCGAGTTCCACGACGTCCCCCGCGATTCCGTCCCGGCGTTCCTTCGGTCCGTCTACGGAGGACTGGCCTTCACGAAGGGGCGGTTCTTCCCGCCGGGCCAGTGGCTGGTCGTGCCGGTCCCCGGGGACGAGACGTACAAGGAGCCGATCGTGAGCGCCCTGACCCCCTGGCTCGCGCGCAGCGCCCGCTAGGCCGCCGCGGCGCGATGTCCGGGAGCGCCTCCGTCGGCCGCCCGCTTCACGAGCGCGGCGATCCGCTCCTCCACCTCGGACGTCACCTCGGTCAGGGCGAAGCCGGCCGCCCACATCGTGCCCTCGTCCAGCTTCGCCTGGTCGCTGAACCCGAGCGTCGCGTACCGCGCCTTGAACTTCTCCGCGCTCTGGAAGAAGCAGACGACCTTGCCGTCCAGGGCGTACGAGGGCATCCCGTACCAGAGCTTCGGGGCCAGTGCGGGGGCGTTCGCCGTGACGACGGCATGGACCCGCTCGGCCATGACGCGGTCCGAGTCCCGCATCCCGGCAATCTTCGCGAGCACCTCCCGCTCCGCCTCCGCCGCCTTGTCCGCCCGGGAACTGCGGCGCGCCGCGGCCTTCAGCTCCTGGGCGTGGTCCTTCATCGCGGCCCGCTCCTCGGCCGTGAATCCCTGGTGCGTGCTCTGGGTGCTGGTGCTGGTACTGGTACTGGTACTGGTACCGGTCATGACGGATCGTCTCCTTGATGGTTTGACAGGTGGATCGGAGGAAGGGGCTTCGCGGACGTCAGTCCAGCCAGCGGCCGTCGCGCATCAGCTGGCGGGCGGGCAGTTCGTCCACCTCGCGCCAGGCCTGGACGCGGCCCGGGGTGATGCGGAACCAGCCGTACGGCGCGGTCAGGGTGCGCGGGTCGAAACCGGTGCGCGCGGCGAAGCGGTCACCGGCCGGCCGCGGCAGCGCACCGAGGGCGAGGACCTCGACGTCGCCCTCGATCATGACGACGTCGCGGGTGTCGCCGAGCGCCAGCCGGGCGGTCCCCGTGGCGGCCAGGTTCCGGCCGGTCGGGCTGTCCGCCGCAGTGGCCGCCAGGAGGGCCTCCCCGTCCCAGTCGAAGGACAGCGGCACCAGATGCGGGGTGCCGTCCGGCGAGGCACTGGCCACCCACACGTCGATGTCGTGGGTGAGCCGGTGCTCGGTGTCGCGGCGGCGCTGTGCGCGGGAGCGGGGTCCGGTACTCATCGGTCCTGAAGGAGCCCGAGGAGGTTGCCGTCGGGGTCGATGACGGTGGCCACCAGGCGGCCGCCGCCGACGTCGTGGGCGGCCTCCTTCACGGTGGCGCCCGCAGCCGTCATCTCGGCGACCGTCGCCTCGACGTCCGGCACGTGCCAGTAGGCCAGCGACCCGGTCAGGCCCTGCGGCCCGCCGCCCGGCACGAGGCCGATGTGCTGCCCGGCAACCTCGAAGCCGACGTAGTAGGGGCCGTCGGTCTGCGGCGGGGCGCCGAGCAGCGCGGTGTACACGGCCTTGGCCCTTTCGAGGTCGGAGACGGGGTGCAGCACGGTCTTGATGCCCTGGGTGGAAGAGGTGTTCACGGCTTCTCCTGTGGTCGGGGTCCGGGCGGGCCCGGTGCTTCGTCCCGGGCTCCTTCGCTGTGGTCACAGCCTCTCCCGGGAGGGGTGGGGTCCACCTCCGTGCCGGCTACGGAGAGCACTACGGATAATGGGCCGGTGTCCACTCCAGTGATCTCGGCCCGGGAATCCGAGGTGCTCACCCTGCTCGGGGAGCACCTCAGCAACGCGGAGATCGCCGCGCGGCTGTTCATCTCCGTACGGACGGTGGAGTCCCATGCCTCCTCCCTGCTGCGCAAGTTGGGGATGCCGGACCGGCGGGCGCTGTCCCGGCGCGCGGCCGAACTCACGCGCGCCCGGCAGGCGCGCTCGGCACCCGCACTGCCGGCGCCGCTGACGGCGTTCGTCGGCCGGGGGCGTGAACGCGGGGAGCTGGCCCAGGAGGTGACGGCACGTCGGCTGGTGACCGCGGTCGGTCTGGGCGGGGTGGGCAAGACGCGGCTCGCACTGGCGGTGGCGGCAGAGGTGGCGGACGACTTCGCCGACGGAGTGTGGTTCGTCGACCTGGTCCCGGTCACCGATCCGGGGCGGGTGGGTTCGGCGGTCGCGGCGGCCGTCGGCGTGGGCGAGCAGCCCGGGCGCGGCATCGACGACGCGGTGGTGGCCGCGCTGGCGGACCGTCAGGCTCTGCTGGTGCTGGACAACTGCGAGCAGGTGCTCGACGGGGTGGCGCCGTTCCTGGAACGGCTGCTCGTGGCCTGCCCGGGGGTACGGGTGCTCGCGACCAGCCGGGCCCGGCTGATGGTGCCGTTCGAGTGGGTTTTCCCGGTCCCGCCGCTGTCGCGGGTCGGCGGCGGGACATCGGAGGCGGTGGCCCTGTTCATGGAGCGGGCGGCAGCGGTCGGCCGGGCTCCGGGCGCGGGGGAACGCGACCGGGTCGCGGCCCTGTGCGAGCGGCTCGACGGCATGGCGCTGGCCATCGAACTGGCGGCTGCGCGGTGGTCCACGCTCGGTCTGGACGGCCTGACGGCCGGGCTCTCCGACCAGCTCCGGATCCTGGCGGGCGGCCCGCGCGCCGACGGCAGGCACCGGTCGGTGCGGGCGGTCCTCGACTGGAGCCACGACCTGCTGCAACCACAGGACCGGGTGCTGCTGCGGAGGGTGTCGGTGTTCGTGGCGCCGTTCACGGCCGAGGAAGCCGCCGAGGTGGCGGCCTTCGAGGGGGTGGCCTCCGGCGGGGCCCGGGCCGGGTCCGACGGGCTGGAGGGGGCTGCGGTGGCCGACGGGTTGGGCAGGCTCGCCGAGCAGAGCCTGCTCTCGGTGATGCCCTCGGCGACCGGTACCCGCTACCACGGCCTGGAGACCATCCGCCAGTACGGGACGGAGCGGCTCGCCGAGGCCGGCGAGGTCGCGGACGTCCGCGCCCGGCACCTCGCGTGGTGCCTGACCGGCGCGAGCGCCCTCACCGGCGCCGGCGGCGCTGACTGGCGGGCCAGGTTCGACGCCCTGGCGGAGGACCTCCGCGCCGCCCTCGCCTGGGCCGCCGGCCGGCCGGAGCAGCGCGCGGACGCCTACCGTCTCGCCCTGTCCATGGCCGAACTGGCCTTCACCCGGAACCTGCTGGGCGAGGCGCAGCAGCGGTACGAGCAGGCGGCCGGGCTCGCCGGGGACGATGCCGCAGGTGCGCGGGCGCTGCACCACGCCGCCGGGGTGGCCGGGTGCCGGCGGCTCGGCGACGACATGTTCCGCCTGCACCGGGCTGCCGGGGAGGCAGCCCGCCGGGCCGGGGACGACGCCGGTGCCGGTCGCGAACTGGCGGCCGCCGCCACCGTCGCGTACCGCTTCTCCAGCGCGTTCACCCGGATCCCAGCCGCGGAAGAGGTCACCGCCCTGCTCACGTCGGCGCGGGAGCTGAGCGGTGGCGACGACCCGGATGCCGAGGCGGCCATGGCACTGGCCGAGGCGGCAGTGGTCGCGGACGCGTTCGGAGCGGTCCAGGGCGATCCGGACAACACCGCGCCGGAGACCGTCGCGTGCGCCGGGCGAGCGGTCGAGCTCGCCCGCCGGACGGGCGATCCGGTGGCGCAGTCCGCCGCTCTCGACGCGCTCTCCGGGGCGCAGAGCTGGGCCGGTGACACCTTCGCCGCCGCGGCCGCCGCCCGGCGCCGGGTGGGCATCCTGGCTTCGGCACCGGACGCCCCCGCCGGTACGCACGAACTGGTCGACGCCCTGGCCATGGCCGCCGCAACGGCCGTCGGCGCGGGGGAACTGCCTGCGGCGCACCGGTGGGGCAGACAGCTGGCGGGCCAGCCGCTGCTGGCCGAGGTGGGCGACCACGCCATGTCCTGGCTCCTGGTCGCGGACGCGTTCGCGGGCCGCGCCGACGACGTGCTCACCGGCAGCGTGCGCTTCCTCGACGCATGGGAGCAGACCGGCCGGCAGCGCTCGTTCTCGCTCGGTCCGGCCGCCGCGGCCGTCGCGATGGTCCACGGTCTGCGTGACGACCAGGACGCGCGGTCGGCCTGGCTCGCGATCGCCGACCGGGCGGGAAGCAAGGAGGACCACCGCCACGGCCACGGCGCGGTCTTCGACACCATGGTCCTGCTCCACCACGGGGACGCGGACGCGGCGCTGGAGCGGATCGCGCCGGAGCCTGAGCAGGTGTGGAAGTGGGTCTGCTGGGTCTGGCTGCACTGGTACGTGGCACTCCGGGCGGAGGCTGCGGTCCTCGCCGGGCACCCGGATGCGCCGGCCCGGGTCGACGCCGCCCGCGCGGTGGTCACCGGCAATCCGGTCGCCACCGCCCAGCTGGACCGGGCGCAGGCCCTGCTCGACGGTGACCTGCCGCGGCTGCTCGCCACCGCAAAAGCCTTCGAGGCGGCCGGTTCCCGCTACCAGTCGGCCCGCACGCTGGTTCTCGCCGGTGGCGAGCATGCCGCAGCCGGAGCGTCCGCGCTCGCCGGCCTCGGCCTCGCACCCATGGCCGTCCGGCCGCCGCACCCTTAGCGGGTGCTGCGCCGTTGATGTCCAGGTGACGGCCACGACCGAGACGGGATTCCTATGAGCAGCCCAGTCAGCCTTTCGGAAGGGTGCCTCGGCGCCCTCCACCATTTGACGGAGATGCGGGATGTCAACACCGTGATCCTGCGCTCCACGGACACACCCGGTGCCCTGGTGCCGGACATGGAAGCCAATCTGACCCATGAGGAGCTGCTCCGGGCGCTGCCCGCGGACGAGCCGCGCCTCGTCGTCCACGAGCTGGCCTTCGCCACGCGGGAGGGCGCGCGCAGGAACGAGCAGGTGCTGATCTTCTGGATGCCTCCGGGGGCCGGCGGGCAGGAGGCCGCTTACACGGTCGGCTACGACGCCCTCAGGGAGTATCTCGCCGACGTCCGCGTCCACCTCACGGCCGGGCGGACGGCCGACCTCCAGTACCGGCGGCTCGTCGCCCTGGCCGGCTGAGGGACCGGCGGGTCCCGCGGACCGCTGTGCGTGACAGAGCCCGGCCGGGGTGACTACGGTCCCCGGCCGGGCTCTGCGTGCGTGGGTACTGCTCTGCTCGCACGTCGTCGTGGCGTGCGTCGCACTCGTCGTCCTCGTTCGTCGTGCGGAGCCGTCTCACTTCCACCTTGGCACCGGATCTCACCCTACGCACCTTGTGTGCCACGGATCGTGGCGGGCGGGTGACATCCGTACCTGCCTGGCAGCGTCGGGATGCGGCTCCGGCCGTCAGGTGGACAGGATGGGCGCATTCCCGTCCGCCCCGCGCCGTCAGGAGCCGAACGCCATGCTGGAGCGCACCCTGCGCAAGGACCGCACCGAGGTCACCTTCGTCCTCCCCTCCGACATCCCGCCCGGGCCGGTCAGCGTGGTCGGCGACTTCAACGACTGGCAGCCCGGCATCCACACGCTGGAGCCGCGCAAGGACGGCAAGCGGGCGGTCACCGTCGCGCTGCCGAGCAAGAGCACCCATGCGTTCCGGTACCTGGCCGCCGGCGACTACTGGTTCAACGACGAGAGCGCCGGCGACCAGGACGGCCCCAACAGCCGTCTGCACACCTGAACGACCCGAGCGGCGTGGGACGGCACAGGCCGTCCCGGCCGTCCGGCGTCACATACGGCTCACCGGCCCCCTCCGCCCCATCGGCGGGGGGGGCGGTGAGCCGTCGCCGTGAGCCGTACCGTGGCGTCGCCCCGCGATGACGGCCTGCTCGTCCCGGACCTCGCCGGCCGCCCGTAGGCGTGATCCGGTGGAACGGGGTAGGCGCGCGGTATGAACGAAGACGACATTCAGCAGTCCCAGGGCGAAGATCTGCTGGCGGGGCTCAGCGTGGACGACCACCGGCCCGAGCAGCCGGTGCTCCTCGACTCGGTCGGCGCCCCGATCCGGACGTGGCAGGAGAACTATCCGTACGACCGCAAGGTCCGGCGGGGTGAGTACGAGCGGACCAAGCGGATCCTGCAGATCGAGCTGCTCAAGCTCCAGCACTGGGTGAAGGAGACGGGGGCCCGGCTGGTGGTGATCTGCGAGGGGCGGGACGCGGCCGGCAAGGGCGGGACGATCCAGCGGTTCACCGAGCGGCTCAATCCGCGCGGGGCCCGCATCGTCGCCCTGGACAAGCCGACCGAGCGGGAGGCCGGTCAGTGGTACTTCCAGCGGTACACCGCCCACCTCCCGACCGCCGGTGAGATCGTCTTCTTCGACCGCTCCTGGTACAACCGGGCCGGGGTCGAGAGGGTCATGGGTTTCTGTTCCCCGGAGGAGTACGAGCTGTTCCTGCGGCAGTGCCCCGCCTTCGAGTCCATGCTGGTCGCCGACGGGATCCTGCTGGTGAAACTTTGGTTCTCCGTCTCGCGCTCCGAGCAGCGCACCCGTTTCGCGATCCGCCGGGTGGATCCGGTGCGGCAGTGGAAACTGTCGCCGACGGACCTGGCCTCCCTGGACCTGTGGGACGCGTACACCACCGCCAAGGTCGACATGTTCCGGGCCACCGACACCGAACACGCGCCGTGGACGGTCGTCAAGAGCAACGACAAGCGGCGGGGCCGGCTGGAGGCGATACGGAGCCTCCTGTGGCGCATCGACTACGACGGGAAGGACCCCGAGGCGGTCGGCCGGCCCGACCCCCTCATCGTCGGCGCCGCCGACACCCTCCTGGAGCCCGGCGAAGGACCCGCCGACCTCTCCCCCACGCCCCTGGCCGACCCGACCCTGGGCCGCGGACTCCATCCCCGCCCGCAGAACTCCGCGGAGCCGCACCCGGACGGGCCTGCCGGGGAGGAACGGCCGGAGCGGCCGGGAGACGCCCCGTAGCCGAAGACCCCGTGGTTCCCTGGGGTCACAGTCCCAGGCTGATGGCCAGGCGGGTGAGTTCGGCGGTGGTGTGGACGTTCAGCTTGGCGCGGATGCGGCGGAGG